>NZ_JBUDHV010000004.1:130537-301657 GCF_054956795.1 Streptomyces sp. SYSU D01066-1 | reverse complement strand
GGCTGGCCGGCGCGGCCGTGCCCATCGGCCCCGGCCCCCGGGTCGCCGACACCCGCGCCGCCGTGGTCAAGGCGCCGCCCCCGGAGGCCGCCCTGTCCGGCGCCTGGGCCAAGCCCCGCCCCGGCGCGGGCGGGGCCGGGGCGGCCGGACCCGCCGTACCGCCCGCCCCGGCCGCGCCCCCCGGCGCCCCGCCCATCGCCCCGCCCACCGCGCCGCCCGACCCGGCGGCGTCCGGCTGGCGGCCCTGGCGGTTCCGGATGTCCAACGACGTCTGGGGCACCCCGTCCGTCGCCGGCGACCTGGTCTACGTCACCTCCTTCGAGGTGCACGCCCTGGACGTGGCCACCGGCCGCCGCCGCTTCAAGACCCGGGACGTCGCCTGGTCGAAGGCGGTCGCCGACGGCCGTATCCACGCCTCCGACGGGCCCACCCTGTACGCCCTGGACGCCCGGGAGGGCACCGACCTGTGGCGGCTCCAGACCGACGCCTGGGTGTACTCCCTCAAGGCGGAGCGGGGCACCGTCGTCACCGGCACCCGGGGCGGCGGCGTCCAGGCGTGGGAGGCCGCCACCGGACGGAAGCTGTGGGAGGTCGGCGGCTGCCAGACCGACTTCGAGTCCCCGGAGGCGGGTCCGGCCCTGCTCGACGGCACGGTCTACCTCTGGCAGAACGCCCGGCTGCGCGCCCTGGACGCCCGCACCGGCGACGAGCGCTGGTCGTACCCGGTCGGCGACGCGGCCTCCTGCGGCGGCGTGCCGGTACGGGTGGGCCAGGCGCCGGACGGCTGCGTGTACGTCTGCGCCGGTACGCGGGTGCTGGCCCTGGAGGTGGCGACCGGCCACGTCCGCTGGCACTTCGAGGCCCCGGCGGTCTTCCTCTCCCCGCCGGCCTTCGTGCCCGGCCCGGCCGTCACCGGCGGCGGTGTCTACCTCGCCGACTACCTCGGCACGGTGTACGCGCTGGACGCCGCCGACGGCCGCGACCGCTGGCGGATCGCCACCGAGGCCCGTACCACCACCGAGCCGGTCCTGGTCGCCGCGGGCCACGTCCACGTCGGCAGCGGCAAGGGCCTGTACACCCTGGACGCCGTCACCGGCACGCCCAAGTGGCGGTTCCAGGCGGGCGGCGACATCGTGGGCGCCCCGGCGGTGGCCGAGGGCCGCATCCACTTCGGCTCCACCGACCACCTCCTCTACACCCTGAAGGCCGACGACGGCCGGCTGCGCTGGAAACTGGCGACCGGCGGCGAGATCACCGGCACCCCGGTGGTACGGGACGGGATCGTCTACGCCTGCAGCAAGGACCGGTGCGTGTACGCGCTGGACGCGGAGAAGGGGACGGGGACGGCGCGGAGCGCTTGAGCGCCTGCGTACCCGAGGGGTACCCGAGCGGTACCCGGGCGCGAGGCCGCCGGCCGCCGGGCCGGGACGTGGGTGATGGCCGGCGGGCGTGGGGCGCGCGGTGGGCGGGGCGGGTCGTGTCGTCCGCGACGGCGTGGCGGGTCGTGTCGTCCGCGATGGCATGGCGGGTCGTGTCGTCCGCGACGGCGGGGCGGGTCGTGTCACGCCGTCGCGGGTGACGGGCCGGTGCGGGCCGGGACGCACGGCGGCCGCGGCGGCTCCCCCTCCGTGCCGCCGCGGCCGTTCCCCCGCGTGGGTCCGGGGCAGATCCCGTACGGGTCCCCGTGCGGGCCCGCGTCAGACCTGCTCGCCGGTGGCGTGGTTGTCCAGCGGCGTCACGGTGCCGTCCGTCGCGTGGTTGTCCAGCGCCACGGCCTCCCCGCCGGTGGCGTGGTCGCCCTGTGCGGTGGCCTCGGTCTCGACCCCCGTGGCGTGGTTGTCGAGCGGCTTGACCACGAGGTCCTTCTCGGCATCGGCCATGGCCTGCAACTCCTGTCCGTCGATCGGCGAAGCCCGTCCGGCGGCTCCCCCGAGACCGCCGGACGGGCATGTCAGGGCCGTTCACCCTAGCGGCGGTGATCACCGCTGATCCGTCTGCCCCCCGACGCGACGGACCGACGATCCGAGAGTGCCGCCGGGCGATAAACGAACGATGAACGCCGCCCCGCCGCCCGCCGCCTCGCCGCCCGCCGCCCGCCGTTCAGGCGACGGTGGCCGGGCTGAGCAGCAGCCGCACGTCGGCGGCCTCCGGCGAGCCCAGCCGGTCGAAGGTGGCCAGGGCCTCCTGCCAGCAGGCCCGGGCCCGGCCGGTCTGGCCGAGCGCGCCGAGCGCGCGGCCCAGCACGGTCAGCACGTTGCCGCGCCGCCACTCGCCGCCGATCCCGCGCAGCACGGCGAGCGCCTGCTCCGCCAGGGCGGCGGCCTCCGCCGGCTCCCCGCCCGCCAGCCGTGCCTCCGCGATCCGGAACAGCGTCATGCCCTCCCAGAGCCGCTGCCGGCTGTCGCGGAAGACCGCCAGCGCCTCGTTCAGCCGCTCGACGGCGTCGTCCAGGCGGCCCTGCCCGGTGAGCGCCATCCCCAGGGCGTAGCGGCCGTTGGCGCCGCGCAGGGTGTGTCCGAGCCGGTCGTAGATGGCGATGCCCCGCCGGGCCAGCTCCACCGCGCTGGTCACCCGCCCCATGGCCAGGTGGACGCGGGAGAGGTTGCACAGGGCGCTGGCCTCCCCGGCCAGGTTCTCGTCCGCGCGGAAACTCTCGATGGCCTGCCGCAGGTACCCCTCGCCCTCGGCGTTGCGCCCCTCGTACAGCGCGATGATGCCCCGGTCGTTGGCGGCCCAGCAGCGCGGTGCCGGGTCACCGGCGGTCCGGGCCAGCTCCATGGCCAGCCGCGCCTGCTCGTCCGCCTCGCGGAACCGGCCGGCCACCAGGTGGACGTTGGTCAGCGTGGTCAGCGCCCGGCTCAGCACACCGGGGTCGCCCGCCCGCCGCGCCGCGTCCCGCAGGGCCAGGGCGACGACCTCGTACTGCTTGGCGTTGGCGCCGGACTCGGCCAGGTCCTTGGCCGCCCACAGCAGGTCCACGGCCCGCGCCAGGGCGGGCCCCCGCGCGCTCTGCTGCACGCAGGCCAGCAGGACGTGCGCCTCGGCGTACAGCCAGTCCTGGGCCGCGCGCCGGCCGGGGAACGTCAGCCCCGGGTACGCGGTCGCCGCCAGGTGGTCCACCAGCCGGTCGCCGGGCCGCTCGATCGCGTAGACGCCGGCCGCCGTCGCCAGGTAGAAGTCCAGCAGCCGGGAGAGGGCCGCCGTCCGCTCGCCCGGCGTCCGCTCGTCGCGCTCGGCGCACGCACGCGCGTAGAGCCGCACCAGGTCGTGGTACCGGTAGCGGCCGGGCGCCGCCGACTCCAGCAGCGAGGTGTCGACGAGCGACTCCAGCAGGTCCTCGGTCTCCTCGACGGGCAGGTCCAGCACGGCCGCGGCCGCCGCCAGCGAGATGTCCGGCCCGTCCGCCAGGCCCAGCAGCCGGAACGCCCGCGCCTGGGCGGGCTCCAGCTGGCCGTAGCCCAGCTCGAAGGTGGCCTTCACGGCCAGGTCGCCGGCCCGCAGCTCGTCCAGCCGGCCGCGCTCGTCGGCGAGTCTGGCCGCCAGCACCGCGACGGCCCAGGTGCGGCGGGCGGCCAGCCGGGACGCGGCGACCCGGATCGCCAGCGGCAGGAAGCCGCACGCCGCCACCACGTCCAGCGCGGCCTCGCGCTCCGCGGCCACCCGCTCCTCGCCCACGATCCGGGTGAACAGCGCCAGCGCCTCCTCCGGTGACATGACGTCCAGGTCGACCAGGTGCGCCCCGGCCAGCCCCGCCAGCCGCACCCGGGAGGTCACCAGCGCCGCGCAGCCCGCCCCGCCCGGCAGCAGCGGACGTACCTGGGCGGCGTCGCGGGCGTTGTCCAGCAGGACCAGCACCCGGCGGCCGTCCAGCAGCGAGCGGTACAGCGCCGCCCGCTCCTGGAGCGAGTCGGGCACGGCCGAGTCCGCGGTGCCCAGCGCCCGCAGGAAGGCGCCCAGCACCGTCTCCGGTTCGGCCGGCCGCGCCCCGGTGCCCTGGAGGTCGACGTACAACTGCCCGTCGGGGAAGGCGGACCGGGCCTGGTGTGCCACGTGCACCGCCAGGGTGGTCTTGCCGACGCCGCCGATCCCGGCGACGGCCGACAGCGCCATCACCCGGCTCCCGTCCCCGGACGCCGAGCCCAGCACCTCGCTCAGTTCCCGTACGAAGGCGGCCCGGCCGGTGAAGTCCGCCACCGTCGCCGGGAGCTGGGCCGGACGGACCGGGGCCGGCGCGGGCCGCTCGACCGGTCCGGGCACCTCCGCCAGGTCCGGGTCGGCCCGCAGGACCCGCCGTTGCAGCTCCTGGAGCTCCGGGCACGGGTCGACGCCCAGCTCCTCCGCCAGCAGGCGGCGGGTGTCGGTGTAGACCGCGAGCGCCTCGGCCTGCCGTCCGCTGCGGTACAGCGCCAGCATCAGCAGCTCGCGCAGCCGTTCGCGCAGCGGGTGGGCGGCGGTCAGCGCGGTCAGCTCCGAGACGGCCTCCGCGTGACAGCCCTGCTCCAGGTCCATGTCCAGCCGCGTCTCCAGCAGTTGCAGCCGCCACTCCTCCAGCCGGACCCGCTGCGCCCGCGCGTGCGGGCCCGGTACGCCGGCCAGCGCCTCGCCGTCCCACAGCGCCAGCGCCCGCCGGAGCGCGTCCCGGGCGTGGCACAGGTCGCCGGCGCCGCGCGCCTTCTCCGCCTCGGCCGCCAGGTCCCGCGCCGCGGAGAGGTCCAGCGCCCCGTCGTCCGGGCCGCGCACGGCGTACCCGCCCGACTCGCTGACCAGCACCCCGGCGCCGAGGACCTTGCGCAGCCGGGACGCGTACGTGCGCAGCGCCGCCAGCGCCCGGGGCGGCGGCTCCTCGCCCCACAGGGCGTCGATCAGCTCCGCCGCCGTCGCCGTACGGCCCTCACGCAGCAGCAGGGCGGCGAGCAGGGCGCGTTGCTGGGGCGAACCGGTGGCCAGCGGTTCGTCGCCGCGCCAGGCGCGCACCGGACCGAGCACACCGAACCGCAGGGCGGCCGTCTCCGCCAGGGAGACCGCCTCCGCAGGAGCGGCCGTCGCCGCCGGGGAGAACGCCTCCGTCGGGGCGGCCGTTTTCACCGGGGAGACCGTCTCCACCGGGGAGAGCGTCTCCACCGGGGAGAGCGTCTCCACCGGGGAGAGTGCCTCCACCGGGGAGACCGCCTCCACCGGGGAGAGCGTCTCCGCACAGGCGGCCGTCTCCGCCGGGGGAGCCGACCGCCGCTGCCCCGGCACTCGCGGCACACCGTCCATCCAGTCCCCCTAGATATCCCGAGCGATCCCGCCAGTCTGCCCTGTCCGCACCGCCCCCGTCAGCCGGGGGACGCGCGGATCACCGGCGGAGCCGGGGCACGGCACCGAGCCCTCACACGGTCTCCCCGATCAGCGCCCGGTGAGCCGGGAACTGGCGGGCCGTCCGTTCCCGGCGCGTCGCCCGCCGGTCATGTTCGCCGGACAGCCTCGGCGGGAAGGCGATGGTGTGCGAGAGACGGGTGATGCGGTCGTGCGGGTCGTGACCTGGAATCTGTGGTGGCGGTTCGGTCCCTGGGCGGAACGGCAGAAGGCGGTCCTCGCCGTGCTGCGCGAACTGCGCCCCGACGCGGTGGGCCTCCAGGAGGTGTGGGCGGCGGACGACAGCGGCAACCTCGCCGAGTGGCTCGCCGGGGAACTCGGCCTGCACTGGGCCTGGGCCGCCTACGGCGCCCCCGAGCGGTGGCAGCGGCGGATCGGCGACGAGCGGGCCGTCATCGGTGTCGCGGTGCTCAGCCGGTGGCCCGTGCTGGACCAGGCGGCGCTGCGGCTGCCGGCGCCGGCCGAACTCGACGACGGGCGGACCGCGCTGTACGCCGCCCTGGACGCCCCGGGCCACCCGGTCCCGTTCTGCACAGCCCACCTGACCTCGGCGCCGCACGCCTCGGCCGTGCGCCGCCGCCAGGTCGACGCCCTCACCGGCTTCGTCGGCCGGCACCGTCCCGGCGGGGCCTACCCGCCCGTCCTCACCGGCGACTTCAACGCCGGCCCCGGAACCGACGAGGTCCGCCTCCTGTCCGCCCGGGGCTTCACGGACGCCTGGGACTTGGCCGGCCCGGCCGCCCCCGCCGCGACCCTGGACCCCGTCAACCCCCACATCACCGGCGGCGGCCCGCCCCAGCGCGTCGACTACGTCCGCCCCGGTCCGCCCGGCCCCGGCTCACTGGGCCGGGTCCGGGCGGTACGGCGCGCGGGCGACGCCCCGGTGGACGGCGTGTGGCCCTCGGATCACTTCGCGGTCGTCGCCGACCTGGAGGGTCCCTGACGCCGGTCCAGGAAGACGGGGTTGGTGAACGCCGCCAGCGCCCCCGGCGACGCCCCCGCCGCCGCCTCGTGCCGCACCTCGGCCCGTACGTACGCCGCGTACGAGGCGGTCGTCCGCCACCGCACGACCCCCTCGCCCGACTCCGGCAGCGGACCGCCGGTGTGCAGCACCCCCTGGTCGGTGACGAACCGGACGGTGCAGCGCGGGGCGCCGGTCACCGCCAGGCGGACGGTGACCGGGGTGTCGCCGGCCACGGACAGCCGCTCCCCGATCCCGGCGTGCTCCCCGAGCCCGCCCGACGCGGTGAACGCCAGCGTGACCCGCGCGGACTCGGCGACGTAGGACCGCCCCGCGCGGATGCCCTCCTGGACCGCGCGCCGGGTGAGGTCGTCGGCGAGGACGACGGTCTGCGGCAGCCCGACCACGTCCGGGTCGCGGTGCGCGTCACTGCCGCCCATCGCCGGGAGCCAGCCCCGCCCGTCCCGCGCGGACGCCACCAGCATGCCGTCCCAGTCGGCCAGCGCCACCTCGTCGTCGGGCGTGTACGGCCCGTTCCACACCTCGACCGCGTCCGCCTCGTCGAAGCCGAACTTCCAGTTGCAGCCGACGCAGGTGGCGTGCGGATGGGCGGGCACCACCAGGCCCCCGGCCCGCCGGATCCGCCGCGCGAACCGCCCGAACCGGTTGTCGCGGGCCCGGTACCGCCAGTCCACGAACGTCCCCGGGTCCGTGCCCAGCGCCACCACGTGCCCGTTGCGGGTCGTCACCTCTTCCCCCACCATCACCAGCAGGTCGTCGCCGGCCGCGTCCGCCCAGTGGGCGTGCGCGGCGTGCGTGTTGTGCTCGGAGGAGTTGATGAAGTCCAGCCCCGCCGCCCGCGCCAGCGCCGCGATCTCCTTCGGGGTGCGGCGCCCGTCGGAGTACCAGGAGTGCAGGTGGCAGTCGCCCCGGTACCAGGCCCGCCCCCGCCCCCGCGCCCGCTCCGGCGGGTACACCGGCCGCGCGGTCGCCCCCGGCTCCCCGTACGTCAGCGTCACCGTGATCTCGTACGACAGCCCCTGCGGGGCCACCGTGTACGGGCCGAGCGCGATGTGCCACGTCCCCGCCCGCACCGGCCCCGGGATATACCCCGGCGTCGCGTCGTCCGCCCGGACGAAGAACTCCGAGCGCGCCCCGCCCGACCAGCCCCGGAACCCCCGGCCGCCCAGCTCGGTGCCGCGTTCGTCGAAGAGGCCGATGTCGAGGGCGTTGCCGGCGGTGCCGGACGGCACGGCGGGCCTGTCGTAGGTGTAGGAGACCCGTAACTCCCGCACGCCCGAGGGCACTTCGACGGGTACGTACACGAAGTCCGGCGACCCGGCGGGCAGGGTGCCCCGGACCGTCTCCGTCTTCTGCCCCGCGGCCGCCGACGCGAAGCGCACGGTCGTGAGCGTGAGCGCGGCGGCGGCGCCCGTCACGAACACGGCGCGTCTGCCGACACCGGTCTTGATGTCCTCGCACATGCTGCTGCTCCCAGGAGTGGTCCGACCGTCAGGGGTGGTGCGGGAAGTGCCGCCCGCAACGCTCGTACCAACCCATGAACCGCGGTCCACGGGAAGGCGGTCGGCAGCTGAACGAACCGTGCGATGCCGACCGGTCGGTAGGGACGCGTGGCCCGGCCCCGGGGGAGCCGTCGCGCTTCGCGGACCCGGGCACCGAGGAGACGGCGGGCCGGTTGCCGCCGGCGGGGGAGGCGGACGTCCCGCGGACGCCGGACGGATACGCCGCGTACCGGCAGCCGTCCCGGGGAGCGCGGCCGGCCCGCACGTACCCTCGGAGGATGCCTACCGAGAACTCCCTGCGCCGGGCCCTCAAGCGCGCCCGGGACGGCGTCGCCCTGGACGTCTCCGAGGCCGCCGTCCTGCTCCAGGCCCGCGGTGACCACCTCGCCGACCTCACCGCCTCCGCCGCCCGGATCCGCGACGCGGGCCTGGAGGCCGCCGGGCGCCCCGGTGTCATCACGTACTCCAAGAGCGTCTTCGTCCCCCTCACCCGCCTGTGCCGGGACAGGTGCCACTACTGCACCTTCGTCACCGTCCCCGGCAGGCTCCGCCGCGACGGCCACGGCATGTTCATGTCCCCGGACGAGGTGCTGGCCATCGCCCGCCAGGGCGCCGCCCTCGGCTGCAAGGAATCCCTCATCACCCTCGGCGACAAGCCCGAGGACCGCTGGCCCGAGGCCCGCGAGTGGCTCGACGCGCACGGCTACGACGACACGATCGCCTACGTCCGCGCCGTCTCGATCCGGATCCTGGAGGAGACGGGCCTGCTCCCGCACCTCAACCCGGGCGTGCTGACCTGGACCGACTTCCAGCGCCTGAAGCCGGTCGCGCCCAGCATGGGCATGATGCTGGAGACCACCGCGACCCGCCTGTGGTCGGAGCCGGGCGGCCCCCACCACGGCTCCCCGGACAAGGAGCCGGCCGTCCGCCTGCGCGTCCTTCAGGACGCCGGCCGCTCCTCCGTCCCCTTCACCTCCGGCCTGCTCATCGGCATCGGCGAGACCTACGAGGAGCGGGCCGAGTCCCTCTTCGCCCTCCGCAAGGTCGCGCGCGCCTACCACGGCATCCAGGAACTGATCATCCAGAACTTCCGCGCCAAGCCGGACACCGCGATGCGCTCCATGCCCGACGCGGAACTCGACGACCTGGTCGCCACGGTGGCCGTCGCCCGGCACATCATGGGCCCGAGCGCCTGCCTCCAGGCACCCCCCAACCTGGTCGACGCCGAGTACGAGCGCCTGATCGGCGCCGGCATCGACGACTGGGGCGGCGTCTCCCCGCTCACCATCGACCACGTCAACCCCGAACGCCCCTGGCCGCGCATCGAGGAGCTGGCGGCCACCTCCCGCGCCGCCGGTTTCGAACTGCGGGAACGTCTCTGCGTCTACCCGGAGTTCGTCCGGCGCGGCGAACCCTGGCTCGACCCGCGCCTGCTCCCGCACGTGCGCGCCCTGGCCGACCCGGAGACCGGACTCGCCCGCCCCGACGCGACGGTGGAGGGCCGCCCCTGGCAGGAACCGGACGAGGTCTTCCAGCCCTCTGGCCGCACCGACCTGCACCGCGCCATCGACACCGAGGGCCGCACCGCCGACCGCCGCGACGACTTCGACGAGGTCTACGGCGACTGGTCCGCCCTGCGCGAGGCCGCCGCCCCCGGCATGACCCCCGAGCGCATCGACACCGACGTACGCGCCGCCCTCGCCACCGCCGCCGACGACCCGACGAAGCTGACCGACGAGGAGGCCCTCGCCCTGCTGCACGCGGACGGCCCGGCCCTGGACGCCCTGTGCCGCGTCGCGGACGACGTGCGCAAGTCGGCGGTCGGCGACGACGTCACCTACATCGTCACCCGCAACATCAACTTCACCAACGTCTGCTACACCGGCTGCCGTTTCTGCGCCTTCGCGCAGCGCCGCACCGACGCCGACGCGTACACCCTCTCCCTGGAGCAGGTCGCCGACCGCGCCCAGCAGGCGTGGGAGGTCGGCGCGGTCGAGGTCTGCATGCAGGGCGGCATCCACCCCGACCTGCCGGGCACCGCGTACTTCGACATCGCGCGGGCGGTGAAGGAACGCGTCCCCGGCATGCACGTGCACGCCTTCTCCCCGATGGAGGTCGTCAACGGCGCCACCCGCACCGGCCTGTCCGTCCGCGAGTGGCTCACCGCGGCCAAGGAGGCCGGCCTGGACTCCATCCCCGGCACCGCCGCCGAGATCCTCGACGACGAGGTCCGCTGGATCCTCACCAAGGGCAAACTCCCCGCCGCCACCTGGATCGAGGTCATCGAGACCGCCCACGACCTGGGCATCCGCTCCTCCTCGACGATGATGTACGGCCACGTCGACCAGCCCCGCCACTGGCTCGGCCACCTGCGCACCCTGGCCGGCATCCAGCAGCGCACCGGCGGCTTCACGGAGTTCGTCACCCTCCCCTTCATCCACACCAACGCGCCCGTCTACCTGGCCGGCATCTCCCGCCCCGGCCCCTCGGTGCGCGACAACCGCGCGGTCACCGCGATGGCCCGCCTCCTGCTGCACCCGCACATCCCCAACATCCAGACCAGCTGGGTGAAGCTGGGCACGGAGGGCGCGGCCCAGATGCTCCGCTCCGGCGCGAACGACCTCGGCGGCACCCTCATGGAGGAGACCATCTCCCGCATGGCGGGCTCCTCCTACGGCTCGTACAAGTCGGTCAAGGACCTGATCGCGGTCGCCGAGGCGGCGGGCCGCCCGGCCAGGCCCCGCACCACGCTCTACGGGGACGTGCCGCAGGAGCGGCGGCGGGCGGCGGCGGCGTCGGACGGACACCTGCCGGAGCTGTTGCCGGTACTGGACTGAGACCGGCGCCGCGCCCACCGTTCACCCGTTCACAGTACGATGATCCGACCCTGATGTACGGGGGACCTAGGACCTGGTCCTGTAGCTGAGGAGATGCCTGCCCGTGCCTGCCCGACTGCCTTCGTGGGCGTGGGTCACCGGCCTGACCGCGGGGGCGGTCGTGGCGGTGGCCGCCCTGGCCGTACAGGCGGACAGCGGGCCGCACCCGACCGCTGCCACGGCGTCCGCCCGGCCCACCGCCTCGGCCTCGGCCCCGGCGGACGCCAAGCCCTCTCCCGAGGAGTCGGCGCCGCCCGCCGTGCCGGACGGCTCGGGCACCGGGCGGCGCATCGTCTACTCCCTGGGCGAGAAGCGGGTCTGGCTGGTCGACGCCAGCGACGCCACCCGCCGCACCTTCACCGTCTGGCCCGGCACGGTCAGCCCCGATCCGGGCAGCTACACCATCGGCAGCCGGACCGAGGCGACGACCGGCTCCGACGGCGTCGACGTCGAGAACATCGTCTACTTCGCCCTCGCGGACGGCATGTCCGTCGCCTTCTCCAACGCCGTCGACGGCTCCTCGCCGCCGCCGGCCGCCTCCGGGGCCAAGACGCCCGGCGTGCGGCTGCACAAGGCGGACGGCGACGCGCTGTGGAAGTTCGGCACCAAGGGCACCACGGTCATCGTGGTGGAGTGACCTCGTCCACCCCGTCCCCCGCGAAGTGGTCGACGAGCAGCACGATCCCGCTGAGCAGGAAGATCCGGGTCGCCGCGTCCAGCCCGTTCCAGTCCCCGGACTGCCACATGGCGAACCACTCACCGCCGACGCCGATGAACCCGGCCCCGAAGAGCAGCATCACCATCAGCAGCCCGTACGTGGAGACGCGCCGCCCCCGTACGTGGTCGCGCCGCGCCCACAGCCAGGTCCCGTAGACCAGCACGAGGGCGGCGGCCGTCTCCCAGACGATGATCAGTACGTACGCGGCGTCCTGTATCCACCGCGTGGTGATCGCCCGCCACATCAGGTCCTCGTCCTTGAACGTGGTGTCCATGGCGAGCACATGCCGGACGAACTGCTGGTTGGTGCCGAAGTCGGTGATGTTGCCGAAGGCGACGAGCGCCATGTAGAGGGCGACCGTGCCGGTGAGGGCGGTCGCGGCGAGCGGCAACGCGCGTGAGGATCTGGTGGTCATGCCGCCAGCCTTTCCCACGCGCCGCACGCTGAACAGTCCCCGGGCTACACCGGCCGGCCGGGCGACGCGATCGTGCCCGTGAACGACGCCCAGGTGGCGTCCGTGAAGGTGAGGTGCGGGCGGGAGGTGTCCTTGGAGTCGCGGACGTGGACGGCCGGGCCGGGGGCGGCGGGGGATATGGCGACCTCGACGCAATCAGGGCCGTCGTTGCTGCTGTAACTGCTCTTGAACCACTTCAGCGCGGAGTTCATGTCTCTTCTCCCAGAATCCTTTTGATGAACGCCAGCGACTCACGAGGTGTGAGAGCCTGCGCCCGGATCATTCCATAACGCATTTCGAGCTTCTGGACCTCTCGCGGATCAGTGATCAGGCGGCTGTACAGCTGCCCCTCCGTGTATCCGAGGGTCTTGCCGTCCCGGAGCTTCAGCACTCGCAGCGATCCGGCCATCCCCGCGTGCTCCTCCCGGTCGGTCGGCATCACCTGGATCACGACGTGCCGCATCTGCCCGACGTCCAGCAGGTGTTCGAGCTGTCGCCGCATCACCAGTCTGCCTCCGAGTGGCCTGCGCAGGGTCACCTCTTCCTGGACGAAGGTGAACTCCGGGTGGGGTACGCGATCGAAGACGGACTTCCGAGCCATGCGCGCCGCGACGTGCCGCTCGATCTCCTCCTCGGTGAAGGCGGGCCGTCGCATCACGTACAGCGCTCGGGCATATTCCTCCGTCTGCAACAGACCGTGTACGTGCAGCCCGGCGTACGCACCCATCTCGACGGCCTCCGCCTCCACCTTGGCGAGGTCCCGCACCTTCTTCGGGAAGTGGGCCTTCTCCACGTCCTCCTTCATGGCGGAGAGCTTGCCGCCCGCGCCGAGGACGACGTCGGAGTTGTCGAGGAAGTCCGGCTTGGGGGCGCGGCGACCCCGTTCCACGGACGACACCATCTCCTCGCTGTACCCGATGGCGGGTCCGAGTTCCGACTGCTTCATTCCCGCGGCCTCGCGCCACAGCTTGATCTGCCGGCCGACCGCCTGGAGCATGGCCACGGCCTCTTCGTCCTCCACCTTTTCCCTCCCGGAGTACCAGCAGTACGACCACGGCGGGCGATCGGACAGTGACCCTGAGTACCGTCGTCGTCACTGGTCACAGTAGGGACAGATGGCCACGCTGGGGGCATGACCCGTGAATCGGCCCCCGAAGTGACGTACGCTGACCGTCACTTCACCCTTCAGTTGTCCGCGACCCGGCGGGGTGCGCGGCTCGCCCGGCTGCTCACCGAGCGGCAGCTCGACGACTGGGGCGTGCCCGCGGAGGCGGCCGTGCAGGTCGTGGCCGAGCTGGCGTCCAACGCCGTACTGCACGGACGTGTGCCGGGCCGTGACTTCCGGCTGACCCTGCGGCTGCGCGCCGGCCGCTCCCTCCGCGCCGAGGTGACCGACGCGCGGGGCGACCAGGTGCCGAGTGCCCGGTACCCGGTGCTGGAGGAGGGCGGCCGGGGGCTGCTCATCGTGGCGGCGTACGCGGACCGCTGGGGAGTGGAGCGGACACCGCCGACGAAGACGGTCTGGGCGGAACTGGACCTCGTGCCGGGCCGCGCGGTGGTGTGACGGGCGACCAGGCGTGCCGCGCTGCCCGAGGCCGCGGACTACCGCTCGTTTCCGGCACGGAGCCAGGCGATGTAGTCGGCCGCCGCGGCGGCGGTGTCGTACCGGGGCTCGAATCCGGTGTCCTCGCGCAGACGCGTGATGTCGAGCCACCTCGCGGGGCGGGCTCCGGCCGAGGGGAGTTCACATCGGAAGCCGGGGACGACGGACTCGATCGCGGTGATGACGTCGGTGTTGCTGGTGGCACGGCCGGAGGCGACGTTGTACGTCGAGTGGTGCAGTTCGTCGGCGAGTTGCAGCAGCGCGAGCGCGCGCCCGGTGTCCTTGGCGTAGAGCAGGTCGAGCGCGTCCTCGGCGTGCGGCGGCGCGAGCAGCCCGGTCAGGTCGGGTTCGCTGCGCCGTGCCGCGGCGTGCGCGAGCGACGGGGCGGCGAAGAACGGGTCGGGCAGGTGCCCGCCGGGCCCCCAGGTGCCGGAGATGCGTGCGGTGACGATATCCGTGCCGGTCTCCCGCGACAGGTGGCCGGCGAGCAGCTCGGTGATCTTCTTGAACGTCGGGATGGCGTGGTGGTGCTCCAGGGAGACCGGCATGTCCTCGGTGAGGGCGCCCTGGGACGTGAAGCCGTAGACGCCGATGGTGCTCGCGGTCACGACGCGGCGCACGCCCCAGGCCCGCGCGGCGCGGACGATGTTGAGGAACGCCTCCAGCGCCCGCCCGGACGCGTCGACCGGGTCGTCGTTCCCGGCCGGCCACGGGAGGGCGACGGCGAGGTGCACGATCCCCGTGACCGGGTACTGCCGGCCGACGGCGAGCAGGGCGTCGAGATCGGCGACGTCGGCCTGGACGACGTGCACGGGCAGGTCCGCGAGGTGGCGCGGAACCTGGGGGCTGCGGCGCTGGAGGAGGACGCACTCCTCACCCGCCTCGGCGAGGGCGCGGACGGTGTGGGAACCGATGAAGCCGGCCCCTCCGGTGACAAGGATCATGCCGATACCATTCTGTCGTTGTGCTGATTGTCAGTAGTACTGACGATCAGCCTAAGCGTAAACTGGGACTCATGTCCACCGAAGCGAGCGCCACCGCCGACCCGCGCGACGTCCTGGGGTATCTCCTCAAGCACGCCACCCGTAAGCTCACGGAGTTGACGGACGCGGCGCTCGAACCGTGCGGGATCGACAGCAAGGACTTCGGGGCGCTTCGAGTCCTGGCCCACCGTGAGCCGGCGTCGCAGCTCCAGGTGGCGCAGACGCTCGGCATCGACCGCACCACCATGGTGGCGTTGCTGGACGTACTGGAACGCAAGGGCGTCGTCACGCGGCGACCGGACCCGGCCGACCGGCGCCGGAACGTCGTCGAGCTCACTGACCAGGGGCTGCGGACCTACGCCGCCGCACAGGCGGCGTACGGGGAGGCCGAGAAGGCGTTCCTCGCGGGGATCGGTCCCGGCGCGGCGGATCGGCTCCGCCGCACGCTGCGGACCCTGGTGGAGGACTGAACCACCCTCCACACGTCACCGGCGGCTCTGCCGGATGCGGGTGCTGCGGTCGCCCGCACCCTTGTCGTCATCGGCACCCTCGACGGTCAGGGCGGCTCCGCCGTGTGGATGACACTCAGGGCCGAAGCGTCATCCGTTTTCCAAAGGCCCCCCGCCCCACGGCTTTCGGCCCCCGCTCCGCCCCTGCCCGCCCCGCCCCTCCACGCCCCTCCACGCCCCCGCGCCCTTCCCTCCCACCTTCCTGATCCCACCCTCCCGGGTCGATTACAGTGCTGGGCGTCGTACGTTCAGACGATGACCGGGGAGGTCCTGGGTGGGCGCGACGACCGGTGCCGTCTGGGGGCGGGTCGAGCAGCAGGACTTCCGGAGCCGGGTGCGCGGCGCCCTGCTCGGCGGGGCCGTGGGGGACGCGCTGGGCACGCCCGTCGACCGGCTGGGGCCGGCGGAGATCCGGGAGCGGTACGGGGCCCAGGGGCTCGGTGACCTCGCCGCCGCCTACGGCAGACGCGGTGCCGTCACCCACCTCACCCAGCTCACCCTGTTCTCCGTCGACGGGCTGATCCGGGCCCAGGTCCGCCGGGACACCGGCGCCTGGCACCCGCCGACCGACCTGCACCGGGCGTACCGCCGCTGGCTCGCCACCCAGCGCGACTGGGGACCGGACGAGCGCCGCGCGGAGGACGGCTGGCTGGCGCGCGAGGAGTGGCTGTACGCCCGGCGGGACCCGCCCCGTTCGCTGCTGCTCGGGTTCGGTGACACGACGATGGGCACGCCGGACGCGCCGAAGAACCCCGCCGAGCGCGGCGCCGAGGCCGCCGCCCGCTCCGCGCCGTTCGGACTGCT
This sequence comes from Streptomyces sp. SYSU D01066-1, assembly GCF_054956795.1. Lineage (NCBI taxonomy): Bacteria > Bacillati > Actinomycetota > Actinomycetes > Kitasatosporales > Streptomycetaceae > Streptomyces > Streptomyces sp. SYSU D01066-1. The sequence goes on along the minus strand of NZ_JBUDHV010000004.1, from coordinate 285,868 downwards.
GGTCGGCTGGGAACCCCAACTCGTCGTGCAGCTCGCCGTGGAGTGCGCCGCGCAGACCCACGGCCACCCCACGGGGTGCCTGGCGGCGGGCGCGTACGCCGTGGTCGTGCACGGGGTGACCCGGGGCGACAGCCTGGACGGCGCCGTGCGGCGCGCGCTGGAGCTGCTCGCCGCCCGGCCCGGTCACCAGCCCGTGTCGGACGCGTTGCGGCACGCGCTCGGCGAGGTGCGCCAGGGGCTGCCGAGCCCCGCGCGGGTGACCGAACTGAGCGGTGCGGGCTCGGCGGAGGGGGTGGTGGCCGCCGCCGTCTACTGCGCCCTGGTGGGCGAGGACGTCCGCCACGGGCTGCTGCTCGCGGTCAACCACGGTGGCTCGTCGGCCGTGACGGGCGCTCTCACCGGAGGTCTGCTGGGCGCGCTGCACGGCGAGACGGCGCTCCCGCCGGCCTGGCTGGCCGAACTGGAGGGACGCCCCACGATCCTCGAACTGGCCGACGACTTCGCCATGGAGATGACCCAGGGACCGGCCCTGCACGGCCCGGCGGGCTCCGCCCCGGGCTGGCTGGCGCGCTACCCCAGGGCCTGACCCGCCCGGCCCGGCTTTCCAGTGAGCGGTCCACTCCTGCAAGATGACTGCGGTCATCACTTCGATCGCATCGTCACACTCACGATGCTCACCACACTCACGGATCGCCCGGGGGAGAGCACTATGTCCGAACAGCCCCAGCAGCCGCCGCAGCAGCCGCAGCAGCCGCCCCAGTCGCAGCCACCGCAGCAGCCCGGCTACGGGTACCCGGGGCCCGGGGCGTACCCGGGCGATCCGCAGGCGGGACCGCAGGGCGCTCCGCAGGGCGCCCCCCACCAGGGCTACCAGCAGCAGGCCGGGTACCAGCAGGCGGGCTACGCCCAGCAGGGCTACCCGCAGGGCGGCTACCCGCCCCCGCCGGGCGGCGGCTACCCCGGCTACCCCGGCCAGCCCGGTTACCCCGGCGACCCCCACGCCCCCTACGGGTACGACCGGTTCGGCCGCCCCTACTCGGAGAAGTCGAAGATCGTCGCCGGTGTGCTCCAGCTCATGCTCGGCACCCTCGGCGTCGGCCGCTTCTACATCGGCCACGTCGGCCTGGGCCTCGCCCAGCTCTTCACCTGCGGCGGCCTCGGCATCTGGGCGCTGATCGACGGCATCATCATGCTGACCAGCGACAACACCACCGACTCCGACGGCCGGGTCCTGCGCGGTGGCTGACGTGGTGCGCCGGAACGCGGCCCTCGCCCCCCTCGCCGTCCTGGTGGCGGGGGCGGCCGGTGCCGCGTACCTCTACACCACCGACCCGCACGAGCCGGGCCACCTCCTGCCCCGGTGCCCGTTCCGCCTCGTCACCGGCTGGCTCTGCCCCGCCTGCGGCGGCACCCGCATGGTGTACGACCTGATGCACGGCCACTGGGCGGCGGCCTGGGCGGACAACAGGCTCCTGCTGCTCGCCTCGCCCTTCGCCCTGGCGTTGCTGGGCCGTTGGGCCTGGGAGGGGCTGCGCGGCCGGCGCTGGCGGCCCCGGACGGGTCCGCTGGCCCCGGCGCTGATCCTGACGGTCGCCGTGGCCTGGACGGTCGTGCGCAACGTCGTCCCGTCCGGGTAGGCGCGGGCGGCGGAATTGGTCACAGAACAAAAACGATAGTCCTACCCCACTCCCGCCGACCTCATGCGTCTCCCTATGCTCACGGCTCACAGGGGGGACGGCCGGTGCGGCGGGAAAGCGCGCACGGGCGTGATCGGAACACGGCTGCGGATGCGACGACCTGCTCGCGTACCGGCGTGCCTCCTGGACGCCGGAACGCCCTGTTCCGGTGTCTCGTGGAAACTTCAGGAGCAGTAACTCATGACCGTCCCCACCCCCGAGGCTCCCTACGGCGTCGACCCCAAGGGGCGTCCGTACTCGGACAAGTCCAAGATCGTGGCGGGTATCCTCCAGATCTTCCTCGGCGGCCTCGGCGTCGGCCGCTTCTACGTCGGCTCCGTCGGCGTCGGCGTGGCCCAGCTCCTCACCTGCGGTGGCCTCGGCCTCTGGTCGCTGATCGACGGGATCCTCTTCCTGACGAGCAACGACCGCACCGACAAGCAGGGCCGCGTGCTGCGCGGCTGAGCACGGCGGCATCGTCAGGGCGGGGGCCCGCCTCCGTCACGGAGGCGGGCCCCCGCCCTGCGGGACCGGACCCGGGAAGACCCGGTCAGCCCTTGCCACGAGGCCCCGGTCAGTCCTTGATGCGAGGCCGGGACCCGGGGACGCCGTCCGCCCCGCCCGCCGGAGCCGGCACGGCCGCCGCCGCTGCGGCGGAGCCGCCCCCGTCCGTGTTCACCGTCTCGATGATCGCGAGCCGTTCCGGGGTGTCCTCCGGCTTCAGGTAACCGATCAGGACGTAGAGCACCAGCGAGACGGCCAGCGGGATGGACACCTGGTACTGGAGCGGTACGCCGCCCTCCACGTTCCAGTTGATCGGGTAGTTGACCAGCCAGAACGCCAGCAGGCCCAGCGCCCAGCTGGTGAGCGCCGCCGTCGGGCCCGAGCGGCGGAAGGGCCGCAGCAGACCGAGCATCATCGGGATGGCGATCGGACCCATCAGCCCGGCCACCCACTTGATCACGACGGTGATGATGTCCTTGAAGGTGGGGGAGTTGACCTGGGTGGCCACCGCCATGGACAGGGCGAGGAAGACCACGGTCGTCACCCGGGCGGCCAGCAGCCCGGACCGCTGGTTCCACCCCCGTGCCCGGGCCGACAGCACCGGCGCCACGTCCCGGGTGAAGACGGCGGCGATGGCGTTGGCGTCCGAGGAGCACATGGCCATGGTGTGCGAGAAGAAGCCGACGATGACCAGGCCCAGCAGGCCGTGCGGGAGGAGCTGTTCGGTCATCAGGGCGTAGGAGTCGGAGCCGTCCGGCTTCTGCGACTCGACCAGCAGCGGCGACATCCACATGGGGAAGAACAGCACCAGCGGCCACACCAGCCACAGCACCGCCGACAGCCGCGCCGACCGCTCCGCCTCGTGGGCGTCGCGCGTCGCCATGTAGCGCTGCGCCTGGTTGAGCATGCCGCCGTTGTACTCGAAGAGCTTGATGAAGAGGAAGGCCAGCAGGAAGACCGTGCCGTAGGGGCCGACCAGCGGTTTCTCGTGGCCCTGGAGGGCCGGCTCGTCCCAGACGCCGAAAAAGCCGCCGTGGTCGCCGAGTTCCAGGACGACCGCCACGAACATCGCGACGCCGGCCAGCAACTGGATGACGAACTGGCCCAGTTCGGTCAGCGCGTCGGCCCACAGGCCGCCGATCGTGCAGTAGATGCCGGTGATCACACCCGTGATCAGGATGCCCTGGTTGAGGGAGATCCCCGTGAACACCGACAGCAGCGTGGCGATGGCCGCCCACTTCGCGCCGACGTCCACGATCTTGAGCAGCATGCCGGACCAGGCCAGGGCCTGCTGGGTCGGCAAGTCGTACCGGTTCTTCAGGTACTCCAGCGGGGAGGCCACGTGGAGCCGGGAACGGAGCCGGTTGATCCGGGGCGCGAACAGCTTCGACCCGATGGCGATGCCGAGCGCGATGGGGAAGGACCAGGTCACGAAGGACGTGACCCCGTAGGTGTAGGCGATGCCCGCGTAGCCGGTGAACATCACCGCGCTGTAGCCCGACATGTGGTGGGAGATGCCGGAGAGCCACCAGGGCATCTTGCCGCCCGCCGTGAAGAAGTCGCTGACGCTGTCGACGCGTTTGTGCGACCAGACGCCGATGGCGACCATCACGGCGAAGTAGCCGATGAGCACGGCCCAGTCGAGACTGTTCATGTGCCCCCTTTCCAGGGTCCGCCTTGTGAACAGCCCGCTCATCGTGAGTGCGATGACTGGGACACGACAAGCGAGGAGTAAGTCAAGAGGGGGCAAAGAAGTTCGGTGCGCTGGTCAGCGTTCAGCTACCTGAACGCTGACCGGCGGTCGCCGGCGCACCGCCCGGCTTACCGCACGGCACTCCTCGCGCTACTCCTCGCGCCACTCCTCGCGCCACTCCTCCGGGCACTGCGTCCCGCGCGGGAACTGGTACGGGGCCGCCAGCCGGTAGGTGCCCGCCTTCGGCGCGAGCAGCACCGTCCACTTGTCGCCGTCGGCGTCCTCGGCCGTCTCCATCAGACAGCCGTCGACGTTCTCGTACGTCTTCTCCTCGCCGTCCGCCCGGTCCTTCGACGCCTCCGTCTCCTGCGGGGCCTTCAGGCTCCTGCCCTCGGCGTCGACGATGCTCAGCCACGGCGAGTACGGGATGCGGACCAGGATCCGGCCCGCCCGCTCCACCCGGATCGTCCACTCGCCCTGCTCGGCCCGGAGCACCTCGGCGTCCGGCTCGGCCAGCGGCGCCGGGTCCGTCACCTCGAACAGCTGCCAGTTCGCGTCGCCCCAGATCTGCTTCAGGTACGGCAGCCCCCGCTGGACCAGCTCCCGCTCGCGCTCGCCCCCGTCACCGTCCGGCCGGTCCTTCGGCAGCACCACGTAGTGCACCGCCCACCGCCTCAGCCACTGGTGGTAGTTGGCCGAGTTGAGCGTGTCGTCGTAGAAGAGGGGGTTGCGCTCCATGTCGGCCTGCCGGTTCCAGCCGCGCGCCAGGTTCACGTACGGGGCCAGCGCGGACGCCTCCCGGTGCGAGGCGGCCGGCACGACCTCCACCCGGCCCCGGTACGCGCCGACCTCCTGCAACTCGTTGACCAGCGGCGCCAGCTCCCGCGCCCAGGAGGCGCGCGGGGTGGTGTGCACCACGTCGTCGACCGACTTCCAGCCGATCCACACCGTGAAGCCGAGGAAGGCGGTCAGGACGGCGTACCACTTGAGGGTGCGCGGCGCGGTGAACGGCAGCGCCGCCGCCAGCGCCACCCCCGCGAACAGCATCGGCAACCGCGTGATGTTGGACCCGATCTGCGAGCTGACCAGCCACACCAGCAGCACCGACAGGCCGTACACCGCCGACGTGATCCGCACCGTCGTCCAGTCCCGCGGCACCAGCAGGAGGACCAGCGCCGCGAACACCATCGGCAGGACGGCGGAACCGAACGACATCGGCTGCGTCCCCGAGAACGGGAACAGCCACGCCGACAGCGCCACCACCGCGCTCGGCGCGAGACCCAGCGCCCACGCGCCCGGCCGGCGCTTCTGGAGGAACAGCGCGACCGCCACCAGACCCACGAACAGGCCCGCGACCGGCGACGCCATGGTGGCGAGGGCGGCGAGCGGCGCCGCGCACAGCGCCTTCGCCCAGCGCTTGTACCGCCACCGGTGGGGCCAGCAGAAGACGACCGCGACCGCGCCGAGACCGAACAGCGTGCCCAGCCCGAACGTCACCCGACCCGACGCCGCGTTGCACAGCAGCGCGAACACCCCGGCCAGCGCCGGCCACAGGGGGACGCGGACCACCCGGCTGCGGATGAGGACCATCGTCAGCAGCCCGGCGGAGAGGGTGCCCGCGATCATCATCGTGGTCCGCACCCCGAGCACGGACATCAGGTACGGCGACACCACGCTGTACGACACCGGGTGCATCCCGCCGTACCAGGCGAGGTTGTACGCCGAGTCCGGGTGCCGGCCGACGAACTCCGCCCAGGCGTCCTGCGCGGCGAGATCGCCGCCGCTGTTCGCGAACGTGAAGAACCAGACGATGTGCAGGGCGGCGGAGACGGCGGTGACGGTGAGGACGGGATGGCGCGGCGGCCACTCACGCAGGACCGCTGCGACGGCTCCCGCGACGGAGGACCGGGAGGGCGGCTTCTCCGGATCCTGCGGCTCTTCCGGCTTCTTCGGCTCTTCCGGCTTCCTAGGATCCTGCGGCTTCTTCGGATTCTCTGGCTTCTCCGGATCCTCCGGCGTGGACACGGGTATTCGTGGGCTGTTTCCCGGACCGCTCCCCCGGCCCGGATCGGCGTCGTCGGCGCGTGTCGGCTCCGCAGTGGCCACCTGAAGGCAACTCCCCGTGTCCGTCTTCTGATCCCGGCCGCGTCCCGTTGCCGTGCGGTTCACGCCCGCGCCGTCCGACCGGCCACCTTGCCCGTTTCGTGACGCTAGCACGCACCCCGCCCGGCGGCTGCCGGACGGGGCGCGTGGAGGACGTGTGGAGGACGCCGGGCGGCGGCCCGGCCGGTCGCGGTCAACCGGTCCGGGCAGCCGATCCGTTCGGCTCGCTCCAGGTCAGCTGATCCGGGTCAGCTGATCCGGGTCAGCTTGGCCGTGAGGGCGGGCTCCGCCAGATCGGTCTTGAGGGTCACCGGGACCTCGACGGCGTCACCGCTGCCGCCGTCGCCGACGGTGAGCGTGCCCACCTTGGTGCCGGCCTCCGCCGTGTGCGGCACCGAACTGCCGCTCAGCTCGTCCAGCTCCAGCTTCACGGTCAGCCCCGACCAGCCGACGGCGGAGACGTCCTTGGCGGCGACGACCGGGGTCGTACCGCCCAGGCCGTCGTCGACCTGCCCGACGACCTCACCCTTCTTCACTATGGTCTTCGCGGTGAGCGCGTCCTGCCCCGCCTCGATCAGCCCCCGCACGACGGCGGTGACCTCGTCGATGTTGGCGGTGCCGTTCTGCCCGAACTGGCCGAGGGCCGCGCCGATGATCGTCTGGGTCTCGCCGCCGACGGTCTTCTCCGCGGCGAAGAGGATGTTGCCGCCCGCCGCGGTGGTGGTGCCGGTCTTGATGCCGATCGCCACGGTCGGCACCAGCCCGAAGAAGTTGTTCTGCTGGTCGCCGTTGAGGTCGACGTAGCTGGGCTGCCGGGAGATCTCCTTGAAGACCGGGTCCTCCATCGCGGCGCGGCCCAGCTTCACCAGGTCCTCGGCGGTGGAGACGGTCGTCTTGTCCAGGCCGCTGGGGTCGGTGTACGTGGTGTTCTTCATCCCCAGCTCCTTGGCGGTCTTGTTCATCTTCGCGACGAACTCGTCCTCGGAGCTGCTGCCGGTGTCCCAGCGGGCCAGCAGCTTGGCGATGTTGTTGGCGGACGGCAGCATGACCGCCTGCAACGCCTCGTACTCGGTGATCTCCTGGCCCTCGGTGACCTTCACGACCGACTCGTTCTCGGCCTTGCCGGTCTCGTAGTGCTTCTGCGCCGCCGCGTCGACCTCGATCTTCGGGCCCTTCGCGCCCGTCTTCAGCGGGTGGTCGCGCAGGATCACGTACACGGTCATGACCTTGGCGATACTGGCGATCGGCACGGGCTTCTGGTCGCCGGACGTGCCGAAGCTGCCGATGCCATTCACGTCCATGGCCGCCTGTCCCTGGGTGGGCCAGGGCATGGAGGGCTTGCCGCCCTCGAAGGAGACGGTCTCCTCGGCGGTCAGCCGGAGGGTGGGCGTGGGCAGCGGGCGCAGGGCCTGGACGACCCCGATCACGATCACCAGCAGCAGGACCAGCGGCGTCCAGATCTTCACCCGCCGCCAGGCCGTGCGCAGCGGCGTCTCCGGCGGCGGCGGGGTGTTGGTCAGCTCCGCCAGCAGGTCCAGCGGCGGCTTCGGCGGCAGCGGCTGCTGGCGGGTGCGCTCGAAGCCCTCGGCGGCGGGGGCGGGGGTGGCGGCCGGAGTCGCCGGGGTAGCTGGGGTGGCTGGGGCCGCCGGAGTGGCCGGGGTCGCGGAGGCGGCCTGCGGCGGCTTGCGCACGGCGGGGTCGTCCAGCGGCTTGAGCGCGACGAACTTGCTGGTCCGCTCGGCGGGGGACTCGTCCCTGTCCGGGGTCTCCTGCGAGGTTTCCTTGGGGGGCTTCTCCGGAGTTTCCTTCGGGGCCTTCCCCGGGGTTTCCTCCGGGGTCTTCTTCTCGGTCTGCTTCGCGTCCTTCTTCGGGGCGCCGCCCAGCTTCAGCATGGTGGTGGGCTGGTCGACGGGAGGGGCGGCGGGGCGCGGGGCCTTGAAGACGGCGGTGGGCTGGTCCGGGGACTCGGCCTGGCCGGTGCCGGCCTCGGTGCCGCCATCGGCGTTTGCGTCTGCGTCGGCGCCACGGTCGTCGGCATCGGCGTCGGCGGACTGAGTGCCGTCGGTGCCGCCCGCGTCGTCCGTCCTGTCGGTGCCGCCCGTGTCGTCCGCGTCGCCCGCGTCCCCGGCGGAGCCGGCCGCGTCGAGGCCCTCACGCCCCTGTGCGCCCTCGGAAGCGCCGGTGCCCGCCCCGGGGCGGTCGTCGGCACCCTCGGGCGCCCTGAGGGCCTCCTGGGCGTCTTCCCCGCCCTCCTCGCCCTCCTGGGCGCCCTTCCCGTCCCCGGCCGCGCTCTCGGCGTCCGTGTCCCCGGCGCCGGCGTCCGTCGCCCCGCCCCCGGGGCCGGCCGGCCGCACCCACGAGGCCGCCGCGTTCCGCAGCCGCCCGTCGCCGTCCGTGGCTTCCGCGGCGTCCTCGGCCTCCGCGCCGGACTCCGGGTCCGCGACCGCGCCCTCCCCGGTGCCGGTGCCGGTCTCCGCGCCCGTGTCAGTGCCCGCGCCCGCGTCCGCCTCGGCCTCCCTGGCCGACAGCACCCGCGTCGCCGTATCGACACCACCGCCCGCCGAGGCGCTCCGCGTCTCCGGCTCCCGCGCCACCGTCAGCCGCGGATCACGCGCCTCGTCGGCCTCCGTCCGGGCCTCCGGAACCGGACCCACGCTCCCCGACGTCCGTTCTGCCGACGACTCGCGCTGCTTCGACCTGTCGGGGGACTCGCCCGCCACCGATGCCTCCTCCATGCGCCGCACGCCCCGCGTGCGCGTACCGAACCGTGAACCGCCGCCCGGGACCCCGCCCTCAGGCGTTGTCCGGACCATGTACCAGTGTCCTGTGTACGGGCTTGACCGATGCGGTAGACGAGAACGACATACCTGCCGGTTCCCTCACGAAGCGGTCACGCGCCCTCGACAGACCAATGTGAGAGGGGTCACCCTGTCTGTCATCCACGCGGGGAGGCATGGATGGGCAGGAGCCGCAGAACACTTCCGGAGGAGCTTCTGCTGCTGGCACTGGACCCGACCACGGGTACCACTGCGCAGCCGCAGTCGCTCGACCTCGGTCTGGCCGGAGCGCAGCTCGTCGAGCTGGCGCTGGCCGGACGGATAGCCCCAGACGGGGATCGTATCGCCGTGGTGGCACCACGGCCGACTGGAGATCCGACCTTGGACTGCGCGTTGGAGCTGCTGCGAAGGCGCGGCGCTCCGGTACGGGCCGTCCACTGGATCGGCGGACCCCGGCTGGGGCTCCGCCAGACGTACCTCTCGCATCTGGAGCGGTGCGGCATGGTGCATGCCGTGGCGGGTCAGATGTGCGGGGTGCTGCCGACGACGCGCTACCAGGCGACGGACACGGAGATCAGCCGGGAGATCAGGGCCCGGCTGGACTCCGCGATCCGCACCGGCGTACCGCCGGACCCGCGGACCGCGGCACTCGCCGCGCTGGCGCACGCGGTCGGACTCGGCAAGCACCTCTACCCCGGGAACGAGGGGCGGTCCTCCCGCTCCCGCCTCCGGGACCTGATCCGGCACGACCCGATGGGCGGCCTCGTGGCGCACGCCGTGATGGACGTCCAGAACGGCGTCGCGGCCCAGCCGCGCCGCAGCCCGGCCCCGGCCGGCCGCCAGGCCGCCCCCGACGCCGGGCCCGCACCGGAACCCGCCCGCGGCGTTCCGGCGCAACCGCGCCGTGGCCCCATGGCGCGCGCCGCGGCGCACTGAGCCGGACACACCACCGGCACCACGGCACCACCGAGAGATACCCGAGCACCACTGCGTACCACCGCACCACTGCGTACCACCCGCACCACCGAGCACCACCGCACCACCCGCACCCCGAGCCGCCGCACGACAGTCACTGAGACCGGTCCGGGAGCCGCTGGCCGCGCGGGGCGACGGGACCGACGTCCGGACGACGACTCGGTCCCGCCGCCCCGCGCGGCCGCACGTGTGTCCCGCCGACGCGCACGGGTGGCCTTCCGAACGGGCGTGTACGCGGCGTATATCGACCGTTTCCCAGCGGTGGCCAGCACCTTGGTGGCAGTCTGCTCAACAGCAGATACGCAAAGTGGCAAGTCAAGTACCAGGCACGCAGCCGGAGGTGCACGTCTCGTGGCGTCCAATGTGAATCCCACCGTCCGGCGGCGCCGGCTCGGCCAGGAACTGCGCCGGCTCCGCGAGGTGAAGGGCATGACGGCCGAGGAGGTGGCGGATCGGCTGCTGGTGTCGCAGTCGAAGATCAGCCGCCTGGAGAACGGCCGCCGCAGCATCAGCCAGCGTGATGTCAGGGACCTGTGCGGGGTGTACGAGGTCGAGGACCAGCGCGTCGTCGATTCGCTGATGCAGATGGCGAAGGACTCCCGCCAGCAGGGCTGGTGGCACGCCTTCGGCGACATCCCGTACAGCGTCTACATCGGCCTGGAGACCGACGCGGAGTCGCTGCGGGTCTACGAACCGCAGATCATCACCGGCCTGCTCCAGACCCGTACGTACGCCGAGGCGCTCATCCAGGGCGCGCTGCCGGAGACGCCCGCCGCCGACGTCGAGAAACGGGTGAACGTACGGATACGGCGTCAGGAGCGCATCCAGTCCGAGAACGGTCCGCTGCGGCTGTGGGTGGTCCTGGACGAGGCGTGCCTGCGCCGCGTCGTCGGCAACCGCCAGGTGATGCGCGAGCAGTTGGAACACGTGGCGGAGATGTCGCAGCAGCCCCACATCACGGTGCAGGTGCTGCCCTTCGACGTCGGCGCGCACCCCGGCGTCAACGGCCAGTACTCGATCCTGGAGTTCGCCGACGCCGCCGACTCCAGCGTGGTCTACATCGAGGGCGTGACCAGTGACCTGTACCTGGAGAAGGCGCACGATGTGCAGAAGTACACGGTGATGTACGAGCACCTGAGGGCGCAGGCGCTCAACGTGGACGAGTCGCGTCGGCGTATCGAGGACGTGGCCAAAGAGTACGCCCGGTGAGCCCGGACCCGTAAAGCGGCGGGGATCTTACACCGGTGGGACGCTGAACTGGAAGGCTCGCCTGGAATATGCCATCCGGTCGAGTGAACGGCTGCTCCATATGGTGAGGGTGGCGAGTAGCGTCGATCGCGCCAACGATCAGTACTCGTAATCGGAGCAGAACATGGCAATTCTTCAGGGCGCCACCGAGTCGTGGACCAAGTCCTCCTACTCCGGGGGCAACGGCGCCTGCGTCGAGGTGAAGTCCCCGGTCGTGACGGCGATGCTGGTCCGCGACTCCAAGGTCCCGGCCGGACCGGAGCTGGCCTTCCCGACGAACGCCTGGTCGGCCTTCGTGGCGTCGGTCAAGCAGTAGCCGGGCCTGTACGTCCGCGGAGCCCTCTCGACCAGCGCGCCGACCTTGCCGAGGGGGCTCGGCCCGTGTTCGGGAGGGGCCGTGCCGCCCCGGCGGAGGACGGCTGCGTCACGGACGTATGGATGGAATTTCGTACGTACAACCACACGGGGCCTTCGTGAGTCTTGTACCCGTCCGACCTGGAACGATCCCTCGGGGCCTCACATGAACCAGCAGTACCCGCAGCAGCCGCAGCAGCCGAACCAGCCGCAGCAGCCGCCGCAGATGAACCAGCCGCAGCAGCCGCCGCAGCCCGGATGGGGTGGGCCCCAGGTCCCGCCCGGCGCCGTCCCCGGCCCCGGTTACGGCTATGGGATGCCCGTGCCCCAGCCGCCGAAGAAGGGCGGCGTCGGCAAGATCGTGGGCCTCGGCTGTGCCGGTCTCTTCGCCCTCTTCGTCGTCGTCGGCCTCATCGGCGCGGCGGTGAGCGGAGGGGACGACTCCGTCGACACCTCCGGCAAGGACAAGGCCGTCGTGGCCGACGAGAAGCCGAAGAGCGAGCAGAGCGAGGAGGCGGCCGGCGAAGAGGCGGCGGCCGAGGAGGAGACCGAGGCCGCGGAGACCCAGTCCCAGGCCGAGCAGTTCCAGGCCTGCGTCGCGAAGACCGGCACGGCGAGCGAGAAGACCGCCATCGAGCACGTCACCAAGGTGACCGGCGCCGACCAGCGCAATGACATCCTCGACACGGCCGAGGTCTTCACGGATTACACCGGCGGCCTCCTGGGCCCGCACCAGGGCGACGGCAAGCTGATCGCGTCCGCGTTCACGAGCTGCTACGAGTCCGACAACGGACTGGTGACCGTGTATGACAAGGACGGCGAGATCCTCGCCAACGCCAACTACTGATACGGGCCCACGGGACCGGCCGACCGCGCGGGAAACGGTCGGCCTGGTCCGGTCGCCGTTGTGCTGACGGTGACGCCGAGGGCGTTCCCGCTGCTCCGGTAGCCCTCGGTCGCCATGATCATCTAGCGCATGTGGTGCATGGAGTAGTCGAAGCCACCCAGGGCCATGCCGGCCCGGGTCCAGGCACCGAAGTGGTTGCCGACGGTGACGGCCCTGCCCGCCCGTCCGCCCGTCCGCTCGACCGCACTCCACCCCTTGCCGACGACGAAGTGCCGGTGTTGCCCCAAGAGGTGCTGTGGTCGCCGCCGGAGCCGGGGTTCGTGGAGACGGCGCCCCGGGCGTCGGTCCAGAAGGAGGAGCGGTACCCGTCGTCCGTGCCGGTCCGGTTCGTGGTGACGACCGTGTCGGCGTACGCGGAGTGCCGGGTGCGTGGGCGAGACGCCCATAGCGGGTGGCGGGCGATGTCGATGCGCCCTCATCGGCTTCCCACATCTTCGGTAGTGACTCCGAAACATTCGGCGCCCGTCTGCGTGCCGTCCAAGCGCTGAAGGCCCAGGGTGTGGGAAGTGAGACGTACGCGAGAGCAGGCTGATTGAGTGCTGGTCGCCCCTCGCATCCCGCGCGCCGACGCCGAATCGTTCGACCGGCTTTCCGAATCGACGATCTCCTCGCCTCAGAAAAACTGCATCGGCCGCTGTAGACATTCATCAACCGATGCCCTAATGTATCTGCTGTAGCCAGAAGTCAGGGAGGCGCGGCAGACACGAACTGCCCGCACGGAAAAGGCAGGCCGGTACCGCGGTAACCCGGCCAGTGGTGTTACAAATCCCTCGGGGCCTTGGTGCCGTACGGCACCAAGGCCCCTCGACGCATGCCCCCTCGGCTGCCCGTACAGCTCCCCTCAGAGGTGCAGATGACCGTGGACACACCGCTCGACCGAATCGACGACGACGACTACCCCGCCTACACCATGGGACGGGCGGCGGAGATGCTCGGCACCACACCCGCCTTCCTGCGCGCCCTCGGCGAAGCCCGGCTGATCACGCCCCTGCGTTCGGAGGGCGGGCACCGTCGTTACTCCCGCTACCAGCTGCGCGTCGCCGCGCGCGCCCGCGAGATGGTCGACCAGGGCACCGCCATCGAGGCCGCCTGCCGCATCATCATCCTGGAGGACCAGCTCGAAGAGGCCCGGCGCATCAACGAGGAACTGCGCCGCGGCGAGACCGGAGCCGGCCGCGACACGCAGGCCTGACGCGGGACCGGGCGGGCCGCCTCACCCGGGGGAGCGGCCTCAGCGGGCGGTGAGGGCGAGGACGCCCAGGGCGTTGCCGTCCTCGTCGACCACGGGCAGGGCTCCCAGCCGCCGGTCCCGCATCGCCGCCTCGGCCTCGGCCACCGTGCTCAGCGGCGAGGCGAAGGGCGCACCCGCGACGACGACGTCCCGCAGGCGGACCCGGTCCGTGTAGCCGCGACCGTCCCGTACGGCGGTGAGCCGCGCCCGGGAGACCAGGTCGGAGAACCGGCCGTCGTCGTCGCGCACGACGAGGTGCCCCGTACGGGCGGCGGCCATGACGGACAGCGCCACCTCGACGGTCATGTCGTCCCACACCTGCGGCCCGGCCGCGTCCATGGCGTCGGCGGCCGTGCGGTGCCCGGTGTCGGCGTACTGCGCGTGGGGGTACGTCGCCGGTGTCAAGCGGTGCCTCCTGGAGAGATGGGTCAGTTTCCCGAGCGCCGGCCGGCGGACGCCGGCCGGGTCGAACGGTACGGATCTAGGCGGCCGAGCCCGGGGCCGACCGCCGTGCGGACGCCGTGCGCCGGGCCGCCGATGCCGGGCGGCGCCGCCCGCGGGACGCGGAACCGCGCTTGGGGCGTTCGGGCGCCGCCGGCGCGGTGATGACGACCGGGACGCCGGAGGGCGCCTGGGCACCGGTGATCCGGCGCAGGGCCTCCGCGCCGGCCCGGACCTGGGTGGTCTGCGCGACGATGCCGGCCGTCGCCATCAGGCGGCTCATGGCACGGCGCTGACTCGGGGTGACCAGGGTGACGACACTGCCGGACTCACCGGCCCGGGCCGTACGGCCGCCGCGGTGCAGGTAGTCCTTGTGGTCGGTCGGCGGGTCGACGTTGACGACCAGGTCGAGGTTGTCGACGTGGATGCCGCGCGCGGCGACGTTGGTCGCCACCAGCACGCTGACGTGCCCGGTCCTGAACTGCGCCAGCGTCCGGGTGCGCTGCGGCTGCGACTTGCCGCCGTGCAGGGCGGCGGCCCGGACCCCGCTGTTCAGCAGGTGCGCGGTGAGGTCGTCGACGGCGTGCTTGGTGTCCAGGAACATGATCACGCGGCCGTCGCGGGCGGCGATCTCGGTGGTGGCCGCGTGCTTGTCGGCGCCGTGGACGTGCAGGACGTGGTGCTCCATCGTCGTGACCGCCCCGGCCGACGGGTCGACGGAGTGCACGACGGGATCGCTCAGGTAGCGGCGTACGAGCAGGTCGACGTTGCGGTCGAGGGTGGCGGAGAACAGCATGCGCTGGCCCTCGGGACGTACCTGGTCGAGCAGGGCGGTGACCTGCGGCATGAACCCCATGTCGGCCATCTGGTCCGCCTCGTCCAGGACGGTGACGGCGACCTGGTCCAGCCGGCAGTCGCCGCGCTCGATGAGGTCCTTGAGACGTCCGGGCGTGGCGACCACGACCTCGGCGCCGCCGCGCAGCGCGCTCGCCTGCCTGCCGATCGGCATCCCACCCACGACGGTGGCCAGCCGCAGCCGCACCGCCCGGGCGTACGGCGTGAGCGCGTCGGTGACCTGCTGCGCCAGCTCCCGCGTCGGTACCAGGACCAGCCCCAGCGGCTGCCGGGCCTGCGCGCGCCGCCCGGCGGTACGGGCCAGCAGGGCCAGCCCGAAGGCGAGGGTCTTGCCGGAACCGGTGCGTCCGCGGCCGAGCACGTCGCGCCCGGCGAGGGAGTTCGGCAGCGTCGCGCCCTGGATGGGGAACGGCACGGTGACGCCCTCCGAGCCGAGCGCGCCCAGCAGCTCGGCGGGCATGTCGAGATCGGCGAACCGCGCCGCGGCGGGCAACGCCGGGGTGATCGTCTCGGGCAGTGCGAACTCGCCCCGCGGGGCGGCGGGGCGGCGGCCGGGGGCCGCTGAACGGAACCGGCGGGCGGGGCGTGTGCGGTTCATGCGGAACCTTCCTTGACGGGATGCGGCACATGTCAAGGAATTCCCGCACGGCCCCGGAAACTGGCAGCAAGAATTGCAAGAACGGGCCGGATGCGGAGGTGGTGCGGAAGTGATACGGAAGTGGTGCGGAAGTGATGAGGGCGAGGAAAAGCGTATGCAGCTGGGGCCCGCACCCCGAAGGATGCGGGCCCCAGCTACGAATGCGTGCAGGCGTCAGGCGAGGACGATGTTCTCGGCCGTCGGGCCCTTCTGGCCCTGCGCGATGTCGAAGCTCACCTTCTGGCCTTCGAGCAGCTCGCGGAAGCCCTGGGCGGAGATGTTCGAGTAGTGGGCGAACACGTCGGCGCCGCCACCGTCCTGCTCGATGAAGCCGAAGCCCTTTTCCGCGTTGAACCACTTCACGGTGCCAGTAGCCATGTTGTTACTCCTTCAGGGGGGTCGGAATCCGCACTGCGCGAAAACCATGTCGCCGCAATGATCACCCCGCCCGGAAAAGCACCGGCGCCAAATGGAATTCGGGAACCACGACTGCAACTGAGAACGACAGTAGCACGTTGCGGCGGACCGTGCGTGATGAGTAATTACGCTCGGTCCGCCGCTGTATGAAAACTGTCCGCGAAATTCGGCAAATCCTCCTCCCGCGGGTACAGAAATCACACCTTGAGCTTGACCGCTTCGATCCACAGGTCGTTGTCGAAGGCGCCGACGTAGGTGAAGAGCAGGTTGTCCGTCTCGTCCCCGGGCTGGTCGCAGTGCAGGTCGGTCCAGGTGGCGCCGTGCACGTAGGAGCTCTGGCAGACGGTGCCGCCGCCGTCGTCGACGCTGATGCCGAACCCCAGCAGGTGGGGGGCGTCCGCCGCGGTACTGCCGACGTAGTGGTCCTCGCCGTCGGCGACGGTCGTCCACGGGCCGTCGTAGTGCCCCGTGTCGTCCTTCGACCCGGGGTTGGGGACGAAGTCGTTGCCGCCGGTGCCGTTGGTCCCGTACACGGCGATGTTGACGGCCGTGAGCGTTCCCGAGCCCGGGGTGCCCGCCACCTCGTCGTCGCACGCGACGTCGCTCCAGCCCGTGCCCTTCGCGTGGACCCGGTAGCAGATGTGCCGTCCGCCCGGGTCGTCCGCGGCCAGTTGCCGGACGGCGGTCGCCGCGGTCTCCTCCGCGGCCTCGGTCTCCTCCGCCCCGGCGCCACCGCCACCGCCCCCGGACCCCGACCCGGCGCCGGCTCCGTCCCCGGCCGTGTCCGCCTCCTGCGTCGCGGTCGCGGCCGGGGGCGCCAGGGCCTCGGCGGACGGGGCCTTCGGTGCCTCGGCGGTCGACGAGGGGGCGGCGGGCGCCAGCGTGCTGACGCCGGCCTGCTGGGTCACTTCGGCGGCGGCGGTGCGGACCTGGGGCTTGTAGGCGATCCACAGCATCACGAACGCGATCGCCAGCGCCACGAAGACGCTGAGGAAGCCCGCCAGCCAGCGCGGCAGGAAACTCCGCTGCACGTACACGCCCTCGACGCCCAGCGGCGCCACCCCCGACCGCTGCACCGCCAGGGTGTAGGGCCGCTGCTCCGACGTCCCGAACCAGCTGATCTGCCGCGGCTTCAGCGTCGTCTTCACGAACGCCGCGCGGCCCGGCTCGATCTGCACATTGCCGGGGTGTATCTCGTACGACAACTGGTCACCGTTGTCGCTGCCGGCGATCGACGCCGTCACCTTCGTGTTGCCCAGGTTGTCCACGGCCAGCCGCGGCTTGCCCCGGAACCGGCCCTTCACCGTCGTCGGCACCAGCTCGGCCCGCACCTCGGTGAACGGAGTGATCGTCAGGTTCCCCTCGGGAACCGTCACCGCGTCCGGGTGCTCCGTCGGCGTGATCCGCACCCCGTACGGGTTCGGGCCCGCCGTCGCGTCCGGCGTGCGCGGCGGGGCGAACGTCAGCTCCACCGTCCCCGTCGTCCCCGGGTACAGGCGCAGCGACTGCGGTTCCACGGAGGTCCAGGGCGCGAGCGAGCCCACCGCCTCGAAGCGGTACTCGTCCACCACGTCACCGGTGTTGCGCAGCCGCAGCCGTACTGTCGTACTACCACCCGGGTCCACGGTTGCGGAGGCGGGCTCGAGGGAAGTCCACAGGCTCACTCCCGGACATTAAACGTGCCGGTGGTGCCGGGACAGGTAGCGGCGGGGCACGATGGGTGCCCGAAGAGGCGAGGCCGATTGCCCCACCGGAACCGGACGGGCCGCCGGAGCCGGACGGGCCGCCGACAACCCTGGCCGCCCCGTGACGGGACCGGGGAGTCGGGACCGGCCAGCCCCGGAGGAGACCGCGGTCGAGCGGCCGGTACGCGCCGGCGCCCCGCCCGGACGGGAACGCCTCCCGCGGGTGGACCCGGAGCCCGCCCTGTCCGACGAGCGCGACGAGACCTCGCGTGCCGCCCGGACCCGGGCGGCACGCGGCCTCAAGGACGAACCGCCCTCACGCGGTCCGTTCAGCGGCGAAGCATCCGGGAGCCGGAGAACACGACGAGGACCGCGGCGAGGGTGACAAGACCGACGAGCACGGCGGCCGCGGGCCAGACCCTGAGCGCGGCGGCGGTGAGCAGCGGCGGGACGGTCATGCCGGCGTAGGCGATGAGGAAGACGCCGGCGAGTGCCTCGCCTCGACGCTCCGCGTCCGTGACCGCGGCGACGGTGCCGAGGGCGGCTCGGAACAGGATGCCGATCCCCGCGCCCGCGACCCCGCCGCCGATGAGGAAGAGCGGGAGCGAGGCGACGACGGCGGCGGCACCGATGCCCGCGAGCCCGAGCGCGGCGAGCGCGATGGCGTACCCGAGCTGAGGGCGCGTCGCCAGCCGCGCGGTGACGATCTGCGCGAGGGCCGCCGCCATGAAGACGACGAACGGCGCCAGGCCGGCGAGCAGGTGCGAACGCAGCCCGAGGAGACCGGTGAGGAAGGTCGAGGACAGTCCCATGAACGTACCGAACACCGCGAACGCCCCGAACGCCGCCGCCCCCGCCGCCCAGAACGCGCCCCTCCCCGACGCCGGCACGGCGACGCGCTGCGGCCGGTAGGCGGGGCGCTTCCCACGGCGCTCGACCGTCTCGGGGACGAAGGCGACCAGGACCCCTTCGACGGCCAGGAGGACGGCGAAGGCCACGTAGGGCGTGACCAGCGGTCGCGTGGCCCACGCCGCGACGAACCCGCCGACCAGAGCGCCCAGGCCGATGCCGCCGAGGTTCGCGAAAGTCGACACCAGGGCGACGCGGCCGCCGGCGTGATCGGCCGCCGCGCCGAGCTCGGAGAGGTGCGCGGTCGCGGTGGCGGTGAGGACGCCGATGCCGAGCCCGCTGACGAAGCGGGCGACGACGAGGCCGGTGACGTCGTCCCGGACCAGGAAGAGGACCGCGGCCAGCAGGTTGACGAGGAGCGAGCAGAGGATCACGGGTCGGCGTCCGAACCAGTCGGAGACATGGCCCGCGAGATACAGGCTCAGCATGACCCCGACCGCGTACGCGGCGAAGACGGCGGTGAGGACGGTCGTCGGGAAGCCGTCGCGCTGCTGGTAGATCGCGTAGAGGGGCGTCGGGACGGCGCAGAACGCCAGCTCGGTGCTGAAGGCGAGCGCGATGATCCAGAAGCCCGTCCCGTGCGGGAGTCGTCCGGTGGCCGGGGGCTGGGCGGAAGCAGCGGTTGTCGTCACTCCTCCATGCTTGACACCTCCCGTCATCGCGTCCAACGCATATTCTTGGTCACAGTCATCGACACGAACGATGGAGCGGCAGGCGCGGAGATGGAAACCCGACTGGTCGAGTACGCGATCGCGGTCGCCGACGAGCTGAGCTTCACCCGTGCCGCGCAACGGGTCCACGCGGCACAGTCGACCGTCTCCGCCGGCGTTCGGGCGCTGGAACGAGAGCTGGGTACCGCGCTCTTCGAGCGGGACCAGCGAGGGGTGCGGATCACCGCTGCCGGGGAGGCGGTGCTGCCCGCGCTCCGCGCGCTCGCCGACGCCGAGGCGCGCGCCCGCACCGCGGCCGACCCGCGGGGCGAACTGCGGGGCGAGCTGCGCATCGGGGTGTTCTCCAGCGTGAGCTACCTCGCGATCCCGCGCGTCATCGGCGCCTTCCACCGCGAACACCCGCTCGTCGACCTCCGGCTGCGCGCGTCTGCGTCCGGCTCGGCGGAGCTGGCCGACGCCGTGCGGCGGGGGCGGCTCGATCTCAGCCTGTACGGGCTCCCCGCGGCCACCGCCCCGGACCTTGCCGTGCACCGGCTCGCCACGACGCCCTACGCGGTCGTCCTCGCGGCCGACCACGTACTCGCGTCGCGCGCGGAACTGGCGCTGGAGGACCTCGCGGACGAGCGTTTCGTGGACGCGCCTGCCGGTTTCGGCAACCGGGACGTCCTCGACGCCGCGCTCAGCGCCCGCGGGATGGTGCGCGACGTCAGAGCCGAGGTGACCGAGACCGGCTCGATCCCGCCCTTCGTCGCGGACGGCCTCGGCGTCGCGCTCCTTCCCGAACTGCTGATCCCGCCGAGCGACGGCATCGCGGTCGTCCCCCTGAAGGAGCGCATCACCTGGGAGTTCAACGTCGTGACGCGGACCTCGACCGGTGAAGCCACCGCGGCTCTGCTCGATCAGTTGCTCGCGGCCTACTGACCCCTGTCCCCGGCGCCTCCAGCCCAGGAGGGGGCCGGGGCAGCCGGCTCCGCGTTCCCCACCCGCTCGTACCACTCGCCCCGACCGGTGGGGCACCCGTCTCTCGGTACGTCGGACGCGCCCCGTCCCGTCCTCGTCGCCGTCAGGAGCCAATGCCGAAGGTCCCGGACCGTGTGGGAGAAGTGGCCCCGACAACCGCCGGGTGTTTCCGGGGAGTCGAGCACCCCCCACCCTTCCTCGTCGCGCCACTCACGCACAGTCGCAGCCACCATGAGGTCATGCCGCCTGGGTGAATCCTTTTCGTCACGGGAGCGCTATGAGGAAACATCCACCCCTTTGACGCGCACATATAAAGCACATGTAAAACGGAACCGCGTCACAACACACCACCCACGGACTTCGCCACCTCGCACCCCAATGCGCCCCCTTCTCTTCTCGGCGATCGACGCGACGGACCCCTCCTTGCTGTAAACCTCAAGCACGGAAAAGGTGCCGCGTAGCCCGATCCGTCCACGATCCTCATGCTAGGAAACCGCTGTGACACGAGAAGAACAAGTCATCACGGCCCTGATCGAGGAATGCCGGGCCGTCTCGGAGAGACTCACGGCCTATCTCCTGCTGGGCGAAAAGATACTCGCCAGTTCGGTCGTCCTCATTTCCCTCGGGGTGTCGGTGACCATCAACTCGGGGAAACTGTACCTCCTCATGGGCTTGCCGTTCGCGATTTCCTTCCTCGTCGTCTACCTGCTCTTCCTGACCACCGAGGCGCTGTCGCTGGGCGGCTACCAGGCGGCGTTGGAGCGCGAGGTGGCGAGAAAGACTGGTTTCCCCGTGACCCATTGGGAGTCTGAAATAGCACGCCACCGGCACGGAGCTATAGCGAACATTTGCATACGGGCCATGATAGGTGTCCTGTACGCAGGTAGCGTGGTAGTCGCCCTGATCCAGGCTGTGGCGACGACATCAAGCGAGCGACTTGGTCTTGTGAACGGCGTAGTCTGCATAGCGGGAACCTCCCTGTCGATCCTGTTGGGGACCGTCTCCATAGTTCTTTCCTTCATGGCCGAACAGCGGGCCCACGCGAAGGTGAGGGCGATTTCTGAGTCCGTAATACGCAACGCGGCCGAGTGAGCTTCGGCGGCAAAGGTCCTGCCGGGGCGGCGTCCCCGAGCGGGACCGACGCGAGGTCGGTGGAGCGGATTTGAGCCGGAGCTGTCGTGGTGCGGTCGATCATGGCCTCGTAAGCTTCCGGCGGGCCGGGCGGTCTGCGGACCCGCCCGGTGAAGCACCCCGTCGGGGCCGTGGCCCTCGGGGCTCGCGCCGAAGTGGCTCCGCGAAGCTGCGGAGCCGGCCGTCCCGGCCATGACGTACTTCCTCCTCCGGCATCGGGCGGCTGCCGCCGTGCGCGGCCCGGGCGTCGGCCGGGCTGGAGCGGGGCGGGGACCGGAACGCGGGCCGGCCGGGGGCCGGGCCGTACTTGAAACCAGCAGGGAAAGCCGTGACTCGGCCGTTGACGGGCGGGGAGGAGGAAGGACTTGGGGGCTCGGGCCGGCTACGGGACGCAAGCCGAAGCGCTCGCGGGCCTGTTGGAGGCTTTCGGCGATGCGGCCGTGGTCCTCTCCTACGAGGAGGACAGGGCGTTCGCCGCACTGAGCCTGGACCGCTTCGGCACCGTGGGGTCCTCCCGGCTGGACTGGCGGGGCGCTGAAGTACTGCGGAACTCCCCGGCGTTCGACGGCGGGGAGCTCCGGAGAACGCTGTGTGAGCTGGCGAACCCGGACGAACTGGTTGTTCTTTTCTGGGCGAACCTGGAGGTTCCTTCGATCGCTGTGGAGGCCGGTCTGGTGGCGGCACACGCCGAAGCGGTTCTGGCGGACTCCTGCGCGTGCTGGATCCACCTTGCCGACAGCGGGGTACTGATCGAGTTCCAGGACGGCGAGGGGTTCACCGCCGGCCGGGTGCCTGGATGACGTCTTCCGCGAGGTCGGGAATCACCGCGAGGCGGATCATGCTCCCGGAGTGGTCGGGTCCGGTCTCGTAGCCGCGGGCGAGGTGGCGGTGCGTCCGATCCAGGTGAAGGCCCCGCATGACGGCGAGTTCACCAAGCGGCGAACCGTCCGATGCCTGCGCATTCATGACGCGAACGTCCTCTTGTCCCTGAGTCCCTGAGTCCCTGAGTCCTTGAGCCTCTGAGTCCTTGAGCCTCTGAGTCCTGAGTCCTGAGTCCTGAGTCCTTGAGCCTCTGAGGCCATGAGTCCCTGGTGCGCCTCGGGAGACCTCGCGTCACCCGTCGTCCCGGCAGCTGCCGGACGGTGATCGGGCGGCCGCCGCGCGCTGTGCGGCGCGCGGCGGTGAGGGGCGCCCGGGGCCGGGCCCCGGGCGCCCCTCACCACGGTCCAGGCGGGCCACGACGATCAGGTGGGGGAAGGTGAGGGCGGCCAGCAGGACCACTCCGCCGGCCGCTGTCCGGCCGTCCGCCAGGAAGGCACGGGGCAGGGCGGTGAGCAAGGCGAGGGCGGCCAGCGCGGTGGCCGTGGGGACGGCCGCTTGACGGCCGAACCTGCGCAGCACCGCCGCGGTGTGCCCGGCCCGCAGCGCCGGCGCGTTGGCGGGGTCGGCCAGCACCAGCCGGGCGATGTGCCGTACCGAGTGCCAGGCACCGAAGTAGGCGCCGAACGCCACCAGGGGCGGTACCAGGCCGAACAGGGCGGTGAGCAGCGACAGTTCGGCGGCCTGCCGGTACCGTCCGGCGCGCAGGGCCATCCCGCAGCAGACCGCCACGGCCGCTCCGGCCAGTACCGCGGTGGCCGTCCGCACCGGCGCGGCCAGCAGCCAGTCGGCGCCGGGGGCGAGCTGCCGCACCACCGGGCGCACTTGCCCGGGCCACAGCGCCAGGGGCAGTACGGCGGTGACCGTTCCGTGGGCGAGGGCGTGCACCGCCCGCGGAGCCGGATCCGCCGGACCGTCGCGCAGGGCGCAGAACCGGGCGTCGCCGTAGCCGAAGTGCAGGGCGGAGACTGCCAGGAAGACACAGAACACACAGGCCGGCACGGTCAGGGCGGCGACGGGGACGGCCGCTGCCGCCGCGGCGTAGCCGAGCGGGACGACCGTCCGGTGCCCGGTCGCGGGCCGGGAGCCGCGCCGGAACCAGCCGGGCACCAGGTGGTCGACGGCGCCGTGCGGCAGGCCGGCCACCAGACCGGCCAGGAAGACCGCGACCGCCCAGTGCCGCCACACCTGCGGTGCCACCAGGCCGACGGCGAGCACGGCCGCCACCACACCGGTGGAGATCCGGCCGGCCGGCACCAGGACGCGGGCCGCCGGGCCGGGAGTGGCCGCGGGGCCGGGATCAGGCGCCGGGCCGGGAGTGGCCGCGGGGCCGGGAGTGGCCGCCGGGCCGGGATCGGGTACCGGGCCGGGAGTGGCCGCGGGACCGGGAGTGGCCGCCGGGCCGGGAGCGGCCACCGGGTGTCACCGGGCCGTGCCGGTGCCACCGCGGCCGTGGTCTCCGCCGGTGCCGTCCCCGCCGCCCTCGCGCACCGGCAGCGGGGCGGGGTGGGCGCTGTGCCCGGTCAGGGCCGCCGCCACCGGGGGCCAGGCGTCGGCCCGTTTGACGTGCGAGATCCACACCTCCTCCGGGTGGGTCCCGGTGCCGCTGCGGATGTCGTCGGCGGTGCGCATCTTGGCCACCTTGTGGATCAGCACGCCGAACCAGACCTTGGCGGCGACATCGGCCGCGCAGAAGCCGAGTTGGGTGACCAGAGCCCAGGCCACCAGGTGGGACTCGGGGCCGACGGTCTGCTGGATCAGGTAGATCAGCGGGTAGGCGCCGAAGACGCTCAGCAGCAGGACGGTCGCCCGTTTCAGAACGGTGTACGCCTCCGGCGGCAGCTCGTCGCGGCCTGCCAGCACCGCGTGGCCCAGCACCGCGTACAGCACGAGGAAGAACACGGTGCTGATCGCGCCCCACACCACCAGCCACAGCACCCGGTTGCCGTTGTCGAGCACCTGGGCGCCGAGGAAGCCGGTGAGGATCATCAGGAAGGACGCCACCACGGCCGTGCTGCGCAGCACGGACATCCGCCGTCCGGCCACGGCACACACGGCGAGCAGCTCCACGGCGAGCAGCGGCACCGTGACCGACCAGTCCGCGTACCGCATCCCACCGTCGAACTCGGTGTCGGCCACTGGCACGTACCGCTCCCCCCGGAGGGTGAAGGAGGTCTTCCAGCTGATGAAGAGCTCCACGTAGGCGAGGAAGGCCAGCAGCTGGAGCAGGGCGCTGGCGTCGCTCGCCGACCGGTAGCGCGGGGACGTCTCGCTCCGGGTGACGAAGGCGTGCAGGGAACCCGCCAGCAGTGCCAGAGCGGTCGCCATCAGGGCGTACTGCACCATGCGGTACTCGCCCGCCGTGTAGGTCAGCACGCCGGAGAACTCGCCCCGCTCCGGGGGCGCCGCCGGCACGGAGGTGCCGCTTTTCCCTACGGCGCCGAAAGCGGCGCCCACCGTCCGTGCGAGCAGCATGACCGTCCCCTGGGCCGGAGCGGCCGGGTGGACGACGGGACCCGTCGTCCCCCCGGTGCGTGCGAGCCGGCCCGGCCGGCGCACACGCTCGAGTACGCGATCACGTTAGGGAGACACCGGGCGGACGGCGACCGGAGCGGGTCCGCCGGAGCGACGGCCCGGCTGTCCGGACCGGACGGAACCGGTGACCGCGGGGCCACCGGGACGGGAACCGGCCCCGGCACGGCCGGGCCCCGTGCCCTGATCGCCGGTGCCCTGAGGTTCCCCCGAGATGCGGGGGAACCTCACTCCCGAGATGCGGGGGAACCTCACCGACCCGTCAGGCGCGTGTGTGCCTCGCCGCACACTTGACCGCTGTCGGCGTACGCCTGAACGTGCTCAACCCCGTACAGGTGAACGTGCTCAGTCGACGAGGCGCTGACCACGGGTTCTCGTCCGTGCGAGGTGGACGGTCGACGGCGTCGGACGGCCGGGTACTTCTCATGCCACCTTGATGACGACCTTGCCCGAGGCGTGACCGTTCTCGACGGTGGCGAGGGCGGCCGGGGCGTCGGAGAGCGGATGGACCGCGGTGATCACGGGTGCGAGGAGTCCGTCGAGGGCCAGCCGGGCCGACCGCTCCAGGTTGGCGCGGTCGAGGCGACGTTCGACGAAACGCCCACCGAGATCGGGCACGGACATGTCACCCACAGCGATGACGTTGCGGGGATCCCGGGCCAGCGGAGCGACCGTCCGCAGCGAGGTGCCTCCGGCCAGGTCGACGATCCCGTCGAAGCCGGCCGGAACCAGCTCGCGTGCCGCGGCGACGACGTCCTCGGCGGTGTAGTCGATGAACCGCACCCCGATGGCCTCGGCGTGCCGGCGTTTGGCGGTACTCCCGGTGCCGATCACACGCAGCTCACGCCCGATGGCCAGCCGGGCGACGGCGAGGCCGACCCCGCCCCCGACCCCGTTGACCAGGACCGTGGCACCGGCCGGGAGGCCGAGCTGGTCGAGCACGTCCACCGCGGTCGTCCCGGCTACCGGCAGCGTCGCCGCCACGGCCGCTGACAGACCCTCCGGGACGCGCGCGGTGTTCGGCGCGGACAGCACCGTCGTCTCGGCGTAGGTGCCGCCGCCGGTGAGCGCGAAGCCGAAGACCGCGTCACCCACCTCGAGCCCGTCGACGTCCTCACCCCGGGCGAGAACGGTTCCGGCCGCCTCCATGCCCAGCACGCGGGGGAACGGACGCCCGCCGTCGAGCCCGTCGACCAGGCCCGAGCGCAGAAGGTGGTCGAGGGGGTTCACGCCGGCGACGCCGACCTGGATCAGCACCTCGCCGCGACCGGGGACGGGGTCGGGACGATCGAAGAACTCCTGCACCTCGGGCCCGCCATACCTGCCGAAACCCCACGCCTGCCCCATCTTCCGCCGCCTCTCGTACGACCGACCCGGTGCTTCCGGGCGTTGTCGCCATCCTCACCTCTGACATTGATGTGAGGGGCAACCGGATGAGACGCGGATCACAGCATCAGGCCGACCGCTCCACCGGTTCCGGGGCCGTGGACAGCTCCGCCCGGTGCCGGCTGTTGGCCCTGATCAGCACGTCGAGTGCGTCCCGGGTCTCGATCAGGTGCGCGATGTCGGCGTCGATCCGGTCGCGCTCACGCACCATCGCCGTGAACGTCTCCTCGGCGACGCCCAGGTCACCCGGGACGTCCACACACGGCAGCACAGTCGCGATCACCCTGCTGGACATACCCGCGTCGAACAGCTGTCGGATGAGTGACACGCGCTGGACCGCGGCATCGGAATAGTGACGTTGCCCCGCGTCGGAGCGTGAGCTGGTCAGCAGGCCCTGCTCTTCGTAGTACCGCAGTGAGCGCGGACTCACGCCCGTGCGCTTGGACAACTCGCCTATCCGCATCCCTGGGAGCCTACGCCCGCCTGCTCCAGGTCCAGACCGCCGTCGAGTCACGGACGCTCGCGGGCACACCCACGGCCGCAGGGGCGTCCCCCCGGTCCCACGACTGAACACGTTCGCCTGTACCCGCCGGAGCGCTTTTCTCGGTACGCCGCCAGCAACACGCCGGCCTCGGCAGCCGGCGCCGGCACGCGGGAGCTGATGACGCGCATGGGGCGCGGCGATTCCCGGGCCGCGCTGGTCTGCCAGCACATGACCAGCGCCCGGGACCGGGCCGTCGCCGACCGGCTCGAGGCCACGATCCGCGACGACGGGGAGGAACCTCCGGCTTGGGGATGCGGACTCCGCGTGGACTCCAACGGCACGCGTGTGGCGCGACCCCGGACACGACGAAGGGCCGGCGCGGGAGGGAACCCCTCCCGAGCCGGCCCTTCTGTCTGTGCCTCCGGCAGGATTGGAACCTGCGCTGCGACACCCGCTTTAGGGGTTTTCTCTGATCAAGGCCGTGACCTGGGTAAACTCCACCATGACCGCGTTTGACCTGGAGAAACGTGTCCCGGTGGTTCTTGCGGGTTCCCAGGGTTTCCCGGCCTCATGTGTGCTGAATCCGTTCCGGGCCGACCGCAGGGGGGTGACCTCGTGCCGCAGGTCGCGGGCGCGTGCGGCGTGGTCAGGGGGAGGCACAGGACGCGGAGGAGTACGCGCCAGTGCGGTGGATCATCCCCGTTCACGGGGCCCCGGTTGCCGTGCTGGTCGCGGTTGTGGGTGAGCCAGGATCCGTGTTCGACAACGCCAGGTGGTGCGTTCTTGAGAACGGACAGGAACTTGTCCGCGGACGGAGGGGCGGCCACCTTCGCTTCACCTTCACCCGGTGCGTCAGGGGCGGTCGGCCGTGCCCGGGGGCGCCGGACCGGTCCCTCGAGGACGAAGGGCACTTCGCTGCCGACGGAGAGCCATCCTGACAGCGGCCGGAGCCCAACTGCTCCCTGCGGCTCACCCACCTCGTCGGATCTGCTGCCAGGAGGGCCAAAAACAGGAGATGGCAGGACGAAGGTCCACAAGGCCGAGTACGTTCGACTCGGCCCGCTGGTTGCCGGACGGCATCGGGGTTACACCGGCCGTCTCTCGCCCTCGCGACAGGAGTCGTTGCCCCATGACCTACCGGTTCAACCCGCCGCCCACCTGGCCCGCCCCGCCGGAGGGGTGGAGCCCGCCACCGGGCTGGGAACCAGATCCCGCATGGCCCACACCCCCAGGCTGGCAGATCTGGATCCCGGAAGGGGCCGTGCCGCAGCCGAGCGCACCCGTTCCTCAGCAGTCCCCCTACGGTCCCCAGGCGACGGTCCCGGCCACAGGCGGGGGTCTGTTCGGCCGGCGCCGTAAGCAAGCGGAGTCCGAGGCGGCGCGTCTGGCGGGCGAGCTGGCGCTGATGGAAACACAGGTACGCGGACTGCAGGAAGACAACCGTCACCTGACGGAGCAGTTGAGTCGTCTCATCGGAGCCGACAGCGCTCGGATAGCCGCCGAGCAGCAGCGACTGCGCCGCGCGCACGAGGAGAAGCTCCAAGAGATCGGACGGATCGACGCTCTCCTCGACGAGAAGACAGAGCACGCCGCCGAGAGCGCCGCGCAGTCCCTGGTTGACGTGCGCCGCCAAGCCGACGACCTGGCTCGCCAGATGGCGGAGGCCGAACAGCGCCTCACGGCCGCGCGCCGGGACCTGGTGCTCACCGATGAGACGCGGATGCTGCAAGAGGCCGGCATTTACGAGTACCGCCATCCGCTCGCCGACGCGCTCGCCTACAAGGACCGGCTCGACAGTCTCAAGGCCCGCTACAAGCAGTTGGCGAGGGACGATCGGGCAGTGCTCGGGAACCAGTACTGGATGGTGGACGGCTCAGCTGCCAAGGGCCGCAAGATGGTCCGTGACTTCTCCAAGCTGATGCTGCGCGCGTACAACGCCGAGGCGGACAACGCGGTGCGCGGCATGAAGCCGCACCGGCTCGACTCGCTGATCGACCGGCTCGGCAAGACGCGGGAGTCGATCGCCCGGCTCGGCGCCACCATGCAGATCCGCATCGGCGATGACTACCACCAGTTGCGGGTCCAGGAGTTGGAGCTGACGGCGGACTACCTGGTGAGGAAGGAGACCGAGCGGGAGGAGCAGCGAGAGCTACGAGCCCAGCAGCGCGAGGAGGAGCGCCTGCAGCGCGAGATCGAGCGCGAGCGGCAGCGGCTGGAGAAGGAACGCAGCCACTACGAGGGCGCCCTGCGCCGCCTGCGCTCCGGCACCGGTGATGAGGCAGCCATCGCCGAGCTTGAAGGCAAACTTGCCGAGTTGGGTGCCGAGCTTGAGTCGGTCGAGGCCCGCGAGGCCAACATCCGGGCCGGATACGTCTACGTCATCTCCAACATCGGAGCGTTCGGCGAACGCATGGTCAAGATCGGTATGACCCGGCGCCTCGATCCCATGGACCGCGTCATCGAACTCGGGGACGCGTCCGTCCCCTTCCGCTTCGACGTACACGCCCTGATCTTCAGTGAGGACGCCGTCGGCCTGGAACGCCGCCTGCACCAGGAGTTCGAGTCCCACCGCGTCAACCGGGTCAACCTACGGCGGGAGTTCTTCTACGTCACACCGGCAGACGTACGCGCCGCCCTGCAGCGGCTCGCCGGACAGCACCTCCTGGAGTTCCAGGACACGCCCGAGGCTTCTGAATGGAGGGCCAGCCAGACCGCTGCCGGGCGGTGACGGGCTCGACTCGGTCAACCTCGTCGGGTGGTCCAGACGGCAGGCGGCGCCATCCAGACTGATCCAGGTGACCTTGGAGGTACTTCCCGCCGCGAGGTGAGCGGTCACTTCTCCGGTTGGGGTGATCGCGAGCCACACGGACACCTGCACCTCGCTGATGTCTCAGTTCGAGCAGGAGGCCGCCGACGCCCCCCGGGGGGGTCGGTAGAAAACCCCGTAACCAGGACGTCGCCTAGCGTTACGCCCCGCGCACGCACGAAAACAGCCCCCTCGGAGATCACTTCGAGGGGGTTGTTTGAAGCTCCGTGCCTGGTCAGACACTGTGCCCCCGGCAGGATTCGAACCTGCGACACCCGCTTTAGGAGTGGGATCGAATCCTTGCCGGGAGGTGCCTGGCGCTGCCGTGCGATGCTGTTTCCCCTGGTCAGAACCGCACGGCGAGCCACTTCGTCCGGCTCATGCGGGCCTGTATCGGGCAGTCCGCTCACGCATCGCTCACGCACCTGAGGTACCTCGGTGTCGTGCTGGCGCATCTCCATCTCTTCGTAGGGGAGTCTGCGGGGGCCCGGTTCGTTCTTGCGGCCTTCCAACGCCTTGCGGAGTTGCCGCTCCGGCAACATGTGCAAGCAGCCGTGCGATTGGCATGAGCGAGTCAAGAAGTTTCCTAGCTGAACCATGGGATGCTGGCTGGTCCCTTTGGCAAAGTGATCGTCACTGCTAGACGATTCTCGTGAGGAACCTTGTGAGTACGCTCGGTAGCTTCATCTGGTCGATCGCTGACCAGCTTCGGGGGCCCTATCGCCCCAACCAGTACGGGACTGTGATTCTTCCGTTCACGATCCTGAGACGGCTCGATTGCGTACTTGAGCCGGACCGTGCGGTGGTACGAGAGCTGGCCGCGAGGTACGAGAACCCGAACCGGCTCAAGGTTGAGGTCAAGAAGGCCACGGGGCGGACGTTCTACAACACCTCCAACTACGAATTCGCGAACCTGCTGGCCGATGCGGATGGGCTGGCGGACAACCTCGCTGACTACATTGACCGGTTCTCGGCCGATGTGGACGTGTTCGAGTATTTTGACTTCAAGAAGGAGATCCTGGCCCTGGAGAAAGCTGGACTCCTGCGCGAGATCGTCAAGTCCTTCGGCGCCGTCGACCTGCATCCCAAAGTGGTGTCCAACGCCGACATGGGGGATGCGTTCGAGTACATCATCCGCAAGTTCAACGAGGCCGCGAACGAGACCTCCGGAGACCACTACACGCCGCGCGACGCGATCCGGCTGCTGGTTGATCTGCTCTTCGCTGAGAAGGACGTCGCCCCCTCCGGGGGCAGCATCGTTCGGACGCTGTACGACCCCACCGCCGGCACCGGCGGCATGCTCTCCCTGGCAGAGGAGCACCTGCTCGCTCAGAAGCCCGAGGCGAAGCTCAGCCTGTACGGCCAGGAGTACAACCCGCAGTCGTACGCCATCTGCAAGTCCGACCTGCTCGCAAAGGGGCACTACGCGACCAACATCGCCTTCGGTAACACGCTCACTGACGACGCCTTCAAGGGCCGCCAGTTCGACTTTTGCATGTCTAACCCGCCCTACGGGGTGGACTGGAAGCAGTACGCCAAGGCAGTCAAGGCGGAGCGTGACTCCGCCGGCCCCTACGGCCGATTCGCGCCGGGACTCCCCGCGACCTCGGACGGCCAAATGCTCTTCCTGCTCCACTTGGCCCACAAGATGCGCGCCCCCGAGGACGGTGGTGGCCGCGTCGGCATCATCATGAACGGCTCGCCGCTCTTCAACGGCGCTGCCGAATCCGGCCCCTCCAACATCCGTAGGTGGCTGCTGGAGAACGACCTGGTCGAGGCGATCGTCGCGCTGCCGACCAACATGTTCTTCAACACCGGCATCGCCACCTACATCTGGATCCTCGACAACACCAAGCAACCAGACCGTCAGGGCAAGGTCCAGCTCATCGACGGCACGTCGTTCTGGACCAAGATGCGCAAGAACCTCGGGGCCAAGGGACGCGAGATCAGCGACGATGATCGTGCCGAGGTCGTGCGGCTGTACGCCGACTTTGAGGACGCCGATCCCGACCACTCCAAGGTGCTGCGTAACGACGAGTTCGGCTACTGGACCATCACCGTCGAGCGTCCCCTGCTCGATGAGGACGGGAACCCTGTCGTCGATCGCAAGGGCAACCCGAAGCCCGACTCGAAAAAGCGTGACACCGAAAATGTGCCCTTCACCTACGGTGGCTCAACCGCCGGTGCGACAGGAAAACGCGAGGTCATCCAGACGTACTTCGACACGGAGGTGAAGCCGCATGTTCCTGACGCTTGGATCGACTGGTCCAAGACCAAGACCGGCTACGAGATTCCCTTCACCCGCCACTTCTACAAGTACGTACCACCCCGCCCGCTCGCCGAGATCGACGCCGACCTGGAGAAGCAGGTTGCCAAGATCCTTGATCTCCTCCGCGAGGTGGAGCAGTGATCACCACCCCGCCGCCCGACTGGCGTGAGACAACGGTGCGGCGAGTGTTGCGCCTGCTGGACCGACCTGCTCGGTCGGGGCTCGGTGTTATCACCGCCTATCGGGATGGCACAGTCACTCTGCGATCGAACCGCCGAGAGGACGGCTACACCTTTTCTGATAGCGAGAACGGTTATCAGGAGATCCGCCCCGGCGACCTGGTCTTCCACGCCCTCGACGGTTTTGCTGGCGCCGTCGGCGTCTCGGACAGTCATGGCAACGGTTCACCCGTCTACCACGTCTGCGAACCTGTGGTGGGCGACGATCCCGCTTACCTTGCTCGCCTGCTACGCCACCTTGGTACCTCCGGGTTCCTCGCCACCCAGGCGCCGAACGTCCGCGAACGCAGCGTTGATTTCCGTAACTGGAGCACCTTCGCCCGCATTCCTCTTGTATTGCCCCCGGCCGACGAACAGCGAGCCATCGCCCACTACCTCGACCGCGAGACGGCCCGCATCGACACGCTCATCGAGGAGCAGCAGCGGTTGATCGAGATGCTCCGCGAGCGACGGCAAGCCATCATCGACGTGGCCTTTTCGGTGCTTGGTGAGCCTTGCGTGCAATTGCGCCGATACGTCAGATTCCTGACGAGTGGTTCCCGTGGGTGGGCCGATTACTACGCGGATGCGGGCGAGCGTTTCGTCCGCATCGGGAACTTGCCGCGAGCCAGCCTCGACCTTCGAGGTGACGTCCAGTTCGTCGACCTGCCAGCGAATGTGACTGAGGGCTCGCGAACGATGCTGGAGGCAGGAGATCTGCTCTTCTCCATTACGGCCTACTTGGGATCGGTCGCCGTGGTTAGGGGCGACTGGGTCGGTGCGTACGTTAGCCAGCATGTGGCTCTCTGCCGTTTGGAGTCAGAGCATGTGGATTCCAGGTTCATTGGGTGGTTCATGCTGACCACCAAGGGCCAAGATCAGCTCAAGGAGGGTGCTGCAGGCGGGGCGAAGATGCAGCTGGCGCTCGATGACATCAGGGGACTTCGTGTGCCAGTCGCGCCCATCAACGAACAGCGAAACATCGCTGCATCCCTCGATGAGCAGACCGCAAAGATCGACACGCTCATCGAGGAGACCGAGCGCTTCATCGAGCTCTCCAAGGAACGGCGGTCGGTGTTGATCACAGCGGCGGTGACGGGGCAGATTGACGTACGCGAGGGGGCGTGATGGCCGATCACAACGAGGTGGTCTTCGAGACGGAGATCTGTAAGTACCTCGAGGCTCACGGTTGGCTGTACTCGGAGAACGACCGTGACGGCGGGGAGTACGACAGGGAGCGGGCGCTGTTCCCGAATGACCTGTACGCGTGGCTGCAGGAGACGCAGAAGCCGGCGTACGAGAAGGCATTGAAGGCGGCGGGCTCGCAGGCGAGGTTCCTCGACGTGCTGACCGCGGCGCTGGACAGGCCGCTGGAGCATGGTGGGGGCACACTGAACATCCTGCGCAACGGGGTGCAGTACATCGGTGGCGGCCGCTTGAAGATGGCGCAGTTCCGCCCCGAGACCTCGCTCAACGCGACAACCACGGCGCACTACGAGGCGATGCGGGTCCGGGTGGTGCGGCAGGTGCACTTCTCGACCGCTGATCAGCGCATCCTCGATCTGGTGTTCTTCATCAACGGCCTTCCGGTGGCCACGGTGGAGTTGAAGACGGACTTCACCCAGTCGCTGGATGAGGCGATCAACCAGTACAAGCAGGACCGCAACCCACTGACTAATGGACGGCCCGAGCCGCTGCTGTCCTTCGGACACCGCGCTCTGGTCCACTTCGCGGTCTCGAACGACCTCGCGGCGATGACCACCAGGCTGGAGGGGGAGAAGACCCACTTCCTGCCGTTCAACATCGGCTTCGACAGCGGTGCCGGTAACCCGCCTGGCGCGGACGGACGGTCGTCGACGGCGTACCTGTGGGAACGCGTCTGGGAGAAACACGCCTGGCTGAACATCATCGGGCGGCTGATGATTGTGCAGACCAAGGAGGAGTGGGACGTCACCACCGGCACGTCGGTGAGGCGTACGAGCATGCTCTTCCCACGGTTCCACCAGTGGGAGGCCGTCACGAGCATCGTTGAGGCGGTGAAGGAGGAGGGTGTCGGGCAGCGGTACCTGATTGAGCACTCGGCCGGGTCGGGGAAGACGAACACCATCGCCTGGACGGCCCACCGGCTGGCGCGGCTGCACGTCGATGATCGGAAGGTCTTCGACTCAGTCATCGTGGTCGTGGACCGCACTGTGCTCGACTCCCAGCTGCAGGATGCGATCCGGCAGATCGACGGCACCGGCAAGATCGTCGTGACTATCAGCCCCGAGGACGTCCGCAAGGCCGGCGCGAAATCGAAGTCGGGTCTGCTGGCGCAAGCGTTGAAGAACGGCGAGCTGATCATCGCGGTTACGGTGCAGACTTTCCCGCATGCGCTGGACGAGATCCGGACCGACGCTAGCCTCAAGGGCAAGCGGTTCGCCGTCATCGCCGATGAGGCGCACTCCTCCCAGTCGGGTCAGATCTCCTCGAAGCTGAAGCAGGTACTGACGGCCGAGGAGGTCAAGGAGATCGAGGAGGGCGGCGAGGTCGATGTGGAGTCGGTGCTGGCCTCGGAGATGACCGAGCGGGCCGAGTCGGAGAACATCTCCTACTTCGCCTTCACCGCGACGCCGAAGAACAAGACCCTCGAATTGTTCGGCCGCAAGGGTGCCGACGGGAAGCCGCGCGAGTTCCACCTGTACTCGATGAAGCAGGCGATTGAGGAGGGCTACATCCTCGACGTGCTCAAGGGCTATCAGTCCTACGACACGGCGTTGAAGATCGCCGGCAGGGCCGAGAGCGGTGATGGGGGAGAGGTCGAGGAGGCTGCTGCCCGCAAGGGTCTCATGCGGTGGGTACAACTCCACCCGACCAACATCAGCCAGAAGGTGCAGATCATCGTCGAGCACTTCCACGCCAACGTCGCCTACCTCCTTGAAGGCAAGGCGAAGGCGATGGTGGTGACCGACTCGCGCAAATCCGCGGTGAAGTACAAACTGGCCATCGACGCCTATATCGCCAGGCGCCGCGCCGAGGACGCCTCGTACAATTACCGCACCCTGGTCGCCTTCTCTGCCGGGGTGACGATGGGCGAGGACGAGACCTGGCACAGCGATTGGGGCCCGCAGCCGTCCAAGGATGACGAGTTCACCGAAGCCAACATGAACCCCGGTGCCGGGGCTGATCTGGCAGCCGCATTCAAGGGCGATACGTACAAGATCATGCTGGTCGCCAACAAGTTCCAGACCGGCTTCGACCAGCCCTTACTCTCGGCGATGTACATAGACAAGAAGCTGTCAGGGGTCACCGCGGTGCAGACGCTCTCGCGGCTCAACCGCACCCACCGCACGGCTGGTGGGGAGCAGAAGCGCAAGACATTCGTCATCGACTTCGCCAACAAGCCCGAGGACATCAAGGCAGCCTTCGAGCCGTACTTCAAGAACGCGACCCTGGAGACCGAGACCGATCCGTACGTCGTCGTCCACCTGGCTAACAAGCTTGCCCAGGCCGGAATCTACACCGAGGACGACGTTCGCAAGGTCGCCGAGCTGTGGGTGACTCGGAAGGGCAACAACGCGCTCTCGGCGGCGATCAGCCCGGCGCAGCACGGTTTCCGGCGCCGCTACGCGCGGGCGATCGAGGAGGAGAACAAGGTCACGCTCCAGGAGCTCGACCTGTTCCGCAAGGATGTCTCCACCTACGTACGTCTCTATGACTTCATGTCCCAGATCGTCGACTACGGCGATCCCTACATGGAGATGCTCTCGATCTTCCTGCGCTTGCTGGAGAAGGTCATCGCCGAGTCCGCCTGGGCGGCCGAGGTGGACCTTTCCGACGTGGTGCTGGTCGGGGTCAAGCACAACAAGGCAATCCAGGTCGACATCTCACTTGTGGGCGACGGGCAGCTGAAGGGCATCAGCGCCGCCGGCACGGGAATGAAGAAGGATCCGAAGTACGTCGCGCTCCAGGTCGTCATAGACAAGATGAACGACCTCTTCGGTGCCGAATCGTTCGCCGAGTACCAGGTCAGGGAGTTCGTGCAGGGACTCGTCCAGCGGTTGCTCGCCGACCCGAACCTGATCAGGCAGACCAAGGCGAACTCCAAGAAGCAGTTCCTGGAGTCACCGGATTTCCAAGCCGCCGTTACGGAGGCGGTCGCAGACAACCAGGACGCCCACAACACGATGGCTGACTACTTCTTCACCGACGGGCCGGCCATCAACTCGATCATCGTCGCCCTTGCGGATGCCTTCTACGAAGCAGCGATCGATCAGCAGGTGGATTCATAGATACGGCAGCACGCATGTCGCGCCCAGCTGGCGGGCCTTGGGTCAAAAACCCGCTCGGCCTACTGCCAGCCTCCGCCCTCAGCGCTTCCGCCAGTCTTTGTGGGGCTCGATGAGGGTGCTGCCTCCTGCCCACTTCATCCTGCAGACTGGGCAGATCACGTACCACTCGTCGCCTGGTGCACTTTCGTCCATGTACCCGTCCTGTCCTGTCCCAGGGCAGTCTTCGAGGATTTCTTCTTGACGCATTGCTTCCCCTCAGTGTCTGGTTGATCAGGCTGCGCCTTCAGCGGCGACAGCGGTAGAGCGGATGCAGGCTAGCGCAGCCCACTGACACGAGCAGGGCGCCCGAAAATCGTGGGTAGCGATACTCCGACGTCCAGAGCACGATGGTCTCGGCAGAGTCGTCAAAGATCGCCTTGCGTCTCGACGGTCACCCAGCTCGACAGCCGGGCACTTCGCAGGGCTCCAGTTGGCGGGCGGACGGGTTGTGAGCTCGCCAGACGGCATCCAGATCCAACGTGTCGCGCGCGGTGCGCATGCGGGTCAATGCATTGTCGGAAAAGCGTTTCAGACGTTGGGAGCTGAATACGAACTCGTGGCAACACGCGGGATCAGCGTCGATGCCCAGGTGCCGCCGCAACGCGACGCACTTGGGTTGGGTCAAGGCAAGGGCCCCAGCGAGCTCGGCCGCCGAGCGGTGGTATTTGGCCTGGAGGTCCACCTCCCGGATGGCGGCGGCGGGCACGGTTTCATCAGCTGCATAGCGCACGGGCGGAGCCGCCTGGTTCTTGACGAAGCGCACTTTGATCAGCAGCCCCTCACCGTCCGTAGCAGTAGCCAGCTCCTCCAAGCGAGGGAAGACTTCCGAGCGCGCCGCTCCCCCGCGTATGCCGGCCTGAACGCGATCGACGTCCTTGCTCGAGACGCGGGTCTCCGGCCCGGTGTGGGCCTCCATCGCCAACAAGGTTCGAATCCTGGCTCGCGCCTCGTGCGTCGCGCGTCGGCCCGGCTTGAGTAGGGCTGCGATCTGCGTGTATTCCTCGTCCAGGAGGAGCGCAAGGTCACGCGGCGGGTCAACCGACACCGGCAGTACGCGGTTGGGCAGGTGGTCAGCGAGCGGCTCCTTGAATACGCCTCTGAGCAGGTCGTCGAAGAGTGTCACGGCAGCTCGGGCATGCACGTAAAGCAGCTGCTCGGAAACCTGGTTGAACCAGTGCTGCTCGTCATCACGCATGGCGTCGATGGCTCTGAGCGTTCCTGCGTCAGGCTCGCTGAGCTTGATGTCCGGGTGTTCTGCAGCCTTGCGCACGCAGGTCTCAAATCCAAGTGACCGTCCCATGGCCGGGTCGAAGACGCTAATGCCCTTCTGCACGAGCGCGGCTTTCAGCAGCATCTCGAAGGAGTGCTGAAGGTGCAAAAGTACCTTCGTTTCTCGCCCTCGGTCGTGCGGTGAGTTGAATGCCTCGGCCGCCGCAACCATCGAAGAAACGGCCTTCTCCTTGAGGACACGGGCTTCTTGCCTCAGTCTCACTCGTAGCCCTCACGTTCCAGACGCACCAGCCAGCCGATGTCCAGGGTAAAGGTTTCCTGTCATTACGGGCTGGTAGATGCTACGACGAGTACCAGCCCCGCTCGGTCGCCCCGCCTCTGCGCCCAACATGTGCAACGAGGCCCCGCCGGACGTGCTCCGAGACTGGCCCCGAGGGTCAATTCCTGCGCTGCCCGCCTCTTGGGTCAGCGGGTGTTGCGGATCATCACGGTAAGCACCGGCGAGGCCGGTGACGGCTGGCTCTGCCCGATGTCCTCGTACCCCCACGACCTGTACAGCGCGTGGACCTTTCCGTCTCCAGCGGCTGGGTTGACCATGAGTGTGACGTACGGCTCGTCGCGTGTGGCGAGGAGGGCGTCGTGGATGCGCCGGGCAGTGCCGGTCTTCCTCCATGCCGGCCGGACGCCGATCTCCTTGAGGGCCACGGCTGGTCGCTCGGTGTACTTGTCCGCCGGCTCGGGACTGGTGCGCTGCCAGTAGCGGTCACCGTGCTCGATGGTGTTGCCGTAGGCGTAGCCGACCGGATGTCCGTCTGCATACGCGAGGACGGCCGTGAACCCTGGTTCACCGCTGTGTCGGTCCAGGCGCTCGCCGAATGCGGTGACAGCGTAGTTCGGCAGGTGGAGGAGCGGGGCGCGTACATCGGCGTACACGTCCAGGAGATCGCCTCGGGCGGCGCCGAGAGTGGTGAACGTGCGCAGCTCGATGGCGGGTGCCGTGGTCATGCGGCGGTCCTCCAGGCGGCGGTGTGCTCAGTCCAAGTTTGCACGGTAGAGCTACCCGGTGCGGTTGCGCGCAGTGCAGCCCCGAACTCCTGCAGCATGCGCGACACCCGGGCGTGCTGGGTAGCGGCGTCGACGGGGACCTTCATCGCGGTGGAAGTGGCGGCGTCCGCGGCACCCTGCGCGAGTTGGGCGTGTGCAAGACGGGTCGTGGTAATGGCCCGAGACCGGACCATGTGGGGCCGCAGGGCGGACAGGCATCGGTGGGCGTGGAACTCGGCGGTGGGGTAGTCGCCCAGCGCCAAGTAGGCGGACAGCGCCAAGGAGTCCAACTCCGCCTGGTCGTAGAACGCGAGCATCCACACCGGGCGGTATTCGTCCGGGTCGGCACGCAGCATGGCGTCCTGTGCCTGATCGATGGCGCGGCGAGTGCCGGCACGATCTTGCGCCGTACCGTGAATCGCCGCCTGCCGTGCCAGACCGAGGGACGCGAACAGCGGGTCACGGCGTGTGATGTGCAGGTTGCGGGCGACATCGTTCGCCGCGTGCGCATCGGCGGGACGGCCCATGTGCCGGTACATGGCCCCCGCGTGGCTCCAGATACGGAACTTGATCGCCTGGTCGCCGGACATCTCGGCGAGGGCCTGGGCCTCACGCATGTGCGCCTTCGCGTCGCCGTATCGCCGACCGTCGATTGCGGCCCACATCGCCGAGGAGCGGAACGCCGCTGCGGAGGCGTAGAGGCTGCTGCGTACGCGCTGGGTGGCGCTGCCGGCGTTCTGGAGGTTCAGCGCCTCGTCGGCGAGCGTGGCGGCCCACTGCTCGATGCCGAGTTGTCCGCCGTGGCGGTGATCGCTGGCGATGATCTTGGCAAAGCGCGTGTTCAGGCGATCGACGTCGGTCATGCCGATACGGCGGGGCGCTGCGGTGCCCGGCGCGGCTGCTGCTGCGGCTGCTGCCGCCGCGATGCCACCGACGAGGGTACGGCGCTTCATGTCGGGGTCCTCCTGCTGCGGTGGGGCCGGGGTGGACGGTGTCCGGCCCCGTGGCACGAACCCTAGAGCGACGGCGGGCAGGCCGCTGACGTCCTCAAGTGCCGTGCGGGTAGCCGATTTGGGCCACGTGACCCGCCCTGCCTTCCAGGCACGGACCGACGAGCCGTCGAGACCGCCAGGCCGCCCGGTCAGCCGCTCTAAGGCGCTGTTCACAGCGTCAGCAAGGCTGTTGGAGCTGTAGCCGTGTTCGGCCATCCACGCCTCAAGAACCCTGTTGCGCGGGGTGTCCATGCACGCACGGTAGCTCTCACGCCCCCTCACCCACCAGGTAAAGGGAAGGCCAAATCACCCTAGGTCTTTCTTCCGGGTGGATGGCTGATCGCCCTAATCACCTTGCTTCAAAAGGGAGTTGTCTGGTTACTGGTCGCTCGCCACTCCCTCCGGTGCGGGCGGCTGTTGACGGCCCGGCCCGCCCCTGGCGCCTTCTCCGGGGCGATCCGGGCGCCGAGACAACGCGAAGGCTCTACCCCAATGACGAGTCTCAGTACGCCAGTTCAGGTCGCACCCACCGGCCACCCCGCCTACAGCCAGACCTTCCCGTGCGAGCCGTCCACGGCCGAGGTCGGCCGCAAGCTCGTCCGTGACGCCCTTGGCGTATGGCACCTCGACAACCTTGCCGATGTAGCCGCGCTGATCATGTCGGAGCTGATCGCGAACGCCGTCAGGCACACGCCGTGCCACTCGATCCGCCTGCTTGTCGGGCGGCCGAGCGCGACACGGGTACGTGTCGGCGTGGTGGACCAGGCACCTTCGCGCCTCCCAGTCCTCGGTCAGGCTGGTGAGAACGACGAGTCAGGCCGTGGTCTGCTCCTGATCGACGGCATCGCCCACCGCTGGGGCTATGACCTGCACGGTCCGGAGGGGCGTCCATGGGGCAAAGAGGTCTGGGCGGAACTCCTTGTAAGGGGCGGCGCGTGAGCACCCCGGCCACCGTGACCCAGCCCCTCCCGGATGTCGCCCGCCTCCGGCCCCGCCAGCAGATGGCCATGGAGTGCGCACGCTGCGCCCGGTACCTGGGGGCGAGTGGCGAGATGCTGGGCGATGTGCGTTATCGGGGCCTGCTGTTCCGGCTCTGGATCTGTGGACCGACCTGTCGGTCGCCCACCGCCGGTACGCGAACCGGAGCCGAGGCGTGACTCCCCGTGTGGACGAGCATTGGGTCACCGGTGACTGCTGGCTCGGGTGCGGGCGCACTGGAGTGCCCGTGATCTGGCTCGGCCCGCTTCAGTGGGACGGACAACACGCCCCGGTCTACTCCTGCAGGCCGTGCCTCGACCGCCTCAAGGCTCGGGCGCTCGCCTACTTCATGGAACGGCGGCCGGCTGCCGTCTGACCAGACTCCCGCCCCCGACCGTGCAGTGCTCTGCCGTACGGCCGGAGGCGGGCACCACCGAACCACAACATCCCGACGACTCAGAGGAGTTGGCATGACACGCAGCACCGTAGTACCGAGCAGCACCTACGCGACCCAGCAGGCCCCGGGGACGTCGGACGGCTTCGACCTGGACGTCTCTCTCGTCGAGGTCGCCGATCCGGCGGGACTCGTCAACCTGACCGACGACAACTGCGGAACCACCTGCGGCGCCTGCACCACAAACGTCGCCTGACCCGAGGCTCCACGTCTCTACGGGCTGGTGCCGTCGCGCCTCGTGGCGTGGTGGCACCAGCCGCCCGTCCCTTGCCTCCGGAGGTATTGGTGGCTGCTCCGCGCCCAGCGTTCCGAACCGGCACGACCGCCCTCGTACGAGCCGTTGCCCGGCCGACACTGCCGTGTCCTGCGCTTCCGGACCTCGACGATCGCTCTCCCAACGGGTCCGCCATCGGTGCCGCCTGGCTGCGCGCCGTCTGGGCGAACGGCGACCTCGCCGAAGCCCTGGAACACGCCAGCCCAGTCCTTGCCGCGCAGGTACGGACCGTGTGCACGGCCGATGAGCCGTCAACGCGAGACGTCCGGCGCACGGCACTGTCCGTGGCCCGTTACCTGCTGCGCTCCCAGCACCGAGCGACGCCATTCGGACTCTTCGCCGGTGTGACCACCGCCGAGTTCGGCCCGCAGGCACGCGCGAGCTGGGGTGCGGAACACGTGACTGTCGGCCACGCGGGCGCAGAGTGGTTGGCAGCTGTCGTCGAGCGGCTGGAGTCCTGCCCCGACCTCCTCCAACGACTGCCCGTGGTCGTCAACAACACAGTGACAAGCCGCGGCGACCGGCTCATCGTGCCATTTCAATTCGACGCCCAGGACGATCGAACTCGCGCGGTTGAGGCATCCCTGGCCTTCACCGAACCCGTGCGCGCAGTCCTCGCCGCGACACGGGCGCCGATCCGGGTAGGTGCGCTCGCGGACAAGCTCGAGGCGGAATTCCCCAAGGCCGGGCCTGAGAAGGTGCGCCGGCTGCTGGTGGAATTAGTCCAGCGGCGTGTGCTGATCACGAGTCTGCATGCGCCGAGTACCGAGGCCGATGCCCTCGGGTATCTACTCGATCAGCTCGACGCGATCGACGCCGATACCCTCCCTCCGGTCGCGGAGACGGTGCGCGAGCTACGGGCGATCCGGACCGGTCTGAACGAGTGCACTTCGCGTGGCAGGCGGGACAGCGTCGCAGCGCGGATGAGGGCGCTCGTGCCGGGCCTGCGCCGCCACCCTGTCGCGCTTGACCTGCGCCTGGACGCGCAGCTCGTACTGCCGGACGCGGTCGCCCGCGAGATCGAGCGCGCCGCCCTGCTCCTGACCCGAGTCAGCGCCCGCCCGTACGGCACCGCGGCATGGGGCGCGTATCACCAGCGGTTCTACGAGCGGTACGGCATCGGCACGATGGTCCCGCTCCAGGAGGTCGTCGCGGACAGTGGCACCGGCTATCCCGACGGCTACCCGGGTACCCCGCCCGGCGCCCGTCGACCTCGCGTCTCCGCTCGGGATGACGCCCTCGTCCGGCTGGCGCAGGCCGCCGCGCTCGATGGCCGCGACGAGGTGGTCCTCACCGACGACGTGATCGACGCCCTGGACGTAGGGCCCGACGAACCCAGGGTGCCGCCGCACCTGGAGATAGGGGTGCGCATCCATGCAGCCAGCGTTGGCGAGCTGCAGCGTGGGCAGTTCCGGCTGGAGGTCATGAGCGTGTCTCGCGGCGCCGGCGTCTCCACAGGCCGGTTCCTCAGCGTCCTGGCCCCCGCCGACCGTGAGGTCCTGGCCGCCGAGCTGGCTGACCTTCCGACCGCCGACAGCAACACCGTGCCGGCGCAGCTCTCCTTTCCGCCCCTCCTGCCCGAGACCGCCCACGTCACTCGGGCCCCGCAAGTCTTGCCCACGCTGATCAGCCTCCAGGAACACCGCACGCCCGCTGACGATGTCCTCACACCTGCGGACCTGGCGGTGGGGTGCGACGGGCGCCGTATGTACCTGGCCGCCCCCGAGCGGGGCCAGCGCATCGAGGCCGTGGGGATGCACGCGTTGAACCTGCACACGCACACGCCGCCGCTGGTGCGATTCCTCACCGAGCTGTCCCGCGCCCAGTGTGCGCAGGTCACCGTGTTCGACTGGGGCGCCGCAGCGGCGATGCCGTACCTGCCGCGACTGCGGTACGGGCGCACGATCCTCTCCCCGGCCCGCTGGCGGCTGGAGGCGGCCGAGCTGCCCGGCCGCGTACGCCCCCGGGCCGAGTGGGACGCCGCGCTCACCGACTGGCGGGCTCGGCGACGCCTGCCGCGGCGGATCTACCTGGTCGAGGACGACCGACGCCTGTTCCTCGACCTGGACCAGGCAGGCCACCGGACGCTGCTTCGCCACCACCTCGACCGGGTGCGCCTGGCAGTGCTCGTCGAGGCCGCGGAACCGGAGGCGTTCGGCTGGTGCGACGGTCGCGCTCACGAGGTAGTAGTGCCGCTCAAGGCGACCCGGCCGCCGGCGTGGCCGGCACTGCCCGCCCCCACCCCAGCCCGTGCCCTCTCCCCGGCCCAGATGCAGACCCCGGCCGCCTCGTCGGTGCTCCTGGCCACCCTGTATGGAGACGCCCATCGCCAGGACACCCTGCTCTCCCGACACTTGCCCGACCTCCTCCAACGGCTCGGCGGCCCGCCGTGGTGGTTCATCCGATTCCGGGACCCCGAGCAGCACGTGCGCCTGCGCATCGCGCTCCCGACCCCGGAGGCATTCGCCGAGACGGCCCACACAGTGAGCGAGTGGGCCGACGAACTGCGCGGTGCCGGTCTGCTGGCGGACCTTCGATATCCCACCTCCTACCAGGAGATGGGCCGCTGGGGCTCCG
Source organism: Streptomyces sp. SYSU D01066-1 (assembly GCF_054956795.1). Lineage (NCBI taxonomy): Bacteria > Bacillati > Actinomycetota > Actinomycetes > Kitasatosporales > Streptomycetaceae > Streptomyces > Streptomyces sp. SYSU D01066-1. The sequence continues at coordinate 242,261 of NZ_JBUDHV010000004.1, read as the reverse complement.
GAACCGCATGGGACGCGGCCGAGGAGGTGTTCCGGGCGGACTCGCGCGCCATCCTGGCCCAGCTCTCCCAACCACGGCGCCCGCACCATCGCACGCTGGTGGCCGCTCACACCGTCGCCATCGCGTCCGCGTTCCTCGGCAGCACCGAAGCCGGGATGCGCTGGCTGATCGACCACATTCCGCCCACGGCCCCTTCGCCCGTACCGCGCCCGCAGTTCGCCGACGCCGTACGTCTGGCCGACCCTGGCGACGACTGGGCGGCATTACGCGGCGCCCCCGGCGGAGCGGCCCTCGTGTCGGCGTGGTCCGACCGCGACGCAGCCCTCGCCGCCTACCGGCCACACCTGCCGGGAGCGGACACCGAGGGCATCGCCATCGACGACGTCCTGACCTCACTGCTGCACGTCCACTTCGTACGGCACATCGCGGTGAACTTCCCCGAAGAAGAGGTCTGCCTCTACCTCGCCCGCGCCGCCGCCCTGGCATGGACCGCCCGCACCACCGGAAGGACACCGTGACCGCCCACCCCGCACTGGACCTGGCCGCCGCCGTCGCCGAGCAGCTCGCCGACCCCCACACGGCGCACCTTGGGCCAGCGGTCTCACATCGGCAGAACCTCGCCCATGGCCTGCCCGGCATCGCGCTCCTGCACATCGAGCGAGCCGCGGCCGGCCTCGGACCGTGGCAGCGCGCCCACGACTGGCTCGCCGCAGCCTCCCGCGAACCGTTCACCAGCGGCCCCGACAGCCACCCCTTCTACGGAGCGCCCGCCTTCGCCCACGCTCTGGCCTGTGCCAACGACCACCTGCCCAGCGCCTACCAGCGCGCCCTGGACATCCTCGACCAGAAGATGGCCGCCGACGTGAGCCGCCGCGTAGACGCTGCACACCGCCGCATCGACGTCGGCCTCCTCCCGGCGCTCGCCGAGTTCGACACCATCCGGGGCCTGACCGGCTACGGCGCTTACCTCCTGCGCCGCAACCCAGACGCCGCCGCTCTATGCGCCGTCCTCGACTACTGCGTTCGCCTCACCCTGCCGATCACTCACGACGGCGAGCCCTTGCCGGGATGGTGGACGGACACGGGGCCCTCGGGTCGCCCGGACGACCGTTTCCCTGGCGGGCACGCCAACAACGGCATGGCGCACGGTGTCGGCGGCGTGCTTGCGCTGCTGGCGCTCGCCGCGAGGCAGGGCACGTTCGTCGACGGCCACGATGAGGCGCTGGGGCGGATCCTGGTGTGGCTGGACCGATGGCGAGAGGACACCGGCCGAGGCCCGGCGTGGCCGTACTGGGTCACGCGGGAGGAGCTGCGCACCGGCCGCCTCACCCCGACCGCACCGCGGCGGCCGTCCTGGTGCTACGGCACCGCCGGTCTCGCCCGCGCCCAACAGCTCGCCGCGCTCGCCCTCGGTGACGCCCGCCGCCAGGTCGACGCCGAGAACGCGCTCGTCGCCTCCCTCACCGACCCCACCCAGCTCAAGACCACGAGGGACAACGGCCTGTGCCACGGCTTCGCCGGCCTCGCCCACGTCGCCGCCCGCGCGGCGGACGACGCCCACCCCTCGACTGTCGGACAACTCCGCGCCACCATCCCGGCACTTGCGGCCGCAGTCCACCCACCAGGGACGGACGCTGCCCATGGCGCCTCGGAACTCATACACGACGAGGAGCGCGGCCCCGGCTTCCTCGACGGCGCCGCCGGTATCGCCCTGGCCCTCCTCGCCCCCAGCACCGCCGCACCGCCCCGATCCGCCTGGGACGCCTGCCTGCTCATCGCCTGATCCCACCGACCGAAGGACCCCGCATGTCCCCGGACCGCTGGCAGCAACACAACATCACCTTCGCCGACCGCGAGAGCGCCCAGCGCGCCATCGCCGAACGCATCGGCCCCGTCCTCCTCGCGGCCGAAGAGGACGAACAGCTCACCGGCTGGTGGTTCATGAACAAGCAGCCTTGGCCGCTCCGCTACCGCGCTGATGAGCCCTCACCCGCCGTTGAATCGCTGCTGAGTGAGCTTGTCAAGGACGGTGTGGCTGTGTCCTGGCTGCCCTGCATCTACGAGCCCGAGACCCACGCCTTCGGTGGGACCGAGGCAATGGACGTCGCCCACGACCTGTTCCACCAGGACAGCCGCCACCTCCTCACCTACCAGCCCGGCCCGGAGCACCTCGGGCGCCGGGAAACCGCCGTACTGCTGGCGAGCGCGATGATGCGGGCGGCCGGCCTGGACTGGTTCGAGCAGGGCGACGTCTGGGCGAAAGTCGCCGCACTCCGGCCGGCGACCGGCCATCTGCCCTCCGAGCGGGCCGCCGGGCTGCTGCCGCCCATGCGGACGCTGATGACTGTCGAAGCCTCCAGCCTGTATCGCCCGAGCGGCCCGCTGACCGGGCATGACGGGTGGGTGGCCGCCTTCGAGCGGACGGGTGCCGTGCTGGCTTCCCTCGCCCATCGTGGTGCCCTCACTCGCGGTCTGCGAGCCGTCATGGCCCACCACGTGATCTTCCACTCCAACCGCGCGGGTCTCCTCAGTGATGACCAGAGCGCCATGTCCAACATCGCACGAGAGGTAGTCATGGGAACGAGTGACAACACCGCGTCGCCCGCCGAGGCAACGGCCGACGCCGATAGCGTCAGCGCGGTGAACACCGACACGATCACCACCCCCACGGCGGACGCCGAGCGCCTGCGCAACGCCCTGGTCGACCAGCTTCTTGCGGACGGACACGCCCGCACGCCCGCCGTCGAGGACGCGCTGCGGACCGTGCCCCGCCACGTGTTCGTGCCCGACGCGTCACTCGAAGACGCCTACGCCAACCAACCGGTGCACATCAAGTACGACACCGACGGCACGTCGATCTCCTGCGCCTCCCAGCCGGGCGTCGTCGCCCTTATGCTCGACCAGCTCGAAGCCCAGCCCGGCGAGCGCATCCTCGAACTCGGCGCCGGAACCGGCTACAACGCCGGCCTGCTCGCCCACCTGGTCGGCGAGAGCGGACACGTGACCACCCTCGACGTCGACGACGACCTCGTAGTGGGCGCCCGCGCGCACCTCACCGCTGCCGGGATCACCAACGTCAAGGCGGTGACCCGCGACGGAGCCCTCGGCTACGCCGAAGGAGCGCCGTACGACCGGATCATCGCCACCGTCGGCGCGCACGGCGTACCGCACGCTTGGTTGCAGCAGCTCGCCCCCGGTGGCCGGCTCCTCGTCCCTCAGCGCCTCAAGGGCACAGTGTCCCGCTCCATCGCCTATGAGCAGCGCGACGGCCGATGGGTGTCCGTCAGCAGTGAGATGAACACCTTCATGCCGCTCCGTCGGGGCATCGCCGACGACGATCGCCGCGTTGTCCCGCTCAGCGCGGACGGCACCGTCCGACTGCAGGCCCCAGCCGGGCAGAACATCGATGTCGATGCCCTCGCCGGCGTCCTGGACCAGCCGCGCACCGAAGAGTGGACCGGCATGACGGTCCGCGCCATGGAATCGCCCGAGTGGATGGAACTGTTCGTCACCTGCTCCCTCCACTCCGGCCTGATCCGGATGCTGTTCCCGCAGAACGCCAAGGGCACCCTGCTCACAGAAGACCCCTACCCCTCCTCGACCGCGGCCGTCGAGAAAGGCGCCGTCACCTACCTGGCGCGACGCTTGTCGGAGCGGAAGACCCCCGAGGGCGGCAAGCTCTGGGAGTTCGGCGTCATCGGCCACGGCCCCGGCAGCGACGAGCTGGCCGCGAAGGTCGCCGACGCCATCCGCACCTGGGACCGGGAGTACCGCGACCGTGAGGCCACGTTCGAAATCCAGCCCCTCGACGCCCCCGCCATCGAGCAGCGCCCCGGCCTCTTCGCTCTCGACACCCCGCTGAACCGCATCGTCGTCAACTGGAAGTGATGTCACACCAGATGTAGAGACGGTGCCCGCCGGGGCACGGCTGGCGGGCACCGTCGTCTCCGTAGTTCGCATTCATGCCGAGGGAACTCATGGACCCATACGGACCCATAGCCCAGCGCTTCCCGCTCGTCGCCCGATTCCGGCCCCCCTGTCTGCCCCTGCCGGAACGCGTGGGCAGCCTCGTCGAACTCGCCGACACAGCAGTGAAGAAGAGCGACCAAGGGCTCGCATCCGCCGTCTACAACCAGGCCGCGCTCATCGCCTCCGATCTCGGCCTCCCCGACCTCGCACGCGAGATGTGCCACCAGCACGCCGACGCCTACCTCCACGCCTGCCCCCTGCCCGGCATGAGCGCAATCCGGGGCCTGGAACCGGTCGTCAACCTCGCACGCCTCCAGGTCCGTGCCGGCCACGCAGACGAGGGACGGCAGCGACTACTCGACCTGTACGAGGCCGTCGAGGCGGGCACAGCCGCACGGTTCGAGGGCGTCGCCGTGCCGGCGGACCTCACCGCGACCGACGAGGACCGCAAGGAGGTCCGCGCTTGGCTGTGGCGTGTGCTCCTCGCCGACGGCACACGCACCCTCACCACCATGGGACGTTGGGCCGAGGCCGAAGCACACATCGAAGCTCACCGCGGCGTAGGCAAACGGATGCTCGACGGGCGCCAAGTTGCCGTACTCGCCGCTCTCGCTGCGGGTGACACGGAAGGGGCCTCTGTCCTCCTTGCCGACACGGTGCCCGGCGATCCGTGGGAGCAAGCCGTCACGGTTTGCCTCACCGTCCTGTGCCACCGCGACGCCGGGCAGCCGGTCGACCGCCACCTGGCGGACCTGGTGACGGCCTACTCGGGACGGGAGACAGAACCTGGGATGACCGTCTTCGACATCCGGCTGGGACTTGCCGTCCTCGACGCGATCGGTACGGCCGAGGCGCCGGCCGCGCGCCACATCGTCGAGGACCTCCACCGCAGGACGACGGACGCCCACGATGGCTACGCGGCCCGCGAGACCCTGGCGCACCCTCTGTTCACCGCGATTGCTACGGACCGGCAAGCGCAGGACTGCCGCGCTCTGGTGGGTGCCTGCGCCCTCGGAGCAGGGATCATGCCGGACGAGCTGCAAGGAGAGCTGGCGTCGGCCTTGCGCGCAAGTGACAGCGTGATTCGTACGAGTCTCGCAAGGCCATTCAATCCCTGACGTACCCCTGTGGAGAGATCCTCATGAGCGCACGAGCTCGGGAGAGGTCGTGCCGCAGCGGGACTTGTTGGACGCGTGAGCCCGGTGATCGGCGACACCACGCGGCGCGCTCCCACGTTGCCCGTGGAGGCGTGATCAGCGGCGCCGTGCTTGCGGCGGTTGCGGGGCCGGAGCGGCGGCTGCCTGGTGGACCAGAGTGTTGGGGCGCTGTGCTGCGCTGTCGGCCCAAGCAGGGCTCTGGGCTTGTGCTGCGCGGGCTTGTGCGCTGGGTGCCGACCGTGCGCTGAGGCGTTGGATGCGCCAGGTCAGGACCCGTGCGGGGCGTCGGACGTCGTCCAGGGCGCGCTGGTCGGCTGCATGCATAAGGAGCTGTTCCGGGTCGTGTCCGGCTGCCTCGGCTTCGGTGAGGAGGGCGGTGAGGGCGTCGAAGGCGGGGTCCTCGATGACCTGCTCCGCGTGGTCTGGCACGGCCCGGCGTATCTGGCGGATGTGCCGGTCCACGGTCTGCTGGGGTGGTCGGCGCTGCGCCAGGGCGGCCAGGGGTGCGGCTGCGGCTTGGTCGTAGGCGGCCTGGAGGTGGAGCAGGGTCTGGTGGGCGGCAGCCACTTGCTGGTTGTGCTGGCGGAGCTGGTGCCAGCGGGCGGCGGCGATGACGACGAGGATCGCAGCGTCCAGGAACATCGCCAGGGCGGCGCCGTCCCTCGGGACGGGCTCGCGGAGCATGGCGCGGACGGCGCCCCGCAGGGCGCGGGCGTGGTGGTGTTCGGCCCGGACGCGGGAGCGGGTGGCGCGTTCGAACGCGGTCGCTGCTTCTCGGAGTTGGGGGCGCAGGGTCTGGGGCGCGAGGAGGGGGAGGGCGTCGAGGGCTTCACCGAAGGCGGCGAGGTGGGCCTGGCCGGCTTCGTCATCGGCTTGGTCGAGGCGGTGAGGGATGCACTCGGTCGCGGCGGTGGCCTGGTGCCAGGGATCGGGCCTACGCCGGCCAGACTGGTCGGCGGGCTGCGGGCCGATGTTCGCCAGGCGCTCTTGGATCTTGGGAAAGGACAGGTCCGGAGCGAGTTTGGAGCCCGAGTACCAGATCGGGCTGCCTGCATGGTCTTCGACGGCGACCTTGTAGCCGCGTACATCGCCGGAGGGGAAGTACACGATCTCGACGAGCACGCCGTCGAGATGGTGGAGCAGGTCGACGAACTCCTCCAGGCTGGAGGCGGCGGCCACGGCCGTGCGCACGGTGGCGCGCAGCCGCTCTCGGGCGGTCTTGGCCTGACCGGCGCGACGGGCCTTCTCCTGCTCGGCGCGCGTCGGGCGCTTGGCGGCCGTGCGGTCCCCGCGCACCACCTGGAACAGGCCGTACTCCTTCTCGATCGCGGCGAGTTCGCGGTCGGCGGTGAGGTAGTCGTTCCAGTGGCGGGCGGTACGCAGATCCGCCCGGACCTTGGTGGCGGCGATGTGGATGTGGTCGGGGGCGTGGCGGACGGCCACCCAGCGGCAGCCGTCCGGGTCATCATCGGGCGAGATGCCGGTGGCGGCGACGACGCGGCGGGCGATGTCGGCCCACTCCTCGTCGCTGAGGTGGCGGTCGGTCTCGGCGGCGCGGATGGAGCAGTGCCACACGTGCTTCTCGGGAGCGCGGCCGAGCCGCCGGGCCTGCTTGACGTGCAGGTCGAGGTCCGCCACGAGGAGCCTCCTGGTGGCGTCAGCGTCCTCGAAGCGGCCGGGGTCGGGGGCGAAGCCGTCCCAGGAGGCGACCAGGTGCGGGTCGGTGTGGTCCGTGGCCCTCTTCGTGTCGAACAGGTACCGGATCAAGCCCGCAGTCTCCTTGCCACTGCTGATCTTTGCGATCACCGCGCCACCTTCCTGGAGACAGCCTCGTTCGCGCCTGCCGCGATGTGGCGAACGGTGGCGCCGACCGCGGTCAGGGTGGCTTCGGCTTGAGCCAGGAGGGCGGTGTCCACAGGGTGTGGATGGCCGCCGGAGTTGAGCTTCTTGGCGATCTGGTTGATGTTGTGGCCGATCTTGGCGACTTCGCCACGGAGGGCGGTCAGCTCGTCGATGTAGTCGTCGAGCGGGGTTCGCTGGCCGGGCAGGGCGAGGTCGCCCTGGACGTGTGCCATGACGACGGCGCCGACGTAGTGGGCGCCGGCGATGTTCAGCGACCGCGCCATGCGGAGGATGCTGGTCTTCTCCTCGACGCTGTAGCGAGCGTCGACTCGCTCCTTGCGCTGGCCGTTCGGGTCGGGCTTGCGCCGACGGGCGACGCGGTGCAGGGCAGCAGCTTCGGCGGCGCGCGGCAGCGGCGCAGCGGCAGCGGCGCGGGCGACGGGCTGTTCCCCCTCCGGCGCCCCCTGGCGCCCGAGCGCCTCCGCCACCCCCGGGGCGGAGGCATCCCCGCTGAGGCCGTCCTTGGACGGTCCAGCGGCATACCTTGCTGGCGCGTGGGTGGCTGGGCTGGTCATCCCCTCTTGCGTAGTGGGGAGTTCACGGCGCGCGTCGTGCATGAGGCGGTTCTCCGTTGGGCGTTGCTGGGGCGGGGTGGTCTCGGATCGACCAGCTGCGGGTCGGCCACCCGTCCCCACGCTGACCTGCGCGGGGACGAGTGATGGGTGGTCGAGTGGGGGGATCGGCTGCGGGGCTTAGAGGGAGCCAGCGCGGGCCGTGTCGGGTTCGGCCGACTGCGACGAGGCGGCCTCGTCGAGCTCGGTCTGCAGGATGTTCTTGAGCGTTTCCGCGTCGGCCTTGCTGATCGAGAGGCCCTTGCCACGGATTGCTGCTTCGATGTGGCGGCGTGAGGCGCGTCCTCCGCGTCCTGGTGGCGCGGTTCGTGCGATGGCTAGGAGTTCGTCGGACGCAGTGCGGGCCTGCTGATCTTCTGCCTTGGCGGAAGGGTGCGAGGACTCCGGCACATCGGCGGCAACCCGCGCCACGTCGCCTTGACCGGCTGCCGCGTCGAGACCGGCTGGCTCCGGCAGACCGGAGTCGTCCTGCGCAGGAGTGGAGGGCTGGGCACCGGCAGTGCCGCTGTGGCCGTGATCGGTACAGGGGTGGCCTTCGGGGGTGGGGTCAGCCACGAGCTGGTGGATCTGCCGCATCAGGACGCCGAAGGCCAGCAGGGCCGCAGTCGGGGGAACCGCGGCGACCACGTAGTCGAGGATGGGCACGGTGCTGGTGTTGCCCGTGCCGCTGACCCCGGCCACGTTGAGCGCGATGGAGCCGACCGATCCGGTGGCGGTGAGGGCGATGGCCCAGCCGTCGGTCACCCGGCGCAGACCCGCGCGGAGCATCAGCAGTTCGCCCGCGACGATGAACGCGTCCAGGGTCGCCGGCCAGGCCCACTGGCGGACCGGGGAGCTACTGAGCCCGTGCTGTCCGGCGACCTGAGCCAGGTGCGCGTACGAGAGCCAGAACCCGCCTGCGGTGAGAGCCACGATGACGACTCCGGCCGCGATGAGCGCGTACCGCTCGGCAGCCTGCTTGGTCATCATCGGTCCTCCTTCGTCAGGGAGGTGGTCCTGGTGGGTGGGTATGGAGAGGGGGGTCAAGCGGGATGCTCCTGGGGTTTGCGGTGCGATCCGTCTTGTCCGTCTTGGCCGTTGCAAGCGCAGGTCAGGGCCGGTACGGCAGGGTCTCGATGTGCCGTATCGGAGGCGTTGACGGGCTGTACGGGCCGGGACGGCACAGCGGTGTCGTGCCGTCCCGGCCAACAAGGTCTTGACCTGCGCTGATACGGCGGGGACGCGCGGGACGGCACAAGACGGATCCGGGCGGCGTCCTGGGGGTGGCAGCGCGGTTTTCTTGATCGCGTTGCCGTCTTGACTCGGTTTCCGTCCCGGCCGCATGCCGTTTGACCTGCGACATCACGGCAGGGACGGCAGGGACGCGAACCGGGGGTACGGGGCTCAGTCTGCGGCGGGGGCGGCAGGCTCGGTGTCCACTGGGTGGACAGTGGGGCAGTAGCGCCTCCAGGCATCGAGGAACTTGTTGCGCATGTAGCCCTTGCGCTGGGTTCCGTCGGCGAGGCGGACGTTGCCTGGCCTGATGTCGAACGGCCGCAGCATGTCCGACAGGTTGCGGGAGGTCAGCCCGTGACGTCCCCATTCCGCCCACGGGCTCTCGGTGTTCTGCAGCAGATGGTGCAGGAGCTCCTCCGTGGAGAGGCTGTCGACCTCCCGTTGGGCGAAGAAGATCCGTCGGATGTCGGCGAGGATCCGTGCCCCGCCGGGCTGCTCCTCCTCCACCTCGACCTCGGAGGTGACCATCCGCGCGCACGCCTCGCGGGCACGACGCGGCCAGGGCCCGGCGGCGAGGTCGGCGACGATGATCAAGGGCTCCCAGGTGTCGGCAGCCCGGTCCTCCACCGGCATCTCCGGCTCCAGGTCCGCCGCCTCGTCCAGCAGCGGGCGGGCCCAGGCAGCGATCCGGTCGCGTACGTCGTGCAGGGCCGGAGTGTCGCGGCGGGAGCGGAAGGGCTTGACGCGCTCGCCCTCCGCCCGGCGGCGCATACGGATGACCACCGACCGGTCCATGATCGTGTCGGGCAGGTCGCCGATCCCGGCGAGGGCCGCCATGGCGAAGGTGGCAAACCGGTGGGGAGTGTGGTCATTGCCGACCACCCGCGTGACGTAGCGATTGCGCTGGTGGCCGGCGTTGAGCAGGCCGCGCATCTCCTCGTTCTTCTCCGCCTGCTTCGGCGTGCCGAAGATGGTGTCCGCCTCGTCGACCAGCAGGGTGGGCGGCTCGTCGGTGATGGAGCGGAAGACCGCCGCCGGGGTGGTGTTGATGGTGAGCATCGGCTCGTGGACCGTCTCGGTCAGCACGTCCAGCAGCCGTGACTTGCCGCACCGCTTCGCCGGCCCCACCACCGCCAGGCGCGGTGCGTGCTGCCACGCGGGCTGCAGATGCGTCGCCGCCACCCACAGCGTGACCGCGTCCAGCGCCTCCGGCGAGGGCAGGATCACGAACTTGGCTATCTGCGCTCGCAGTTCGCCCAGCAGCACCGAGCCAGGCGTCGGCTCCGGATCCGGGGGCACGTCCGAAGGCTCGGCGGCTCCGGCCGGCGCGGTGTCCTCGGGTTCGCGCTGGTCGGGACTGCCCGGCACCGCGACCGGCGGCCAGGCGGCAGTACCGGGTGCGGAATAGGGCGTGGGGTGTTCGGGTTGCACTGGGCGGCTCCTCTTCCTGCGGCGCCGGGCATGCAGGCCCGGCGGGCGCGGGTCGTTCGCGGGGATGCGGGCGGTGGAGTGTGTTGGGCCTCCGGCGGTGACGCGCCGGGGGCTCACCCGTTTCACGTGGGCTGTCGGCCACGGGCGGGGAACACGGACAGTACGTCCACCCCCGGCAACAGTCCAGCGTTTCTGTGTCAGCTCAGCGCAGAACGATTTGCTACGCTGCCCCGCTTTCACGCCGCCAGCCCCAGCAGATCCAGCAGATCCGCGGTCACCACCCGGTAGGCGTTGCCGAGCCGCAGCACCTTGCACGGGTAGGCGCCCCGCTTGGCCAGCTCATAGCCCTTGCTCCGCCCGAGACCCAGAGCGCGGTTGCTCGTGTCCAGGTCAATCGCCACCGGGAGGGCAAGGAGCTCCTCCCGGCTCATCCCCTTCGAGCCCTTCGGCTGTCCGGTCGTCGCGTCGTCGCGCATGCAGTGCGCCCCTTTCGGTACAGCCCTCGGCGAACGCGGTCATCACGTCCGGCTCCAGGCGTGTACCAACCATCATGGTCAAGCTACTGTGTCTTCATGACACAACGCGGTGTGGATGCTGATGAGGACGACTTCCCGGAGTGGGCGGATCGGATCAAGGCCAACGTGGCCGGCGAAGTCCGGCGCAGAAGGAAGGAGATGGGATGGAGCGCGCAGGACCTCGCGGACCGGTGCGAGCAGCTCGGGCATCCCATCCCGCGCAACGTGATCGCCAACATGGAGTCCGGACGCCGGGCCAACCTGCCGCTGGTGGACGTCATGGTCCTGGCGGCGGCCCTGGAGACGTACCCGGTCTGCCTGATCTTCCCGGTCGGCTACGTCGACGAGACCCAGGAGCTTCCGTTCCAGGACCTCATCCCCACCTGGACCGCCCTGCGACGCTTCACCGGCGAGGAGGAGGTGCCCGGCCACGACCCCGGCCTGGTCCCCGACTTCGAGCACCACGCCAGCCTCGTGCAAACCGCCCTCGCCGCGCTCGAAGAGGAAGAACAGGCACGGTTTGCGGCCAAGACCGCCACCAGCCGCGCCCAGCAGGAAGAAGCCGAGCGCAAGCGGGCCATGTACGCCGACCAGGCCATCTCCGCCAAGTACAGCCTCCGCCACCTCCGCCGCGAGCTCCGCGAGGAGGGCGCCACCCCACCGGATCTGCCGCCCGCACTGGGCGACATCGACCGGCCCGAAGAAGAACCCAACACCACGCCGGAGGAACGCATTTGAAGGGCTCCACCCACCGCCGCTGCTACTGCCGCGACCCTCACACCGGAAAGCCGCTCGGCAAGAAGTGCCCGAAGCTCTCCAACCGTAAGCACGGCTCGTACTCCATACGCCAGGAACTCCCGCCACGCGAGGACGGCACCCGCCGCTCCTTCAGCCGCGCCGGCTACGAGTCCCTGAAGGCCGCCCAGGCCGACCTCGACCACGTCCGCGCACTCATCGGACTCGCCGATGCCGACGATGTGGAGGGCCTGTCCCAGATCGCTGACTTGCTGGAGAAGGTGGCCGACGAAAAGGCGCCACTGCCCGACATTGAGGCGACCCGCAGGCGCCTCAGTCACGGCCTGGACCTGACGAGCCGACTCACGGTCGGCGAGTGGCTGGACATGTGGCTGGCGGGCAAGAAGGGACGGCAGAGCGCCATCAGCCGCGACGAGAGCAACATCCGGGTGCACCTCAAACCGCGGATCGGGCACCTGCGGCTCGACCGCCTACGGGTCACCCACCTTTCGGAGATGTTCGAGGCCATCGCCGAGGCCAACGTCGAGATCGCGGAGGGCAACGCAGCCCGCCGCAAGGCGTTCGAGGACCTCGCCCAGATCCCGTGGAAGGGGCGCGAGCACCGCGCCCGCCGCAAGGTGATGAAAGCAGCCATCGCCGAGATGGAGCCCTACCGTCGCATCGTGGGCCCAGCCACGCGGCAGCGTGTCCGCTCCACCCTGCGGGCCGCGCTGAACGCTGCGATCGCCCAGCAGCTCATCACCTTCAACCCGGCGGCCCACGTCGAGTTGGAGGCGGGCAAGCGGCCCAAGGCCCTCGTGTGGACCGAGGAGCGCATCCTCCACTGGAAGCGCACCGGCGAGAAGCCGTCGCCGGTGATGGTCTGGACGCCGGAGCACACTGGCCTCTTCCTCGACCATGTCGCGGAGGACCGCCTGTACGCGCTGTTCCACCTGATCGCCTTCCGCGGGCTGCGACGCGGTGAGGCATGCGGCCAGAAGTGGACGGACACGCACTTGGACGCCGGGCTCATCACCGTCGCCAAGCAACTCGTGGTCGACGGCTGGGAGGTGTACGAGGACGACCCCAAGACCGACGCCGGCGCGCGGACCATCGCACTGGACTCCGACACAGTCCAGGCTCTCAAGCGGCACCGCGCCCAGCAGGACAAGGACCGCGAGGAGTGGGGGAGCGCCTGGGTGGAGACGGGGCGGGTCTTCACCAAGGAGAATGGCGAGCTGCTCCATCCCGCCAACGTCACGCGGCGGTTCATCGAGCTGTACGAGGAGATCGGCCTCCCGCCGATCCGGCTCCACGACCTCCGCCATGGCGCCGCGACCCTCGCCCATGCGGCCGGGGCCGACCTGAAGGACATCCAGGAGATGCTCGGCCACTCCTCGATCACTATCACGGCCGACACGTACACGAGCCTGCTCCCCGAAGCGGACCTGGCGATCGCCGAGGCCGCCGCTCGGCTCGTCCCGCGCGCCCGTGCCACCTCCGAGAACACCGCCCCCGAAGCGGAGCCCGAGCCCGACGACGCGGAGCATCCCGGCCCGGAGTCCGTGCCGGATGATGCTGATCCGTTGGGAGGAATTTTGGAGATCAACTCTCCGTCCGCTCACGCACCGCTCACGCAAACGGCCCCGGACGAGGAGTCCGAGGCCGAGTAGAACTCCTCCCTGGGGGAGAAACCCCAGGTCAGAGCGGTGATGCGTTGTGCCCCCGGCAGGATTCGAACCTGCGACACCCGCTTTAGGAGAGCGGTGCTCTATCCCCTGAGCTACGAAGGCCTGGGCCGCTGCTGTGGGCGGCCCAGGACAGGGTATCGGATGAGGGCGGGAGTGTGCGGGGCGGTGGGCGGGGTTGTTCCGGCGAGGGGAGGGGCTCTCCGGTGGTGGCCGGGTGGGGTCAGGTCGGGGATACGGTGCGGAAGCGGCCGGCCGTGCGCAGGTCGGTCTCGATCGCGGTGGCCGTCTCACGCAGGGCGGGCAGGAGTTCCCCGACGCAGGACTCGGGGGTGCGGCGGGACGCGTGGAGGGCGATGTCGATCGCGGCGACCGTGTGGCCGGCGCGGTCGCGCACCGGTACCGCGAGGGAGCGCAGGCCCGCTTCCAGCTCGCCGTCGGTCAGGGCGTAGCCCCGGGGGGCGTCGGCGAGCAGGACGCGGCCGAGGGCGGTGGCGGGGGCCGGGAGGCGGGTGCCGACGGTGATGTGGGCGCTGAGGACGCGGCTGGTGGCGGCGCGGGCCGTGTACTGGATCTCCTCGCCGGAGTCGGACAGGACGGCCATCGATGTCGACTCGTGGACGCGGGCGGCGAGCGCCTCCAGGTGGGGCTGGGCGATCTGCGGGAGGGAGAGGCGGGACAGGGGAGGGAAGCCGAGGGAGAGGGTCCGGGGGGTGAGGGTGAAGGTGCGGTCCGTCGGGGAGGCGGGGGTGATCAGGCCCGCGTACTCGTGTGTGATCAGGGCGCGGCGGGCCGTCGCCCGGGACAGGCCCGTCGCCTTCGCCACGTCCGTGAGGGTCAGCGCGGAGCGGCCCTCGCCGAAGGCGGTCAGCACGGTCAGGCCGCGGGCCAGGGACTCCACGAAGCCGCGGCCCAGTTCCTGTTTGGACGCGCCGGTCCACACCGCCAGGCCGGCCGGGACCGGGCCCGGCTGCGGCGGCGGGGCGGTGCGCAGGGTGTCCTCCATCGACGACACCGCCGACAGCAGGGCCGGCAGCAGGCCGTCGCGCAGGCCCGCGGCGGTGTGCCTGCTGGTGTGGCTGACCACGCTCGCCACACAGGCCATCCGCCCGGTACGGGGGTCCCGTACCGGCGCCGAGACCGCGACCAGGCCCGGTTCGATCAACTGGTCGTCCAGTGCCCAGCCGTCGGCCGCCGCCCGGGCCGTACGGCGGGTGAAGTCCTCGTCGGGGGCGGGGCGGGGGAGGGGCGGGACCGCCGGGAAGGCGGTGTCGTGCGGGTCGCTCGCGCGGCGGGTGCGCCAGTGGTGCCAGTCGGCGGGTGTCCATTCCGTCGCGAACAGCGGGCCCGGTGCGGTGCGTTCGGCCGGGAGCAGGTCGCCGATGCGGAAGCTGAGGGACATCGCCCGGCGGCGGGTGGCCTGGTGGATGAAGCGGACGCCGTCACGGTCGGCGACGGCCAGGGAGACCGACTCGTCCAGTTCGTCGGCGAGGGCGTCGGCCCGCCGGGAGAGGAGGGCCGGCAGGCGCAGGGCGGCCAGGTAGGCGTTGCCCAGTTCGGCCAGGCGCGGGGCCAGGGTCACCTCGCGGCCGTCCAGGCGGACGTAGTCCATGCGGGCCAGGGTGGCGGTGACGCGGTCGACGGTGGAACGGGCGAGGCCGGTGGCGCGTTCCAGGGCGCTGGGGCTGAGCGTGCCGTCCGCCTCGGTGAGCCGGCGCAGGACCGCGATCCCGCGCAGCAGCGGGGCGACCGCCTCGGCCGGTCCGGCGGCGGGGGTGCCGTGGGTGGCGTTCGTGGTCCTGGCGGGCATCGGGTCTCCGTACGGCGGTCTGGGCAGGCCTACCGTATGCCGCCTGCCGTACGGCGCTGCCCGGCGTCCGCTCTCAGCGTCGCGTCACCCGCACCCGGTGATCGCCCTCGAGGTCGGCGCCCGCCACCGTGACCGTCACCCCGTGGCGCGGGTCCTCGAACGTCTCGCCGGGCGTGAACGTCGCGTCCGAGAGTTCGGCGTGGACGTTGGGGCTGCGGGTGCAGCCGCCGCTGTCCCGGCGGGAGTCGTACACCTTGACCGGACCCATGCCGGTGTCCACGTCGGCGTCGACCTTGTAGACCAGGACGCCCGGCCGGCACACCGACTCGTCGTTGCCCTCGCGGGTGCGCAGTTCGACGGCGTAGCCCGAGCGGGCGTCCAGCGGGACGAAGACCAGCTTGGCGCCGCCCGCGCGGGCCAGCGGGGTGAGCGTGTACTCCCGTGTGCCCGGCGCCGACGCGCAGTGCACCTGGGCGGCGTCCAGCCAGCCCAGCTTCCACTTGTGCCAGCCGACCAGGTCGTTGTTGGCGCCCCAGTCCTCGCTCATGATGTCCCAGTGGCCGACCGCGCCGCCGCCCTCCTGGGTGTAGAGGTCGGGCAGGCCGAAGACGTGGCCGTTCTCGTGGGGGAGTACGCGGTAACCGGTCCTGTCGTAGCTGCCGGAGCCGTCGTCCTGGCGGGAGTAGACGAAGGAGGCGTTGGCGACCGGGACGCCGTCGGCGACCGGGGCCTCGTGGTTGCCGGCGAAGGTGACGGACAGGACGGTGTCCAGGGCGGAGGGGCCCGCGTTGGGGGTGACCAGGATGTTGAGGAGGTCGTAGGCGCGGAAGTCGACCTCCGGGTCGGCCGTGGCCACGATGTCCTCGACCAGGTCGCGGTAGGCCGGGTCGAAGGGGGCGCCGCGCTCTATGCCGTACTCGGCGAACGGCTTCGGCATGCGCAGCCAGTCGCGGACCGGGGCCTCGGGGCGGTAGTCGAGGCGGCCGTAGGAGCTGGTGCGGAACCACTGGCGGGTCTGCGGGAAGAACTCCCCGTAGCGGTCGAGGGCCCGGCCCTGGCCGGGGGCGTCGGAGAAGTCGACCATCAGGTTGAGGGCGCGGACGGTGCCGGTGGAGCGGGAGTAGCCGGCCGCGGTCGGCACGCCCTCCGACATCTGCACCTCGGGCCCGCCGGTGATCATGCAGGGTCCGTGCGCGGAGGAACGGGAGAGGGTGGCCGGGGCGGCGCCGGCCGCGGTGGTGCCCGGCGGGAGGGGGCCGGTGCCGGCGGAGGTGCTGACGGACAGGGTCAAGGCGGTGACGGAGAGGAAGGCGGCCACGCGGCGGGGGCGTATCCGACGGCGCTGTGGCTGCATCCAGTCCTCCCGGGGCACGGCAGCCGCCGGTCCCCGGCTGCACCCTTGGCCTCACCCTGTGCCGGGGGAGGCGGGGGCGCGCGCTGGGAAGACCGATCGTGGGTTTCCCGCCGGTAGGGGATCGGAGGCGGGGGTGGGAGGGCAGCAGGGGGTGGTTCCGCGGGCGAGCACGGCCCGGGTCGTGTGTGACGCAGGTCACTGGATATTTCCGCGAACGGGGAAATAACCGGGGATCGTTTCCCCGTTTGGATCTGTGTCCGAGCGAAACGGGGACCAGCTCCCCGGTTCGCCTCCGGCCGAGCACCACCGCTCGGCACCGGCCACGAGTGCCGGCCGCACACACGAAGGAGTACGCCGTGCAGACCGCGACCCCCGCGCAGCGCAAGGTGACCCGGCCGCGCGCCGACGCCCTGCGCAACCGGGAGCGGATCCTCACCGCCGCCCAGGAGATGTTCGTCGAGCACGGCCCCGACGTGCCGCTCGACGAGGTCGCCCGCCGGGCCGGTGTCGGCAACGCCACGGTGTACCGCAACTTCGCCGACCGTGACGCCCTCGTCCGCGAGGTCGTCTGCTCGGTCATGGACCGCGTGGCGGGGGCGGCCGAGGTCGCGCTCGCCCGCGGCGGGGACGCCTTCGAGGCGCTGGAGCGCTTCGTGCACGTCGCCGCCGACCAGCGGATCGGCGCCCTGTGCCCGATGGTCTCCAGCACGTTCGACCGGTACCACCCCGACCTGGAAGCGGCCCGCAAACGGGTCGAGGGGCTCGTCGGCCAGATGATGGACCGGGCCAGGACGGCCGGCCAGCTACGGGGCGACGTGGGCGTCGGCGACCTGCTGATGGCCGTGGTCCAGCTCAGCCGGCCGCCGGCCGGTACGCGGTGCCTGGGCGGCGACCGCTTCACCCACCGTCATCTCCAGCTGTTCCTGGACGGGTTGCGGGCTCCCGCCCGCTCCGCCCTGCCGGGTGCGGCCATCACCGTGGAGGATCTGCGCCGGCCCCGCGAATAGTCCCGTACGCGTCGCCTCATCCGTCCGAATGCGTCCGCACCGCTCGCCGGTCCGGCGTCCCGGTTCCGAACCTGGTCCGGGTGCCGGCCCCGAAAGCCCTCAGGCCGTCAGGCCGCCAGGCTCTCAGGTCGTGAGTGTGGACGGGCCGTGGCCGTGATCCGGTCGTGCCCGCTCCCGCCGGGCGCTCCGCACCTCGCACTCCTACTTCGCACCCGCACCTCGCACCCGCGTCCATGCCGACACCGACGTCGGTTACGACACCGGCACCGACACCGACATCGACGCCGACTTTGACATCAACATCAACGTCGGCGTCGGCATCCACGTCTTCACCAATGTCCTCATCCTTATCCACGTCTTCACCTGCATCGACTCAGCATTTCGCCTTTCCGTCTTCGTCCCGTTCTTCCGTCACAACGTCCCGAAGTGGGTACCTCCATGTCCGAAGCAGCCGTCAAGGCTCCCGGCGTCCCCGACCCCGGCCGCTGGAAAGCGCTCGTCTTCATCGCGCTCGCCCAGCTGATGGTCGTCCTCGACTCGACCATCGTGAACATCGCCCTGCCCTCCGCCCAGCAGGACCTCGGCATCTCCGACGGCAACCGCCAGTGGGTCGTCACGGCCTACGCGCTCGCCTTCGGCGGACTGCTGCTGTTCGGCGGCCGGATAGCCGACCTGTGGGGCCGCAAGCGCACCTTCGTCGTCGGGCTGATCGGCTTCGCGCTGGCCTCCGCGCTGGGCGGCGCCGCCACCAACGAGGCGATGATGTTCGGCGCCCGCGCCCTCCAGGGTGCCTTCGGCGCGCTGCTCGCGCCCGCCGCGCTCTCCCTGCTCGCCGTGACCTTCACGGACGCCAAGGAGCGGGCCAAGGCGTTCGGCATCTACGGCGCCATCGCCGGCGGCGGTGCCGCCGTCGGTCTGATCCTCGGCGGTTTCCTCACCGAGTACCTGGACTGGCGCTGGACGTTCTTCGTCAACATCCCGTTCGCCGTCGTCGCCGCGGCCGGTGCCTGGTTCGTCGTCAACGAGCCGACGGGCAGCCGCAACCGCTCGGCGCTCGACGTCCCCGGCGTCGTCCTGTCCACCCTGGGCCTGGTCGCGCTGGTCTACGGCTTCACCCGCGCCGAGTCCGAGGGCTGGAGCGAGGCCACGACGGTCGGCATGTTCGTCGCCGCCGCCGTGCTGCTGATCGCCTTCGTGTTCGTCGAGTCCCGGGTGAAGGCCCCGCTGCTGCCGCTGCGCGTGGTCGCCGACCGCAACCGCGGCGGCATCTACCTCTCCCTCGGCCTGGCCATCATCGGCATGTTCGGCCTGTTCCTGTTCCTCACCTACTACCTCCAGGTCGTCAAGGGCTACTCGCCGGTCAAGACCGGTTTCGCCTTCCTGCCGATGGTCGCGGGCATGGTCACGGGCTCCACCCAGATCGGCGCCCGCCTGCTGACCCGCGTCCGGCCGCGGTTCCTGATGGGCCCCGGCTTCCTGGTCGCCTCGGTCGGCATGCTGCTGCTGACCCAGCTGGAGATCGACACGTCCTACGCCGCGGTGCTGCTGCCCGGCATGCTGCTGCTCGGCCTCGGCATGGGTACGGCGTTCATGCCGGCCATGTCCATGGCCACGCAGGGCGTGCGGCCGCAGGACGCCGGTGTCGCCTCCGCGATGGTCAACACCTCCCAGCAGGTGGGCGGCGCGATCGGTACGGCGCTGCTGAACACGATCGCCGCCTCGGCCACCACGTCCTACATCGCCGACCACATCGGCGGCGCCACCGGCCGGGCCCAGCAGCAGCTGGTCCAGCTCCAGGGACAGGTGCAGGGCTACACCAGCGCGATCTGGTTCGCCGTCGGCATCCTGGTCGCGGCAGGCGTGATCGCCCTGACCCTCGTCAACGCCCCCCGTCCGGGCGGCGGCGCGGTCGCCTCCTCCGGCGCGGGCGCCGAGGACGAGCTGCCGGTCCCGGTCGTCGCCCACTGACACCGGGACGCCGTACCCCTTCGGGCGCCACCCGGCACCGCTCGTACGTACGAGGAGGGGACGCCTCGTACGTACGGCCTCGGCGGACCTGTCCCGGTCGCGCGCTCAGCGCAGCCAGGGCAGGTCCGCGCCCGCTTCGGCGGGCTGGAGTCCCTCGGCGACGATCCGCATGATCTCGCCGAGGGACTCCTGCTGTTCGGGGGTGAGCCGGTCGAACACGGCCTGGCGGACGGCGGCCACATGTCCCGGCGCGGTCCGCTCCAGCACCGCGTACCCCTCGTCGGTGAGCACCGCGAACTGGCCCCGCTTGTCGGAGGGGCAGTCCTCGCGGCGCACCCAGCCGTTCTTCTCCAGCCGCGCCACCGCGTGCGAGAGCCGGGACCGGGTGATCTTCGCGGACCGGGCCAGCTCCGTCATCCGCAGCCGTCGCCGGGGCGACTCGCCGAGCTTGACCAGCAGCCCGTAGTAGACGTGCGGCATCCCCGCGTCCCGCTGGAGCTGGCGGTCGAGATGGTCCTCCAGCAGGGTCGCCGCCTCGATGTACGAACGCCAGACGAGCTGCTCACCGGGGGTGAGCCAGCGCGGCCCGCCGGCGGATGCGGGGGTGGGTGCCGTGTTCATGCGTCCACTGTACGAAACCATTTCTTGAAGATTAAACAAATGGGGTGTAGCCTCTTCCCCGGATGAGCTTGATACTTCAAGCAAGTGCGAGGGAGCCGCCGTCATGACCGCCGCCACCCGGGAGCGCATGCCCGCCCTCTACCTCAGCCACGGCGCCCCGCCCCTCGCCGACGACCCCGTCTGGCCCGGCCAGCTTGCCGCCTGGTCCGCCGCGCTGCCGCGCCCGAAGGCGATCCTGGTCGTCTCCGCCCACTGGGAGGAGGCCCCGCTCGCCCTCGGCGCGGTCGAGACCGTTCCGCTCGTCTACGACTTCTGGGGCTTCCCCGAGCACTACTACCGGGTGCGCTACGAGGCTCCGGGCGCCCCCGCGCTCGCCGAGTCCGTCCGCAAGCTGCTGCGCGCCCCCGGCACGCCCGTGCAGGACGTCCCGGACCGCGGCCTGGACCACGGCGCGTACGTCCCGCTCGTCGAGATGTACCCCGACGCCGACCTGCCCGTCCTCCAGGTCTCCCTGCCGACCCTCGACCCGGTCCGGCTGATGGGGATCGGGCGGCGGTTGGCACCCCTGCGCGACGAGGGCGTCCTGATCCTCGGCTCCGGCTTCTTCACCCACAACCTGGCCGCCCTGCGGCAGGCCGGGACCCCGGCGTGGTCCACCGAGTTCGACGACTGGGGGCGGCGCGCGCTGGACGCCGGTGACGTGGACGCCCTGCTCGACTTCGGGCACAAGTCCCCGGCGGGCCGGCTCGCCCACCCGCGCACCGAGCACTTCGCCCCGCTGTTCGTGACGCTGGGCGCGGCGGACGCGGCCGGCGAGCTGGGCACCCAGCGGTCGGTGATCGACGGGTTCTGGATGGGGCTGGCCAAGCGGTCCGTGCAGTTCGGGTGACCGGGGCGGGGGTGGGGGTGTGACGGGGCCCGGGCCGGGGTCGGGACCGGGGCTGTGACGGGGGCCGGGACAGAGGCCGGGGCCGGGACAGAGGCCGGGGCCGGGGCTGTGGCCGGGACCGGGACCGGAGCCGGCTACAGCTCCTTCTCGTACCAGGCCACGTCCCAGTACCGTCCGAACTTGCGGCCCACCTCCCGGTACGTGCCGACGTGCCGGAAGCCGAACCGCTCGTGCAGCCGGACCGACGCCTCGTTGGGCTGGGCGATGCCCGCGTAGGCGCGGTGCACGTCCTCGCCGGCCAGGGCCTCGAAGAGGGACCGGTAGAGCAGGGTGCCGATGCCCCGGCGCCCGGCCCCGGGCGCCACGTAGACCGTGGTCTCCACGGAGGTGGCGTACGCGGGCTTGGGCCGCAGGGGACTCGACGTGGCGTACCCGAGGATCCCCGGTGAGTCCGCGTCCGCGGCAACCATCAGGCGATGCGGTCCGTCTACAGGGTGGGAGAGCAGCCACGGGCGGCGCTCCCGCGGGGTGAAGACCCTGGTGTCGAAGGTGACGGGCGTCTCACTCACATAGTGGTTGTAGAGGTCGGTGAGGGCCCCGAGATCCCCCTCGACCCCCGGCCTGACCTGGACCTCCGTACCCTCTGGCGGCATCACGCCTCCTCGTGTGGCGGCACAGGGTACTGCATGATCAGAAAAATTGGGTGACGGGTTGGGAATTCTGTCCGGATTCCAGTCGTTGTTTCCATCGGATGCAGGGCACCCGACCAGAGTCCGGAACCACCACCGAACCAGCCGGGAGGGCACCCGGAGTCCACGGAACCACCCGCTGACCCCCACCATCGCAAGGGAGCACGCATGGCAACCCGTGCCGTCGCCCGTCGTAAGTCCGCCGCCGGCGAGACGAGCGACGCGGCAACCAGCGTCCGCGCCAACGGCGGCGAGCTCGCCGACCGCGATCTGGTCGGCATGTACCTCGACGAGATCGCGCGTACACCGCTGCTCGACGCCGCCAAGGAGGTCGAGCTGTCCCAGACCATCGAAGCGGGTGTGTTCGCACGACAGGTTCTTGAAGGCTACGAGGAGACCGAGGCGGACGCCAGTCGTGAGGAGCTCCAGGCACTGGTCGACGAGGGCGAGCGGGCGAAGGACGTCTTCATCCGCTCCAACCTCCGCCTGGTCGTCGCCGTCGCCCGCCGCTACCCCCGCAGCGGCCTGCCGCTCCTCGACCTGATCCAGGAGGGCAACGCCGGCCTGGTCCGCGCGGTCGAGAAGTTCGACTACCGCAAGGGTTTCAAGTTCTCCACGTACGCCACGTGGTGGATCCGGCAGGCCATCACCCGGTCGATCGCCGACCAGTCCCGCACCATCCGGCTCCCCGTCCACCTGGTGGAGGAGCTGGGCCGCATCCGCCGCGTGCAGCGCGAGTTCGCCCGCGAGCACGGCCGCGAGCCGGAGCACGCCGAGATCGCCGCCGAGCTGGGTTCCACGCCGGAGCGCGTCACCGACGTGCTCGACTGGGCCCGCGACCCGGTCTCGCTGAACATGCCGGTGGACGACGAGGGCGAGACCCAGTTCGGCGACCTGCTGGAGGACTCCTCCGCCGTGTCGCCCGAACAGTCCGTGATGACGCTGCTGCGCAGCGAGGAACTGGACGACCTGATCGGCCGCCTCGACCCGCGCACGGCCTCCATCATCAAGATGCGCTACGGCATCGAGGACGGCCGGGAGCGTACGCTGACCGAGGTCGGCAAGGAGCACGGACTGACCCGTGAGCGCATCCGGCAGATCGAGAAGCACGCGCTGCTGGAGCTGAAGAAGCTGGCCCGTGACACCGGATTCGAGGCTGCGGCGTAACCCGGCCGTACGCCGGGTGGTGCGAGGCCGCGTGGAGGCGACGAAGATGGCCGTGTGACGCCGCTTCAAACGGCGAGACCTGGGAACAAGCATTCAGGGCCCGTCAACGCGGGCTCCCGAGTGCCTGACGGTCACCGCGTCATCTTGTGGTCACCTCGCGCGTACTCGTCGGCCCCCGGCCCCAGAGACCACGTCCCGTCGCACTCCCCCCGGCGCCGGGACCTCCCCAGCCGGGCTCGGCGCTCTCCCCCCGGGCGCCCGAGCCCGGCTCCTTCCTGTCCCGGCCCGCCCGGACACGCCTGAGGGACGGGGCACCCCGGACCTGAACCCCGGGGTGGCCCGCCGGATGGCAGATTCTGCCACAGAGGCATAAATTGACGAAGGTGAGCAGCACCACCTCCGAGCCCCGCCGTCCCGCCGCTTCCGCGCCGCCGGCGTCCACTTCCGTGCCGCCGGTCTCCGCTTCCGTGCCGCCGGCGCCTGCTTCCGCGCCGTCGGTGCCCGCCCCCGTGCCGCCGGTCCCCGCTCCCGCCCCCGGCTCTTCCCGTCCCGCTCCCGCCCCGGCCGCCCTGTCGCTGACCGAACGGCGCAAGGCCGAGACGCGGATGGAGATCGCGCGGGCCGCCGCCCGGCTCTTCGTACGGCAGGGGCCGCGGGCCACCCGCGCCGAGGACATCGCCCAGGCCGCCGGGGTCGCCCCGCGCACCTTCTACCGCTACTTCGCGACCAAGGAGGAGGCGGTGACCCCGCTCTACGCGGCGGGCGCCCGGCTCTGGGCGGAGGCGGTACGGGACGCCCCCGCGGAACTGTCCCCGCCGGAGGCCCTCGACCACGCGACACGGCACGTGCTGACGCCCGGCACCGAGGTGTCGGCCGCCTCCTGGGAACGGACGCGCGCGCTGATCCGGCTCGCCGGGACCAGCCCGGCCCTGCGGAAGGTGTGGGCGGAGGTCTGCCACACCTCGGAGAGCCCCCTCGCCCAGGTGCTGGCCCTGCGTGTGGCTCACGGTGACGACAACGTTGCCGCCCGCCTGATGACCTCACACCGGCTGAGTTTCCCCGCCGCCGTGGCGGTGGCGGCCGTACGGGTGGCCGTGGAGCAGTGGGCCGCCGACGAACAGCCGGGGAGCGCCGGCCGGAGCCCCCTCGACGCGGCCCTGCGCCATCTGGAGACGCTGCGCTGCTTCCCGTGGGGGGCGCTTGTGGAGACGCCTGACTGAGCGGGGGAGGGGCGGGGCCGAGGGGACCTCTGTCGTCTCTGGCCGCTCTACCGTCTCAGGTTGCTCTGGCCGCTCTGACCGCTCCGGTCTCCTCGGCCGCCCTGGTCATCCCAGCCCCCTCAGCCGCCCTGGTCGTCCCGCTCACCCGCGCTTCCCCGGCGCCCCGCGCGCCCTCCTCCCCCTGGCCGAGGCGTGACCCGGGCGCGGCATGCCCACGCACGCCCGGACATGCCCGTACGTGCCCGAACATGCCCGACCCTGTTTACTTTCCGGACTTTCGGACATAACCTTGCCCCCGAAACCACACGTTCGGGCATGATCGGAGGCAGACGGGCATGTACGCACCGGAGCGGCAGCAGGAGATTCTCCGGCTCGCCCGGGACGGCGGCCGGGTGGACGTGGTGTCGCTGGCGGAGGAGTTCCAGGTGACGGCGGAGACCATCCGCCGGGACCTGAAGGCCCTGGACCGGGCCGGGCTGCTCCGCCGGGTGCACGGCGGCGCGATCCCCGCCGGGCGCCTCGACTTCGAACCGGACCTCGCCGAGCGCGAGACCACCGCCGCCGACGAGAAGGACCGCATCGCGGGGGCCGCCCTCGCGGAACTGCCGGCCGACGGCACCGTCATCCTGGACGCCGGGTCCACGGTGGCCCGGCTGGCCGCCGCCGTACCGCCCGAGGCGTCGCTCACCGTCGTCACGCACAGTCTGCCCGTCGCCGCCCGCCTCGCCGACCACCCCGGCATCCAGCTCCACCTGGTCGGCGGACGCGTCCGGCACCGCACCCGCGCCGCCGTCGACGCCTGGGCGCTGCGCGCGTACGGCGAGATCCGCGCCGACGTGGCCCTGGTCGCCGCCAACGGCTTCTCCGCCGCACACGGCCTGACCACCCCCGACCTCGCCGAGGCCGCCGTCAAGCGGGCCGCCGTCGCCGCCGCCCGCCGCGTGGTGCTGCTCGCCGACTCCACCAAGTACGGGCAGGAGCACTTCGCCCGCTTCGGCGGTCTGCCGGACGTGGACCTGCTGATCACCGACAGCGGGCTGAGCCCGGACGACGCCGCCGCCATCGAGCGCGGCGGCACGGAAGTGGTACGCGCATGATTCTCACCGTCACCCCCAACCCGTCCCTGGACCGCACCTACGAGGTCCCCGCCCTCGACCGGGGCGAGGTCGTCCGCGCCACCGGCGAACGCGTCGACCCCGGCGGCAAGGGCGTCAACGTCTCCCGCGCGGTCACCGCCGCCGGCCGCCGCACGGTCGCCGTCCTGCCGCTCGGCGGGGCACCGGGCGCCCTCGTCGCCGACCTGCTCCACGCACAGGGCATCGAGGTCGCGGCCGTACCGGTCGCCGGGGCCACCCGCTCCAACATCGCCCTCGCCGAGGCGGACGGCGTCCTCACCAAGATCAACGCACCCGGCCCCGAACTGTCGGCGGCCGAACGCGAACTCCTCCTGGAGACCGTACGGCGCCTGTCCGGCAACGCCGACTGGATCGCCTGCTGCGGCAGCCTGCCGCGCGGCCTCTCCCCCTCCTGGTACGCCGAACTGGTCGCCCGCGCCCACACCGCCGGGGTCCGGATCGCGCTGGACACCTCCGGACCGGCGCTGCTGCGCGCCCTGCCCGAGCGTCCCGACGTGGTCAAGCCCAACGCCGGGGAACTGTCCCAGGCCGTCGGCCGGCCGCTGGCCACCGTCGGGGACGCGGTCAAGGCCGCCGAGGAACTGCGCGCTCTCGGCGCGCGGGCGGTGCTGGCCAGCCTCGGCGCCGACGGCCAGCTGCTCGTGTCCGAGGAGGGCACCTGGTTCGGCACCGCCCAGGTGGCCGCCGTCCGCAGCAACGTGGGGGCCGGTGACGCCTCGCTCGCCGGCTTCCTGACCGCGGGCGGTACCGGACCCGAGGCACTGGCCTCGGCGGTCGCGCACGGCGCGGCGGCCGTCGGCCTGCCCGGCAGCGTGATGCCGGCCCCCGCCGACCTGGACCCGGCGGCCGTCACGGTCTCGGCCGACGTGCCGGCGGACCGACCCCTGAAGGAACCGGTGTCATGACACCCGTGAAGGAGCCCGCGATGAGCGACCTGATCAACGCCGACCTGGTCGACCTCGACCTCGACCGGTCCGCCGACAGCAAGGAGGCGGCGGCCCGCTCGCTCGCCGAGCGGATGGCGGCACTGGGCCGGGTGACCGACCTGGACGGCTTCCTCGCCGACGTGGCCGCCCGGGAGGCGCAGATGCCGACCGGCCTCGACGGCGGCATCGGCATCCCGCACTGCCGCAGCGCACACGTCACCGAGCCGACGCTCGCCTTCGGGCGCAGCGCCCGGGGCATCGACTTCGGGGCGCCGGACGGACCGGCCGACCTGGTCTTCCTGATCGCCGCGCCGGCCGGCGCCGACGACGCCCACCTGACGATCCTGTCCTCGCTCGCCCGGCAGCTGATGAACACCGAGTTCACGGACGCCCTGCGGGCGGCACAGGACGCGGGCGCGGCGGTGGCGCTGATCCGGGGGGAGGAGACGCCGGAGCCGTCCCGGGCGGTGCCGGGGGAGGAGACGCCGGAGCCGTCCCGGAGCGCGGCAGGGGAAGGGACACCGGAAGCCTCCTCGCCGGAGACCTCCTCGTCGGAAGCGCCCTCCGGAACACCGACGGGTGAGGCGCCGTTCCGTATCGTCGCCGTCACCTCCTGCCCCACCGGCATCGCCCACACCTACATGGCGGCCGAGGCACTGGAGAACGCGGCCCGCGACGCGGGTGTCGAACTCGTCGTCGAGACCCAGGGATCGGCCGGTTTCACCCGGCTCGACCCCGCCCTGATCGAGGCCGCCGACGGCGTCATCCTCGCCCACGATGTGGCCGTACGGGACAAGGCCCGGTTCGCCGGGAAGGCCACCGTCGACACCGGCGTCAAGGCGGCCGTCAGCCGGCCCGCCGAACTGATCGCCGAGGTCCGCGCCAAGGCGGCCCGCGGCGAGGTCACGTCGGGCGCCACACCCGTCGAGCGCACCGGCGACTCCCACGAGGGCTACGGCAGCAGGCTGCGCAAGTGGCTGATGTCCGGCGTCAGCTACATGGTCCCGTTCGTCGCCGCCGGCGGCCTCCTCATCGCCCTCGGCTTCGCGATCGGCGGCTACGAGATCAACAAGGCGCCCTCGGTCATGGACCACTTCCTGTGGACCCAGGCCGACAGCTGGGCGGCGCTGCTGTTCCAGATCGGCAACGTGGCCTTCGGCTTCCTCGTCCCCGTACTCGCCGGATACATCGCCTACGGCATGGCCGACCGGCCCGGTCTCGTCCCCGGCTTCGTCGGCGGATCCATCGCGCTGACGATCGAGGCGGGCTTCCTCGGCGGACTGGCGGCCGGACTGCTCTCCGGCGCCGTCGTCCTGGCGATCCAGCGGGTACGCATCCCGGTCCCGCTGCGCGGCATCATGCCGGTCGTGGTCATCCCGCTGATCTCGTCCGCGGTGATCGGGTTCCTGATGTTCGTGGTGATCGGCAAGCCCATCGCCTCCGCGCAGAAGGCGATGACCGACTGGCTCGGCGGACTGTCCGGCACCAACGCCGTACTGCTCGGCGCGCTGCTCGGCCTGATGATGTGCTTCGACCTCGGCGGCCCCGTCAACAAGGTCGCCTACGCCTTCGCCACCGCCGGCATCGCGGTCGCCGACCCCAGTGACTCCGCGATGAAGATCATGGCGGCGGTGATGGCGGCCGGCATGGTCCCGCCGCTGGCGATGGCCCTGGCGACGACCGTGCGCGGCAAGCTGTTCGACACCACCGAGCGGGAGAACGGCAAGGCCGCCTGGGTGCTGGGCGCGTCCTTCATCTCCGAGGGCGCCATCCCGTTCGCCGCGGCCGACCCGCTGCGGGTCATCCCGTCCTCCATGGTGGGCGGCGCGCTCACCGGCGCGCTGTCGATGACCTTCGACGCGACCCTGCGCGCCCCGCACGGCGGTGTCTTCGTGGTCCCGTTGATCGGCAGCCCGCTGCTGTACCTGGTCGCGGTCGCGGCGGGCGTCTGCGCCACCACGGCCCTGGTGGTCCTGCTGAAGAGCCTGCGCACCCGGACACCGGGCACGCGGACCGCCGGGGAAACCGACGGCACCGCGCCGTCCGCACCGGCGGCCACGGAGGCTAAGGCGGCGACGGAGACGAAGGCGGCGACGGAGGCTAAGGCGGCCACGGAGGCGGCGGCGCGGGCGTAGGGACCTCCGCTCACAGCACACGGCCGGTCCGGACGGGCGGCGTCGCACCGGCGACGCCGCCCGCTGTTCCTCTGCCGGCCGGGCGGCGCCGGAGCAGCCCCGCCGCCCACGGTCCGCCTGCCCGCCACCTGCGGTCCGTCCGTCTGCCGCCCGCCCGTTGCCCACGGTCCGCCCGCCCACCGCCCGCGGTCCGTCCGTCTGCCGCCCGGCGTCAGGACAGCCGCGCCGCCCGCCGTTCCATCGCACGCCGGGCGGCGTCCTCGCTGACGTACACCTCGCACATGTGCCGCCCGTCGGGCGTCGCCGTGTGCTCGACCTCCCAGAGGGAGACCTCCTCGCCGCCCCGCAGCAGGAACGCGTGCTCGTAGAGCGAGAAGGGCAGCCCCGCGCGGCCCGCCCGGCTGGGGCGGCCGAACGCCTGCGTGATCCGGTGCGCGCACGCCGTCGACAGCCGCTCGGCGGTGTCCGCGCCGGGCCGGTCCGCGTTCTCCGCGCGGCGCAGCAGCCGGCGCGCGTGGTCCGCCGAGCCCTCGGACAGATACCCGAGACGCGGAACGGGCACCGGGGACAACTCGACCTGCACCACCACCGGCAGCTCGAAGGCCGGCGCGTCCGCGGGCAGCGCGAGCCGGGCGGTGGCGGTGCGCAGCTCCTCCTCGTCGACGTAGACCTCGTGCCGCGCCTCGCCGCCCCGGGCCGTGTTGTGGACCAGCTCCCACAGGGTGAGCGCCGAGCCGTCGGCGAGCAGCCAGGTGTGCCGGTACGTCTCACGGTGCAGCCCCGCGCTGTGGTGCGCGGAGTGCAACGAGGCGTCGTGCGCCAACGCGCAGTCCAGTCTGTCGAGCGTGTCGTCGGGCAGTTCGAACGAGTTCAGGGCGCGGCCGAGCAGTCGCGCGAGGTGCTCCTGAGGAGACTCGGGCGACTCGGGTGGTTCGTACGCTGCGGTCTCGTACGGAACGCTCAAGGTCTCTCCCGGCGTTGCTGCATGTCACCTTGTGGGTGCATACCGTAGCCCCTCGATCGGACATCATGTCCGGGAACCAGGAAAACGTACGCATGAAAAACACGCGCCCCGCGCGAAAAGTTCCCGCGCGGGGCCGCGTACGCTCAAAATCCGCTGCTCAGACGGCGCTTCCGGCGATCCACTCGCTCCATGCCATGTTCCAGCCGTTGAGTCCGTTGTCCGGTGCGACCGTCTTGTCCGCCGAGTTCTTGACGATCACGACGTCCCCGATGAGCGAGTTGTCGTAGAACCACGCGGCCTCGGTGTCCCCCTGCGCGCCCTGTACGTCGGCCAGGCCGACGCAGCCGTGACTGGTGCCCTGGCTGCCGAAGGGCGGATTGCCCCTGCTGTACCAGTAGTTGCCGTGGACGAAGGTCCCGGAGGTCGTCAGCCGCATCGCGTGCGGCACGTCCGGGATGTTGTACTCGTTGCCCAGCCCGACCGTCTGGCTGTCCATCTGCGTCTCCACGAACTTCTCGGAGATCACCATCTGCCCGTTGTAGGTGGTGTGCTCCGGGCTGCCCGCCGAGATCGGGACCGTCCTGACGGTGCTGCCGTCGCGCACGACCGTCATGGTCTGGGTGGCGGCGTCGACCGTGGAGACCTGGGAGCGGCCGACGGTGAAGGTGAAGGTCTTCCGCTGCACTCCGTGGATGCCGGCGGCGCCCTCGACACCGTCCAGGTCGATCCTCGTCGTCACCTTCGAGCCGGCCTTCCAGTACTCCTCGGGCCGGAAGTCGAGCCGCTGGGAGCCGAACCAGTGCCCGACCACCTTCTGTCCGCTGCTGGAGGTGACCTCGATGCCCGACTGCACGGCCTTCTTGTCGGTGATCGCCTTGTCGAACGTGAACGACACCGGCATGCCGACACCCACCGTCGTCCCGCCGTCCGGCGTGTACGTGCCGATGAAGCTGTTCTCCTCGGAGACGGTGGTGAAGGTCGAGTCGGCGGTGAGCCTCTTGCCGTCGTCCGCCTTCGCCACCGCCGTGATCCGGTACTCCGTCCCGCGCTCCAGCCGCTCCTTCGGCTTCCAGCTCGCCCCGTCCCCGGCCACGGCCCCCGGCACCTCCGCGCCCGATTCCACCGCCGTCATGCGCACGTCGGTCAGCGTGCCGTCGCTGACCTCGACGCCGGTGCTGTTGATCGACGCGCCGGTCGAGCCGTCCTTCGCCGAGATGGAGATCTCGGCGCTGCTCCCCTTGGGGTCGGTGCCGGGGTCGGCGCTGGCGTCACCACCGCAGGCGGTGAGGGCGAGGGCGCCGACCAACAGGACGGCACTGGCCCCCAGTGCGCGCCGCCGCTTAGCTGTGTCCGGCGTTGTCACGGGCTGCTCCAGGTTCGTGCGAAGTACGCGGTCCGTATCCAGTACGTGGGAGAAGAGCGGTCCCGCGCCGATGGGGTTCCCGCCGTTCCTGACGGAGGTCACCGCGTGACACAACGGCGACAATGTGGCGGACCCGACGCCCGCCGACGCGAAGACCGCCCGGCCCACGCCGACGGCTCCACCTCAGGGACCTTCCCCGGGAACCCGGACACAGCCGCTCGCCCACCTGCCCACCTGCCTGCCTGTCTGTCTGCCTGTCTGCCAGACGAGCACCACACCCAGGCCCTGCCCTACGGGCCCCGGCCCACCGCGCCACCCACTGCTCCCCGACCGCGACCGAACGCATGGGGTGGGGGTGGGGGCCCCGCCCCCGCCCCCACCCCCCCAGGCCCTCCCCGCGCCCCCAACCCCCCTCACATCACCCCTGCATCACCCCCCCCCGTACAGCTCCCGGTACGACGGCCACGTCCCGCCCGTCCCGTCCACCGGGTCGGCCGCGCGTACCGCCCGTACGATCGCGCGCGTCACCGTGTCCGCGCCGGCCGCCAGCAGTTCGTTCAGGGCGAGAGGCCGCCCGGCGTCCAGTGGGCACTCCCCGGTCGCCATGGCGAACACCGTGTCCCCGTCGTTGAGCAGGTGCACCGGACGTACGGCCCGTGCGATGCCGTCGTGCGCGGTGCCGGCCAGCTTCTGGGCCTGCGCCTTGGACAGGCCGGCGTCCGTGGCGACGACGGCGAGCGTCGTGTTCAGCGGCGGCAGCGTGTTCCTCTCCGCCGCCTCGGCCAGGCGCCGCCGCGCGGCCTCCCGCACCTCCGCCGCCGGATACTCCGCACGTCCGTCCAGCAGTTCCCCGTACAGCACCCCCCTCTCCGGATCCAGCGCCGACCCCGCCGCGTTGGCCACCACCAGCGCCGCCACCGTGAACCCCGAGTCCACGACGGTGCTCGCGGTGCCGACCCCGCCCTTCAGCAGACCCAGCGCGGCCCCCGTACCGGCACCGACGCACCCTTCGGCCACGACGGCCCCCGGCGCGCTCGCGGCAGCCGCCTCCACCGCCGCCCGACCGGTCGCCGCGTCCGGCCGGGCCCGGAAGTCACCGCCGCGCCCCAGGTCGAAGACACAGGCGGCCGGCACGACCGGCACCACGTGCGAGGGGTGCGGCCCGACGCGCACGCCCCGTCCCCGCTCCTCCAGCCAGGCCATCACACCCGACGCCGCGTCCAGGCCGTAGGCGCTGCCGCCGGTCAGGACGATGGCCTCCACCTTCTGCACCACGTTGCGCGGATCGAGCGCGTCGGTCTCCTTGGTGCCGGGTCCGCCGCCGCGCACGTCCACCGCGGTGACCGCACCGCCCTCCGGCGCGAGCACGACCGTCGTACCCGTGAGCCACCCGTCGCCGATCCGCGTCGCATGGCCCACCCGCACACCGGTGACGTCCGTCAATGCGTCAACTGTCATGACGCCAGTGTCGTCCAGCGCGGGCGCCGTACCCTGGACGCATGAGCACCGCCCCCACCCCCACCCCCGCCCCCGACCCCGCCTCCGAGCCCCGAGCGCCGAAGCCCGCGCTGATCTTCGACGATCCGCTGGACCAGCAGTCCTCGGACGACACCGACCGCGGGTGGGGTGAGCGGCTGGCCGAGGGTGACGCGGCGGGCGATCTGAAGCGCTTCCTCGACGAGAAGCCACCGCACCACCTCTGAGCACCCCTACCGGCATCCGGACCGGCCCGAGGTGACCGGTACCCGGACCGGCCCGAGGTGACCGGTACCCGGACCGGCCCGAGGTGACCGGCGCACCGGTGACCGGCGCACCGGTGACCGCCGTGCCGACGGCCGGCCTACCGCTGGTCGTGCCCCGACCCGCGCTGTGCGATCAGCGCGTCCCGGATCTCCTTCAGCACCTCCAGCTCGGTCACCTCGATGACCTCCTGCGTGCCCTCCTTGGCCTTGCGGCGGGCCTCCTGCCGGGCCAGGTACTTCGACATGGGCAGGACCATCAGGAAGTAGACGACGGTCGCGGTGATCAGGAAGGTGAGCGTGGCGCCGAGGACGGAGCCCCACATGATCGGGATACCGCTGGTGACCGTGCCGTCGTCCGCCACTTCGCAGGGGGCCTTCAGGCACGAGCTGTAGTGCTCCAGGCTCTTGGTGCCGAACGCCCCGACGAGCGGGTTGATGACCCCCTTCACCACCGAGTTCACGATGTTGGTGAAGGCGGCGCCGATGACCACCGCAACGGCCAGGTCGATGACGTTCCCGCGCATCAGGAAGGTCTTGAAGCCCTGCCAGACACTCGGCTTCTTCTCGCTCACCTCGGGCGCACTCCTCGCATGAACAGCTCGTGGAACAAAACGCTCCGCAACCTACGTCAGCGTTGGGCCGCCCTGTCCAATCGGGCCATCCGCGCGAGAGGCGTGACGAGGTCAGCCACGCCGGACTCAGCACAGGGTCACCGCCAGCCGGGACTCGGCCCCCGCGCCGACCAGCCGGGCCGCCGTGTCCCGCGGCACCGAGAGCACGACCAGTGCCCCACCGGCCCCGCTCACCCCGCCGGCACCGCCGCTATCACCCGGATCCAGTGTTTCCGGCACCTCGGTCACCCGCGCGCCCCGGGCGATCACCGAGGCAGCACCGCCCGCGTCACCGGCCCCGGACGCCACGACGTCGACGCGGTCGCCGGGCCGGAGCAGCCGCACCGTCTCCCCGTCGGCGATCCGCACCGGCGCCGACACCATCCGCGGGGCGGGACGCTGCGGCGGCTGACCGGTCACCGGATGCCCCCGGGCACGCCGGCCGTCGCCGGTGTCGGCGGCCGTGTGCGGGCCCGCGGCCAGCAGGGCGGCGGCGGTGACGGCCAGCCCGGCGGCCACGGCACGCCGCCGGTGCCGTAGCAACCGGTGCAACTGGTGGCGTCCGCCACGCACCCGTACCGGCGCGAAGTGCGGCACCTCGCACGTGGGCGGGGCGTCCGTCCCCGGCGGACGGGGAGCGGGGGAGGAGAGAACCGGAGGGGGAGAAGCGGACGACGAAGGCGGAGCAGGCGAGGAGGCAGGAGCCCGCAAAGCCCACGAAGGCGATGAAGCGGGAGAAGGTGACGAAACGGGCCAAGGTGAGGAGGACGAAGAAGACGCCGAAGGGAAGGAAGAGGAGGAAGGAGACGGCGAAGAAGGGAAGGAAGGGGAGAAGCGCGTGTAGGACACGGTGACCACCACCTGCGACGAGGGACCGGCTTGCGGACACCACGATGAGGCCTCACGTCGGAGCCCGCCGCAGCCCGTGGACTACCGGCGGGTTGTGGAAAACTCGCTCACCCGAAGGGGGCGTTCCGTCACCGCGCGGCGGGCTCGCCGCCCGGTGTCACGGCAGTACGATCCCCGGATCCGTCCCGCCCAGGGCCCGCCCGCACGCGCAGTCCCGCGCCCCGTCGGCCGGCAGCGCGGCCACCGTGTCGAACAGGACACCGCGCAACCGGTCCACGTTGGCGGCGAACACCCGCAGCACCTCGTCGTGGGAGACGCCCTCGCCGGTCTCGGCACCCGCGTCGAGGTCGGTGACGAGGGTCAGCGTCGTGTAGCAGAGTTCCAGCTCGCGGGCGAGCGCGGCCTCCGGATGGCCGGTCATGCCCACCACCGACCAGCCCTGCGCCCGGTGCCACAGCGACTCGGCGCGGGTCCCGAAACGCGGCCCTTCGACCACGACGAGGGTGCCGCCGTCCACCGGCTCCCAGCCCCGTCCCCGCGCCGCCCCCAGCGCGGCGGACCGCCCGGCGGGGCAGTACGGGTCGGCCAGCGACACGTGCACCACGTTGGGCAGGGTGCCGTCGGGCAGCGGCAGTCCGTCGAAGTAGGTGGAGATCCGCGACTTGGTCCGGTCGACGAACTGGTCGGGCACGAGCAGCGTCCCGGGCCCGTACTCGGGGCGCAGCCCGCCGACCGCGCAGGGGCCGAGGATCTGGCGCACACCGACGGAGCGCAGGGCCCACAGGTTGGCGCGGTAGTTGATCCGGTGCGGCGGCAGATGGTGGCCGCGGCCGTGCCGGGGCAGGAAGGCGACCCGCCGGCCGGCCACCTCGCCGACGAAGAGGGAGTCGCTGGGCGCCCCGTACGGCGTGTCCACCCGGACCTCGGTCACGTCGTCGAGGAACGAGTAGAAACCGGAGCCGCCGATCACGCCGATCTCGGCGTTCGCCTTGTTCGCCATGAAGCGCACCCTAGCCGCCCCCGCCGACGCCGAGGACCCCGCCGTCGGGCCGACGGCGGGGTGCTGCGCGCAGAGGGTTCCTCAGGCGGCGGAGCTGCTGCTGGAGGAGGCGCTCGTGCCCGACGACTTGCTGTCGGAGGACGACGAGGACGACTTCGTCTCGGAGGACGCCGACTTGGCGGACGACGCCGGGGAACTGCTGGACGACGAGCCGCGGCTGTCGTTGCGGTAGAAACCGGAGCCCTTGAAGACGATGCCGACGGCCGAGAAGACCTTCTTCAGGCGCCCGGCGCAGGCGGGGCACTCGGTGAGGGCGTCGTCGGTGAACTTCTGCACCGCCTCGAGGCCCTCGCCGCACTCGGTGCACTGGTACTGGTACGTCGGCACTGTCTTCCTCCTGGCACTCTCACTCGATGAGTGCTAACGACGGTCCATAGTGACGTATTCCTCGGGATCAGTCCACTGCGGCGGGCTCGCGGTGACCGACGCCACGTGCCGCGGTCCGCCCGGGCGGCCGTGCCGTCAGCCGGGACCGCAGCGCCACGAGGGTCGCCAGGGCGAGCACCGTGCCCCCCATCGGCACCAGGAACCCGGCGCCTTCCCGGACCCGGTCCTCCAGTTGCCCGGCGACCGTGACGGCGGTCGCCTGGCCGAGGGCGACGGCGCCGGTCAGCCAGGTGAACGCCTCGGTGCGCGCCCCGGCCGGGACCAGGGACTCGACGAGGGTGTAACCGGTGATCAGGGTGGGCGCGATGCACGCGCCGACGAGCAGGCCGAGGCCCGCGAGGAGCGGCACGGACTGCGCGGCCCACAGGCCGGAGGCGGTCAGGGCCAGGGCGGTGTAGCCGACGAGGAGGCGTCGCCGCGGGGCCGCCTTCCAGGCGACGGCGCCGCAGACGACGCCGGAGAGCATGTTGCCCGCGGCGAAGACGCCGTACAGGACGCCGTTCAGGCCGGGCTCGCCGATCGACTCGGTGAACGCGGCGAGCGCGACCTGCATGCCGCCGAAGACGGAACCGATGCCCAGGAAGGCCACGGCCAGCACCCGCACTCCGGGGACGCGCAGCGCCGGAACGTGCTCCACGCGCGCGTGCCCGCCGTTCTGCCCGGAGCCGTCAGTGCCGCCGGAGCCGTCAGCGCGGCCGGTGCCGTCAGTGCCGCCGGTGCCGTCCGCGCCGACCGGTGGCTGGGTGCGCTTCTGCGCGGCGAAGAGCAGGCCGCCCAGCAGGGTCAGCGCGGCCTCCGTGACCAGTCCGGCGGCCGGGTGCAGGGCCGTGCACAGGGCGGTGGCCAGCAGCGGGCCGACGACGAAGGTGAGCTCGTCGGTGACGGACTCGAAGGCCGCCGCGGTGGACATCAGGGGCGACCCCTTGAGCCGCACGGCCCAGCGGGCGCGGACCATGGGTCCGATCTGCGGCACCGAGGCGCCGGTGGGCACCGCCGCCGCGAACAGCGCCCACAGGGGCGCGTCCGCCAGCGCCAGCCCGGTCAGGGCCAGGCCCGACAGCACATGGACCAGAACGCCGGGGACGAGGACGGCGCGCTGCCCGTGACGGTCGGCGAGCCGCCCGCTGTAGGGGGCGAACAGCGCCATGGAGACGCCGGTGACGGCCGCGGCGGCGCCCGCGGCCCCGTAGGAGCCGGTGGTGTGCTGGACGAGGAGGACGATGGAGATCGTCAGCATCGCGAAGGGCTGGCGGGCGGCGAAGCCGGGGACCAGGAAGGTCCAGGCGCCGCGGGTACGCAGCAGCCGCCCGTATCCCGGGCGCCGCCGCGACTCTCGCGCCGTCTTCGACTCGGTGACCGTGGGTGCCACGGCCCGTGCCTTTCTGCCGCCTGGTGGCGCTCCCCCGGGGAAGGGCGGTACGGGCGCCGAGAGCTGTCCTCTTGCGCGGACTGCGGTAGATACCGGAGCCGTCGAACAGGCGCAGCCCGGCCGCCATACGGTCGCGCCAGCTCTGCATCAGGCAGAGTTGGTTCGATCAGGTGACCGGCCCATTGTATACAGCGGGTATACAGGGGCCACTGCCAGGAACCTCCCGGACGAACCCACCGGACGGACCCACCGGACGGACTCACCGAACTCACTGGCGAGGGCGCCGGACGAACCCACCGGACGAACCCACCGGACGAACCCACCGGACGGACTCACCGGACGGACTCACCGAACTCGCTGGCGAGGGCGCCGGACGAACCCACCGGCGAGGGCGCCCCGGGCGCCCCGGGCGCCCTCCGGCGCGCTCCCGACGCCGTCACCCGGACCGGTCCCCCGCCTCGCCCGTCCCCAGCCACCCGGCCAGCTTGCCGCCCCGGCCGACCGCGCGCAGCCGCTTCTCGGTGGCGTCCCGTACCGGGTCGGTGGCGACCACCAGGAGCTCGTCCCCGAGCCGCAGCACCGTCGAGGGCGACGGCACGAAGGAGGTGCCGTCGCGCACGACGAGGGTGACGGCGGCCCCGGCCGGCAGCCGCAGCTCGGCCACCTCCACGCCGCTCATCCTCGACCCCTCGGGGATCGCCACGGAGAGCAGGTGCCCGCGCAGCCGCTCCAGCGGCGCCGACTCGATGCCGAGGTCGGCCGCCCCGGAACCGCCGCCCAGGCTGAGCTTGCGGGCCAGCCAGGGCAGCGTCGGCCCCTGGACCAGCGTGTAGACGACGACCAGGACGAAGACGATGTTGAAGATCCGCCGGCTGCCGTCGACGCCCTGCACCATGGGGATGGTGGCCAGCACGATGGGCACCGCGCCGCGCAGCCCCGCCCAGGACATCAGGGTCTGCTCCTGCCAGGGCACCCGGAACGGCAGCAGGCACAGCACGACGCTCAGCGGTCTGGCCACCATGGTGAGCACCAGGCCGATGACGAGGGCGGGCAGGATGTCGTCGCCCAGTTCGTGCGGGGTGACCAGCAGGCCGAGCAGGACGAACATGCCGATCTGGGCGATCCAGCCGAGCCCGTCGGCGAACCCGCGGGTGGCCGGCCAGTGCGGCAGCTTGGCGTTGCCCATCACCATGGAGGCCAGGTACACGGCGAGGAAGCCGCTGCCGTGCGCCAGGGCACCGGCCGCGTAGGCCGCGACGGCGATGGCCGTCACGGCGATCGGGTAGAGACCGGAGGCGGGCAGCGCGACGTGCCTCAGCCCCCAGGAGCCCAGCCAGCCCACCGCCAGTCCGATGGCCGCGCCGATGGCCAGTTCCATGGCGATCTCGCCGACCAGGACGTACCAGTGCTCGATCGGACCGGCCGTGGAGAAGGCGACCACCAGGATGACCACCGGGGCGTCGTTGAACCCGGACTCGGCCTCCAGGGTGCCCGTTATGCGGGCGGGCAGGGGGATGCGGCGCAGCACGGAGAAGACGGCCGCGGCGTCCGTCGAGGACACCACCGCCCCGATGATCAATGCCTGCCGCCACTCCAGCCCCGTCAGGTAATGGGCGCCCGCCGCGGTGACGCCGACGCTCACGGCGACGCCGGCCAGGGCCAGCGCGGAGGCGGCCGGCAGGGCGGGTCCCACCTCCTTCCACTTCGTGCCGAGGCCGCCCTCGGCCAGGATCACGACCAGGGCGGCGTATCCGATGACCTGGGTCAGCTCGGCGTTGTCGAACTTGACGTCACCGATGCCGTCCTGGCCCATGGCCATGCCGATCGCCAGGTAGACGAGCAGGCTGGGCAGCCCGCTGCGCGAGGAGATCCGGACCGCCGCGACGGCGATGAGCAGGACGAGCGAGCAGACGAGCAGGAGCTGGTTGAGGTGATGGACAGTCAGGGGCCGTTCCTTCCGGCAGGTGATGCGGATGTGACCGGTGTCGCAGTAGTGACGGATGTTGTACTTACGACGGATGTCACAGGATGACGGGTATTGCGCTTACGGCGGATGTCGCGGTGGTGACGGATATTGCACTTATGACGGATGTTGCACTTGCGACCGATGTCGCGGACGCGGCGATGGTGCGTGTGCGACCGGTGTCGCGCGGGTGTGGCGGATGCTGCGTGTGCGGCCGGTGTGGCGGGTGCGGCGGATACTGCGGGTGTGGCCGGTGTGTTGCCGATGTGACCGACGCCGCAAAGGCGGCCGACGCCGCGCACGCGGTGACGCGGCGGACGGGACGGTGCCTGTGGACGGGTCCATCGAAGCCAACTACTTCGTTACCTTACCTAACTCTTGACGCTTTCTTGACGCACGCCTTGGCATGATCGAACGCCCGTCCACGCCCGTTCCCGACTCCGCGTCAAGGCCGGGCGAGCCCTGCGCCTATGGTTGCTCCAGCGTTCAGTCACCAGGAAGCGCAGTAGACAGCGCAGTAGAAAGCACAGCCAGCCCCTGCCGCTCGTGTTAGGACAGCAAGGACAGCGATGCCCCCCACCAACACCGCCTCTTCGGGCCACCGGTCCGCCAAGTCCGCGAGGAAGAAGGGGCGCAGAGCCAAACTGATGGTCCTCGTGCTGGTGCTGGCCGTCATCGGTGGCCTCGCCTACGGGGCGTACTGGTCGATCAGCACCGTCCGGGCCTCCTTCCCGCAGACCAAGGGATCGATCACGCTGGACGGCCTGTCGGGACCCGTCGACGTCAAGCGCGACTCCTACGGCATCCCGCAGATCTACGCCTCCTCCGACGCGGACCTGTTCATGGCGCAGGGGTACGTCCAGGCGCAGGACCGGTTCTACGAGATGGACGTGCGCCGGCACATGACCTCGGGGCGCCTGTCGGAGATGTTCGGCAAGGGCCAGGTCGAGAACGACGAGTTCCTGCGCACGCTGGGCTGGGACCGGGTGGCGGAGAAGGAGTACGAGGAGACGCTCTCGGACTCCACGAAGAAGTACCTCCAGGCGTACGCCAAGGGGGTCAACGCCTACCTGAAGGGCAAGGACGGCGCGGACATCTCCCTGGAGTACGCCGCCCTGGGCTTCACCAACGACTACCGGCCCGAGGAGTGGACCCCGGTCGACTCCGTCGCGTGGCTCAAGGCGATGGCCTGGGACCTGCGCGGCAACATGCAGGACGAGATCGACCGCGCCCTGATGACCAGCCGCCTGGGCCCCGAGCAGATCGCCGACCTGTACCCGGACTACCCGTACGACCGCAACAAGGCGATCGTCCAGGAAGGCCAGTACGACGAGCTGACGGGCACCTTCGCGGGCGGCGACAGCGGCACGGGCGACAGTTCGGGCACGGCGGGCACGGCGGGCACGGCCGTCTCCGACGCGGCGGGCACCGCCTCCGGCACTTCCGGCACCTCCGGCACTTCCGGCACCTCCGGCACTTCCGGCACCTCGGTGCTGCAGAGCCAGCTCTCCGGCCTCCAGGACGTCCTGGACGACCTGCCCACCGCCGTCGGCGTGAACGGCGACGGCATCGGCTCCAACTCCTGGGTCGTCTCCGGCGAGCACACCATCACCGGCAAGCCGCTGCTGGCCAACGACCCGCACCTGTCCCCGTCGCTGCCCTCGGTCTGGTACCAGATGGGCCTGCACTGCCGCAGCGTCTCGGCCAAGTGCCAGTACGACGTCACCGGCTACACCTTCGCGGGCATGCCCGGCGTGATAATCGGACACAACCAGGAGATCGCCTGGGGCCTGACCAACTCCGGCGTCGACGCCACCGACCTCTACCTGGAGAAGATCACCGGCGACGGGTACCAGTACGACGGCAAGGTGGTCCCCTTCAAGACGCGCGAGGAGACCATCAAGGTCGCCGGCGGCACGTCGAAGAAGATCGTGGTCCGCGAGACCAACAACGGGCCCCTGCTCTCCGACCGCGACGACGAACTGGTCAAGGTCGGCAAGAAGGCCACCGTCGACGCCGCCGCGCCCGACCGCGGCGACGGCTACGGCGTCGCCCTGCGCTGGACCGCGCTGGAGGCCGGCACCACCATGGACGCCGTCTTCGAGATCGACCGCGCGGGGGACTGGAGCGAGTTCCGCGCCGCGGCGGCCAAGTTCGACGTGCCCTCGCAGAACCTGGTCTACGCCGACACCGAAGGCCACATCGGCTACACCCTGCCCGGCCGGATCCCGGTCCGCGCCGACGGCCACGACGGCTCGCTCCCGGCGCCCGGCTGGGACCCGGACTACCGCTGGACCGGCACGTACGTCGAGGACGACGAGCTGCCCTACGAGTACGACCCCGACCGCGGCTACATCGTCACCGCCAACCAGGCCGTCGTCGACGAGGACGCCTACCCGTACACCCTCACCACGGACTGGGGCTACGGCACCCGCAGCCAGCGGATCGCCTCCCTGATCGAGGCGAAGATCAAGGACGGCGGCAAGGTCTCCACCGACGACATGCGCCAGATGCAGCTGGACAACAGCAGCGAGATCGCCAAGCTGCTGGTGCCCACGCTGCTGAAGATCGACGTCGACGACGAGGACGTCCGCGAGGCGCAGAAGCTGCTGGAGGGCTGGGACTACACCCAGGACGCCGACTCGGCCGCCGCCGCCTACTTCAACGCCACCTGGCGCAGCATCGTCAAGCTGGCCTTCGGCAACAAGCTGCCCAAGGAGCTGCGGGTCAAGGGCCAGTGCCTGTGGGTCGACCCGGTCAGCACCACCGGCCCCGCCGACGAGACGCAGAAGGTCCGCGAGTGCGGCCAGCGCGAGGCCGACCAGGCCCAGCCGGACGGCGGCGACCGCTGGTTCGAGGTGGTCCGCACGCTGATGGACGAAACCGACAGCGACTGGTGGACGACGCCCGCGAACGGCACCCGCAAGGGCGCCGACCACAACCGCGACGACCTGTTCAAGCGCGCCATGGTCGACGCCCGCTGGGAGCTGACCGCCAAGCTCGGCAAGGACATCGACACCTGGAGCTGGGGCAGGCTGCACCGCCTGTTCCTGAAGAACCAGACCCTGGGCACCGACGGTCCCGGCTTCCTGAAGTACGCCCTCAACCGCGGCCCCTGGGAGCTGAGCGGCGGCCAGGCCGCCGTCAACGCCACCGGCTGGAACGCGGCCGGCGGCTACGGAGTGCTCTGGGTGCCGTCCATGCGGATGGTGGTCAACCTCGACGACCTCGACAAGTCGCGGTGGATCAACCTCTCCGGAGCCTCCGGGCACGCCTTCAGCGCCCACTACACCGACCAGACCGAGAAGTGGGCCGAGGGCGAGCTGCTGCCCTGGTCGTTCACCGAGAAGGCGGTCGACAAGAGCACGAGCGACACCCTGGTGCTCAAGCCGTAGCGGCGACCACGACGGGAACGGCCTCCACGCGCGCGTGGAGGCCGTTCCCGTGTTCCAGGCCGTTCTTCCCTTGTTCCAAAAGGCGCTCTCCAAAAGGCGCTCTCCAAAAGGCGCTCAAGGCGCTCAAGGCGCTCAAGGCGCTCAAGCCGCTCAGGACGCTAAGGAAACCCGGGGAGCCCGGGGAGCCCAAAGCGCTCAGCGGAACCGCCGTGCCCCCTCCGGCGTGACCACCGCGTCCACCGGCCGGTCGTGCGGCTCCCGCGGGACCCGCGCGACGACCTCGCCGCCGTACAGCAGCACCACCAGCACCGGACGCGCCCCCGCCCCCGCCCGCTCCGCCCGCTCCAGCCGCGCCAGCACCCGGTCGTAGGAGCCGCCGCCGCGCCCCAGCCGCATGCCGTCCCCGTCGACCGCCAGACCCGGCAGCAGCACCACGTCGGCCTCCGTCACCGCCTCCGGGCCCAGCCGCCGCCCGGCGGGCTCCAGCAGCTCCATCCGCCCGCCGTGCCGCACGCGCGCGAGCGCCCCCTCCCCGGCCCCCGCCCCGGTGTACGCGCCCCAGTCCAGGTCGCCGTCGGGCAGCAGCACCGGCAGCAGTACCCGCACCCCGCGCCCGCACAGCGCGTCGAGCAGCGGGCGGGTGCCCGGTTCGGTGCCCACCGAGACGTACGCCGCCACCGTGCGGGCCCGTGCCAGCTCCGGCAGCCCGAGCGCCCGCCCGGCCAACGCCTCCGCCGTAACCCGCAGCTCATCAGCGGTCAACCTGTTCCTCACCGCGAGGACTTCGCGCCGCAACACACGCTTGTCAGGCTCGTCGGCGCGTCCGGTCCCGGTCAAGATCGCTCCCGTACTGTTCCAATGTGCTCATATGAGCACGATCTCTCCGCAGGTGCTGATTCCCTGCGAAGGCAGCGGATATGGTGGCGGCATGACTCAGTCGCACTCCAGGATCCGCAAGGCTGTCATTCCAGCAGCGGGTCTGGGCACCCGGTTCCTGCCGGCCACCAAGGCCACTCCCAAGGAGATGCTGCCGGTCGTGGACAAGCCGGCGATCCAGTACGTGGTCGAGGAGGCCGTCTCCGCCGGTCTCGACGACGTCCTCATGGTGACGGGCCGCAACAAGCGCCCCCTGGAGGACCACTTCGACCGCAAC
Organism: Streptomyces sp. SYSU D01066-1; assembly: GCF_054956795.1. Taxonomy (NCBI): domain Bacteria; kingdom Bacillati; phylum Actinomycetota; class Actinomycetes; order Kitasatosporales; family Streptomycetaceae; genus Streptomyces; species Streptomyces sp. SYSU D01066-1. The sequence goes on along the minus strand of NZ_JBUDHV010000004.1, from coordinate 199,299 downwards.
TACGAGCTGGAGTCGGCCCTGCAGAAGAAGGGCGATGCGGACCGGCTGGCCAAGGTGCAGGAGTCCAGCGACCTCGCGATGATCCACTACGTCCGCCAGGGAGACCCCAAGGGCCTCGGCCACGCCGTCCTCGCCGCCGCGCCGCACGTCGGCGACGAGCCCTTCGCGGTCCTCCTCGGCGACGACCTGATCGACCCGCGCGACCCCCTGCTCCAGCGCATGATCGAGGTCCAGGGGCAGTACGGCGGCAGCGTCATCGCCCTCATGGAGGTCGCCCCCGAGCAGATCCACCTCTACGGCTGCGCCGCCGTCGAGACCACCGAGGACAGCGACGTCGTCAAGGTCAGCGGCCTGGTCGAGAAGCCCGAGCCGGCCGACGCCCCCTCCCGCTACGCCGTCATCGGCCGCTACGTCCTCGACCCGCACGTCTTCGGCGTACTGCGCCGCACCGAGCCGGGCCGCGGCGGCGAGATCCAGCTCACCGACGCCCTCCAGCAGCTCGCCTCCGACGAGAAGGTCGGCGGCCCCGTGCACGGCGTCGTCTTCAAGGGCCGCCGCTATGACACCGGCGACCGCGGCGACTACCTGCGTGCCATTGTCAGACTCGCATGCGAACGTGAGGACCTGGGCCCGGACTTCCGGACCTGGCTTCGCAGTTACGTAGCCGAGGAGATGTAACGACGTTGAGCAGCCCCGCGCCCCGCGCCGCCGGCCAGGACCGTCACGACGGCCAGGACCGCCAGGACGGTCACGACGGGCACGACGGTCCCGCCGAGGACCGTCTGTGGTCGGTGGAGGAGCACCTGGAGGACATCCTCGCCACGGTCCGGCCCCTGGACCCCATCGAGCTGAACCTCCTCGACGCCCAGGGCTGCGTCCTGGTCGAGGACGTCACGGTGCCGGTCTCCCTGCCACCGTTCGACAACAGCTCCATGGACGGGTACGCGGTGCGGGTCGCGGACGTCGCGGGCGCCGGCGAGGAGTTCCCGGCCTGCCTGGAGGTGGTCGGGGACGTCGCCGCGGGCGCCGCCGGGCAGCTCACCGTCGGCCCCGGCCAGGCCGCCCGCATCATGACCGGCGCCCCGCTGCCGCCCGGCGCCGAGACCGTCGTCCCCGTCGAGTGGACCGACGGCGGACTCGGCCAGGGCCCGGTCACCGGGATGCGCGCCCGCAGCGCGGCCCCCGAGGGCGCCGCGGGCCAGGTGTACGTGTACCGCCCGGCCGAGGCCCGCGCGCACGTCCGCGCGGCCGGCAGCGACGTCAGGGCCGGCGACCGCGCCCTGAGGGCCGGCACCGTCCTCGGCCCGCCCCAGCTCGGCCTGCTCGCCGCGATCGGCCGGGGCCGGGTCCGCGTCCGCCCCCGCCCCCGCGTGGTCGTCCTGTCCACCGGCAGCGAACTCGTCCAGCCCGACGAGCAGCTGACCCACGGCCAGATCTACGACTCCAACAGCTTCGCCCTCACCGCCGCCGCCCGCGACGCCGGAGCCATCGCCTACCGCGTCGGCGCCGTCGCCGACGACGCCGAGACCCTGCGCTCCACCATCGAGGACCAGCTCGTCCGCGCCGACCTGATGGTCACCACCGGCGGCGTCAGCGTCGGCGCCTACGACGTCGTCAAGGAGGCCCTCGCCCACGTCGCCGACGAGGACGAGCCGGGCAGCGGCGTGGAGTTCCGCAAGCTCGCCATGCAGCCCGGCAAGCCCCAGGGCTTCGGCTCCGTCGGCCCCGACCACACCCCGCTGCTCGCCCTGCCGGGCAACCCGGTGTCGTCGTACGTCTCCTTCGAGCTGTTCGTCCGCCCCGCGATCCGCGCCCTCATGGGCCTCCCGGACGTCCACCGCCCCCGCACCACGGCGGCCCTCACCGCCGACAAGGCCCTCACCTCGCCGAAGGGCCGCCGCCAGTTCCTGCGCGGCAGGTGCGCCGACGGCTCGGTCACCCCGGTCGGCGGCGCCGGATCGCACCTGGTGGCCGCGCTCGCCCACGCCGACGCGCTGATCGTCGTACCCGAGGACGTGGAGAGCGTCGAGCCCGGCACCGAGGTCGAGGTCGTCCTGCTCGGCTGAGCGGGTCCGGCGGGCGGTCCTGCCCGGGTGCGCCGACCGGCGGAGGAGTACCGTGTCGCGCACAACTGGCCCCGCGCGGCGCACCGCGCCGGGCCCGGACCGGGAGCGCCACACAGCATGAGCACGCAGGACCGACTCACCCACCTCGACGAGGCGGGCGCCGCCCGTATGGTCGACGTCTCCCAGAAGGCCGTCACCGCCCGCACCGCCCGCGCCAGCGGACGCGTCCTGGTCGCCCCCGAGGTCGTCGAGCTGCTGCGCGGCCAGGGCGTCCCCAAGGGCGACGCCCTGGCCACCGCGCGGATCGCGGGCATCATGGGCGCCAAGCGCACCCCCGACCTGATCCCGCTGTGCCACCCGCTGTCGGTGTCGGGTGTGACACTGGACCTGTCGGTCGCGGACGACGCCGTGGAGATCGTGGCCACCGTGCGGACCACGGACCGCACGGGCGTCGAGATGGAGGCGCTCACCGCCGTCTCCGTCGCCGCGCTCACCGTGATCGACATGGTGAAGGCGGTCGACAAGGGAGCGGTCATCACGGACGTACGGGTGGAGGAGAAGACGGGCGGCAAGTCGGGCGACTGGAGCCGGGCATGACATCCGGTACCGGATACCGCGCCCTGGTCGTCACCGCGTCCAACCGGGCCGCCGCCGGGATCTACGAGGACAAGGGCGGCCCCCTGATCGCCGAGGGCCTCGCCCGCCTCGGCTTCGACGTCGACGGCCCCCGGGTCGTCCCCGACGGCGACCCGGTCGAGGCCGCCCTGCGCGCGGGCGTCACCGCCGGGTACGACGTGATCGTCACCACCGGCGGGACGGGCCTGTCGCCCACCGACCGCACCCCCGAGGCGACCCGCGCGGTGCTCGACCACGAGGTGCCGGGCATCGCGGAGGCGATCCGGGCGCGGGGCCGGGACGCGGTGCCCACCGCGGCGCTCTCGCGCGGCCTGGCCGGAGTGGCGCGGGGCACCCTCGTCGTCAACCTGCCCGGGTCCACCGGCGGGGTGAAGGACGGACTGGCCGTACTGGAACCCCTGCTGCGCCACGCCGTCGACCAGATCCGCGGCGGCGACCACCCCAGACCGAACGGCGGTCCGAACGGCGGGGGTGCGAGCTGAACAGCCCCTCCTGGCCCGCACGGCTGGTGGACGGCGAGATCGTCCTGCGGCCCATAAAGCTGCGCGACCAGCGGGCCTGGCGCGAGGTCAACCAGCGCAACCGGGACTGGCTGCGGCCCTGGGAGGCCACCATCCCGCCGCCCGGCCCGGGCGGGCCGCCCGCGCACCGGCCGACCTACCGCCAGATGGTGCGCCACCTGCGCGCCGAGGCGAACGCGGGCCGGATGCTGCCGTTCGTCATCGAGTACCAGGGCCGGCTGGTGGGGCAGCTGACCGTCGCCGGGATCACCTGGGGGTCGATGTGCTCGGGGCACGTCGGCTACTGGGTGGACGAGGCGGTGGCCGGCCGCGGGGTGATGCCGACGGCCGTGGCACTCGTCGTGGACCACTGTTTCCGCACCGTCGGCCTGCACCGCGTCGAGGTCTGCATTCGCCCCGAGAACGGCCCCAGCCGCCGGGTCGTGGAGAAACTCGGATTCCGCGAGGAGGGCCTGCGGCCGCGCTATCTCCACATCGACGGGGCCTGGCGCGACCACCTCGTCTTCGCGCTGACCGCGGAGGAGGTGCCGGAGGGCCTCCTGCGCCGCTGGCACCGCGGCCGGGCCGCCCGGGACTCATCCGGAATTGAATAAACGTTCGAATTCAACTCACCCGGACTCGTGAATTGTCATCCGTCCGAAAAAATTTTTGAAATATCAGCCAGATCGTGCGACACACCGGCCCAATTGGCGGATGCGCTCGCGCACATCCCTCTACCGTGTGAGGCGTGAGCAGCAGCGGCCTCATCTACGCAGTCATCGTCGGGGCCTGGGCCGCCTACTTGGTGCCGATGTGGCTCCGTAGGCAGGACGAGCTGAACGAGGCCCGTCCGACGGAACGCTTCAGCACCGCCATCCGGCTCCTGTCCGGACGGGCGGGCATGGAGCGCCGGTACGCCAAGGACCTGCGGGCGCGCTCCGCCGACGAGGGGGAGCCCGACGCCGGCGACCCGGACGCCGTCACCGACTCGGTGGACGTCCGGGCCTTCGCCGTGTCCCGGACCAGGACGGAGGTGCGTCCGCCGGCCCCTCCGGCCCCGGCCTCGCCGTCCCCGGAGCCGGACGCCGACGAGCGTCCCGTCCGGCGCGACGCCGGTGACCGGGCGGCGGCCCAGGCCGCGGCGGCCCGCGCCCGGCGCACCAAGGTGCTGGCCCGCCGGCGGCGGACCACCGTGGTGCTCTTCCTCGCCTTCACGCTCGGCGCGATGGTCGCCGCGGTGGGCGGGCTCGCGTTCCTGTGGGCGCCCGCCGTGCCCGCCGTGCTGCTCAGCGCGTACATCGCCTACCTCCGGGCCCAGGAGCGGCGCCGCTTCGCCTTCCAGATGGACCGCCGCCGGGCCGAGGCCGCCGCGCAGCGGCTGCGGGAGCGCGGCAACCGGCCCCGCAGGCGGGCCCCGGCCGAGGCCGGCGCCGAGCCCGGCACCGAGGAGCCGCACGAGGCCCCCGGCGCGGAGGCCGACCCCGGCCTGTCGGCGCTGGCCGCGGACCGGCGGGCGCTGGTCGAGCAGACCGACCACGCCGAGTGGGTCGACCAGCAGCAGCGCGAGCGGCAGCGGCGCCCCGGGCGGGGCGAGAGCTGGGACCCGGTACCGGTGCCGCTGCCGACGTATGTGACCGCGCCGGTCGCCCCCCGGGCCACGGCCGGCGTGGACCTCACCGCGCCCGACGCGTGGAGCTCCGCCCGTTCCAGCGCCGCCGCCCCGGAGCGGCGGGAGGAGACCGGCGACGACGCGGTCCCCGACGCCGAGCCGGACGCCGCGTCCGCCCGCCCCGAGCCGCCCGCCGAGCCGCCCGCCGAGGAGGGGCAGCAGGGCCCGGCCCGCCGCGGCGGACGCCGCGCCGCGTCCGCCCGCCGCTCCCGGGAGCGGGGCCGCACCCCCCTGTTCGACCAGTACGAGGACGGCGACCGCCCCAAGGCCGCCAACGAGTAGCCCGGTGGGCTGCGGCACCGCTCCGGAACGGATTTTTGAGCAGGCCCGGAGGGATGCTAAAGTTTCACTCGTTGCAAGGGCCTGTGGCGCAGTCCGGTAGCGCACCTCGTTCGCATCGAGGGGGCCAGGGGTTCAAATCCCCTCAGGTCCACCGCAATGACTGTCCTTGAGTGTTCAAGGGTGGTTGACGAGATCCCGCCGATCACGACGATCGGCGGGATCTTCGTCGTTTCCGGACTGTCTCGCGGGGAACGGGGAGGGCGGCCGGCCGCGGACCGGCGGAGCCGGACAGCGGACCGGCGGCGGTGCCGCGCGGCGGGCGGAGTCCACCGGAGGGCGCCCGCGGGAGCGCCACCGAGGAGGAGGGCGACGTCCGGATCCGGCGACGGCCTGAGAGAGTGGGGGTATGGATGTCGAACGCAGGAACAATGTGACAGTCACCGGGAACCCGCAGGGGCGGACGGTGGTGCTCGCGCACGGGTTCGGCTGCGACCAGAACATGTGGCGGCTGACGGTGCCCGCCCTGGTGGAGGACCACCGGGTCGTGCTGTTCGACTACGTGGGGTGCGGCCGCTCGGATCCGTCCGCGTTCTCCCCGGAGCGCTACGCGGCGCTGGACGGCTACGCCCGTGACGCGGTCGAGGTGTGCGAGGCGCTCGACCTGCGCGACGCCGTGTTCGTGGGGCACTCGGTGAGCGCGATGATCGGGGTGCTGGCCGCCGGGCTGGCACCGGAGCGGATCGGGGCGCTGGTGATGGTGGCGCCGTCGCCGCGCTACATCGACGACGAGGGCTACCGGGGCGGGTTCAGCGCCGAGGACATCGACGAACTGCTGGCCTCCCTGGACGCGAACTATCTGGGCTGGTCGGCGGCGATGGCACCCCTGATCATGGGCAACGCGGACCGGCCCGAGCTGGGCGAGGAACTGAAGAACAGCTTCTGCGCCACGGACCCGGCCATGGCGAGCGTCTTCGCCCGGACCACGTTCCTGTCGGACTCGCGGGACGACCTGAAGAGTGTGGACGTGCCGACGCTGGTGCTCGAGTGCCTCCAGGACGTCATCGCCCCCCGGGAGGTCGGCGCCTTCGTCCACCGGATGATCCCCGGGGCGGAGCTGGTCACGCTCGACGCCACGGGGCACTGCCCCCACCTGTCCGCGCCGGAGGCGACCAACGAAGCGATCACCGACTTCCTGGCGCGCCTGCGGTGATGTGCCGCACCGGGCAGCAGCCGGACCCTTGTGACGCCGACGACGGGCGGGCAGCGGACGCGACGTTCGCCTCGCTTCTGGAGGACAGCATCGAGGAGCTGTACGAGAGCGCGCCGTGCGGCTATCTGTCGACGCTGATGGACGGCACCATCGCCAAGGTCAACGCGACGCTGCTGGGCTGGCTGGGCCTGGACCGGGAGGCCGTGGTGGGCCGGATGCGGTTCACCGACCTGCTGACCGTGGGCGGCAAGCTGTACCACGAGACGCACTTCGCGCCGCTGCTGCGCATGCAGGGGGAGATCAGCGGGATAGCCCTGGAGATCAAGCGGGCCGACGGCGGCCGGATACCGGTACTGGTCTCCTCCGTGGTCAAGTACGGCAGCACCGGTGACCCCCTGCTGGTCCGCAGCACCGTCTTCGACGCCCGGGACCGCCGCGCCTACGAGGAGGAACTCCTGCGGGCGCGCAAGGCGGCGGAGGAGGCACGCGCCGAGGCGGAGGCCGACCGTCTCCGGTTGCAGGACGCCCTGGCCGTGCTCCAGCAGTCGCTGCTGCCGGCCACCCTGCCGTCGGTGCCGGGGGTGGAGGCGGCCGTGCACTACCGCACCGCCTCCCCGGACCGGCTCGGCGGTGACTTCTACGACCTCTTCCCCATCGACGGCACACGCTTCGCCTTCTTCCTCGGCGATGTGTGCGGCAAGGGCCCCCAGGCCGCCGCGGTCACCTCGCTGACCCGCTACACCCTGCGCGCCGCCGCCGTGCACGACCCGGAGCCCGTCTCGACCCTGACGACGCTCAACCAGGTGCTCCACGAGCGCTACACCCGCGGCGACCCGCGCTACTGCACCGTCATCTTCGGCGTTCTCGACCCCGACCCCCGCTCCGGCCAGGTCACCGTCCGTATCGCCTCCGGCGGGCACCCCCCGGCCCTGGTCCTGCGTGCCGACGGCACCGCCGACTTCCTGCCGACCCCGGGCGGTCTGCTCGTCGGCGCCCTGCCCGACGCCACCTTCACCACCGCCACGGCCCTCCTCGGCCCCGGCGACACCCTGGTGCTGTACACCGACGGCCTCACCGAAGCCCGTACCGGTGAGGACCGCGCCCAGCTCTACGGCGACGAGGCCCTGCTCGACTTCGCCCGAGGCCACGCCGGCCGGTCCCCGAAGGCCGTGATCCAAGCCCTGACCGACCTGCTGGAAACCTTCGGTGACGGCCTCGACGACGACACCGCCCTGCTCGCTCTCGGCATCCCCGCTCCCGCCCCCGCCCCCCGAACCTGAGTCACCGCATGAGCCCGTTGAACATCACCACCCGAAATGTCCCCGACGGTCCCGTTCTGGGAATCGTCGGCGACCTCGACTACGTCACCGCCGGCCAGCTGCGCGAGCGGCTCGTCGCCCTCACCCTCCGGCCGGGACAGCGCCTCGTGCTGGACCTGGCCGGGATGGAGTTCTGCGACTCCAGCGGCATCACCGCCCTGATCGTCGCCCACAACCGCGCGCAGGCGGCCCAGGCCGGCGTCGCGCTGGTCGGGGTGCCGGAACACACGCTGCGGGTGCTGCGCATGGTGGGACTGGACCAGATCTTCGACCTGCGTCCCGACGACGGCGCCGCCGGAGGTCCTGATGCGTCCGGCCGTTCCGCCGGGGCGGCCTGAAACGGTCGGTCCGGGACGAGCGCCGACGGCGTCGTCCCGTCGTGCCGCGGACCGGGGCGGGGTGCGGCCCGTGCGGGGCCGGGGGAAGCGGTCGGCGCCGGGAGGGGAAGCCGGTCCGCCCGTGCCGGCGGACGAGGAGTGAGGCCGGTGCGGCCGGGCGGCCGCGCGCGGGCCGGTGCGGCCGTGGGATCCGGAAGGGGCGCGGCGGTCCTTCGCTCCCGCTCCGCTGCCGCGGCCGGTCGCGGAGGCCGGAGGCCGGTGTCGCGGCCGGCGTCCGCTCCGCCGTTGCGGCACGCCGTTACAGCGCGCCGTTGCTGCCGGCCAGGCGGGGCAGCTGGTCGCTGGGCCGGGGCGCGCGGTCGGTCTCGTCCCGCACCAGCAGGGACAGCAGGGACGCCACGGTCAGGCCCGCTTCCGCCGGATGGCGCAGCACCTTGTCCGGCTGGACGCGGTAGGTGTTGGTGCGGCCGTCGCGGGTGTGGGAGAGGTAACCGTCCTGCTCGAGGTCGGAGATGATCCGCTGGACGGCGCGCTCGGTGAGCCGGCAGTGAGCGGCGATGTCGCGGATCCGGACGTTGGGGTTGTCGGCGATGACCGCCAGTACACGGGCGTGGTTGGTGACGAACGTCCACCCGGAGTGAGATTCAGGCACTGGAACCATGCGCAGCATTTTAGGGACGCTCTTTGCCGGACGCTAAATGCATGACATACTTTTCGCGCAACGAGGGGCATGTTCATCTTGTCTCGGGGGAACGCTGGAGGGACCCGAGGGTGTCATTGAACGAAGCGACAGCAGAGTACGTGGACCAGGGCGAAGGAAGCCGCCCGCGGACGGCGGACGGGACCGCGGTGGCGCCGTACGAATGGCGCGGCGCCTGGGTCGTCGGAGCGCGAGGCGCCTACGACGCGTCCACGATCGGGCCCCTGGCGGAAGCGCTGGGCGCCGCGGTCGAGAAGGGGCCGAGGGTGGTCCTGGACGCCTCGGGCATCACCTTCGCGGACTCCACGCTGCTGAATCTGCTGATCCTCACCCACCAGGCGGCGGACTTCCGTGTGGCCGCGCCGACGCCGCAGGTGCTGCGGCTCCTGCGGCTGACCGGGGTCGACAGCGTCCTCACGATGCGGGAGACGGTGGAGGAAGCCGCCGCCTGCTAGCCGTCCCACCCGTCGAGGCCCACGGCGACCGAGGCTTTCGCGGGAAGCGTGAAACCGCCGATGAGGGGCATCCGACGTACTGCTCAAGGGTTTGCGGTGCCCCTCGGACGGGGCCCGGTGAGGGAGAGGGAACATCATGATCATTCCGGCGGAGAAGGAGCTGCGCGCGGTGCTGGCCCGGTTCGCCCAGGCGCGCATCGACCACGACGTACACCCCACCGGCCGCACGAGCAAGGCCCTTGAGGACGTCACCTACACGTTGTGCGTGATGACCGGGGCCCGCACCGCCGAGCAGGCGCTGCGCACGGCGGACACGCTGCTTGAGCAGTACACCGGCCGTACGAGCGTCTCCCGCGAGGACGAGACGCTGGCGGCGTAGGCCGGGCGCCGGGGCCGCCGGCGCGATCCGGGGCGCCCCGCGGCGGCGCGGTCGTCGATCCCGAGGTGGTGCGGCAGCTGCTGCGCCGCCGCCGGGATCCGCTGGCCCGGCTCACCCCGCGCGAACGGGAGGTGCTGGCGCAGGTCGCGGAGGGCAGGTCCAACGGTGCGATCGCCCGGGCGCTGGTGGTGTCCGAGGCGGCCGTCGGCAAGCACATCGGCTCCATCCTGGCCAAGCTGGACCTGCCGCCGGCCGACGACACCCACCGGCGGGTGCTGGCGGTGCTGGCGTTCCTGCGGGCATAGGGCCTGTCTTCGATCCCCCGTCGTCGCCCGTAGGGCAGACGGGGGATCGAAGACGGGTCCTAGAGCTTCTTGGCGTAGCAGAGGCTGTTCTCGTGGAAGCGGTAGTAGCCGAAGCTCTCGCACCGCTCGTACCCGCTGGAGAGGTACAGCGCCACGGCCTCCGGCTGCTTGGTCCCGGTCTCCAGCACCATCCGCGTCCGGCCCGCCGCGCGGGCGTCCGCCTCCAGCGCGGCCAGGATGCGGCGGGCCAGCCCCCGCCCGCGCATCTGCTCGATCACGAACATCCGCTTCAGCTCGGCGTCCCCGTCCCGGTAGTTCTCCTCGTTGGCCTCCTGGGAGCGCCAGCCGCCCGTCGCCACCGGGACGTCGCCCTCGTCGTACGCGATGAGGTAGAGGCCGTTCGGCGGCGCGAAGTGCGAGGGCTCCAGGTAGGTGGCGTCGCCGCCGTCGCCGTAGCGGGCGGCGTACTCGGCCTGGACCTCGTCGTTGAGCTTCACGGCGTCGGGGTGGTCGAAGGGGACGGGGCGTATCTCCATTTTTCCTACCGTATGTATGTGCAAGGGTGGGACGGGGCGCCGTCCAGTGTGCCTCACGGCGTCGCCGGGTTCTGCGGCGTCCGGCAGCGCGGGCAGCGGCAGGGCGGCCAGGTCAGGGAGTCGGGGAGCCGTCCGGGGCCGTCGCCGCCGTCGTAGGTCCGTTCCTCCGTCCCGCCGCTGCGGTGTCCCTCACGGGTGACGCGGTAGGTGCTGATCGTCATGCGGGACGCGCCGGGTTCGGGCGGCGTGCCGGCGTTCACGCCCGGCCTCCGGCGGGCAGGGCGCCCCGGTGGTGGCGCCGGTGCGCGCGCTCCCGGGCGAGCGCGCAGGTGGCGGTGCGGGGACGGGGGAGGGGCGCCGCCGCCCCGGCCCGCCTTCGCCCGGTGCCGGGCAGCAGGAGGTTCAGCACCCCTCGCAGGGGCGCGTGGATAATACGCACTGTCGTCAGCTCCTCTGTGGCTGGTGGCCGCGCCCCGGGAGGTCCCACAACCTCGCCGGGGTCTTCGCGTAGGAGGAGAGTAAGGGAACTTGTCAGGTGATGTCATGTGACGTCACAGCACGTCACCTGTTCGTGTGTGACAATAGGCATCGTTACAGGCCAAATAGGGTCGTTATATGACCGTGGACCTCGAAGGGCCCGAGCCCCTCTACGAGCAGATCGCCGCGATACTCACCGCCCGGATCTCGGACGGGACCTATGCGCCCCGACGCAGGGTGCCCTCGGAGGCGGCCATCTGTGAGGAGTTCAACGTGTCGCGCCCGACGGCGCGTGCGGCGATGCAACTTCTCGGTCAGCGGGGGCTGATCGTGACGGTGCGGGGCAAGGGGTCGTTCGTGGTCGACACGCCGCCCGTCGACCGGCCCGGGCGGTGATCCCGACGGAACCGTCCATGAGCGCCCCGCCCGGTACCCTGCCCTGATGCTCACCGTCACCACCGTCAACGTCAACGGTCTCCGCGCCGCCGCCAAGAAGGGCTTCGTCGAGTGGCTCGCCGCCACCCGCGCCGATGTGCTGTGCCTCCAGGAGGTGCGGGCCGAGCCGCGGCAGCTGCCCGAGGGCGTCCGCGAGCCCGAGGGCTGGTACGTCACGCACGCGCCCGCCGCCGCCAAGGGGCGGGCCGGCGTCTCCCTCTACACGCGCCGTGAGCCCGAGCGGGTGCGGGTCGGGTTCGGGTCCTCGGAGTTCGACGGCAGCGGGCGGTACGTCGAGGCCGACCTGCCCGGTGTGACGGTCGCCTCCCTCTACCTCCCGTCCGGCGAGGTCGGCACCGAGCGGCAGGAGGAGAAGGTCCGGTTCATGGGCGAGTTCCTCGCCTACCTCAAGGAGCTGCGCGAGCGGGCCGCCGCCGACGGGCGGGAGGTCGTCGTCTGCGGCGACTGGAACATCGCCCACCAGGAGGCCGACCTCAAGAACTGGCGGGCCAACCGGAAGAACTCCGGGTTCCTGCCGGAGGAGCGGGAGTGGCTGGGGCGGGTGCTCGACCCGGCCGAGGGCGGGTACGTCGACGTCGTGCGGGCGCTGCATCCGGGCGTCGAGGGGCCGTACTCGTGGTGGTCGTACCGGGGGCGGGCCTTCGACAACGACGCGGGCTGGCGCATCGACTACCACGTGTCCACCCCCGGGCTGGCCGCCCGCGCCGTCAAGGGCTTCGTCGAGCGGGCCGCCGCCCACGAGGAGCGGTGGTCGGACCACGCGCCGGTGACGGTGGTCTACGACCGTTAGTCCCGGCCCGCGCCCTTGCGCAGCCGCCGGTCCAGCGCCAGCGACAGTTCCGCCTCCACCACGCTCCGCGCCAGCGGGCGCAGGCGGGGCAGGGCGTCCTCGGAGGCGTGGCGCAGGACCAGGTCGGCGAAGAGGTCGGCCAGGGCCTCGGTGTGGGTGCGGACGCGGCGGCCGGCGTCCAGGACCTCGGCGAGCGGCACGCCCTCGCGGACCAGGGCGGTGGACGCCTCCAGCAGGCTCCGGCTGATGTGGACGATCTCGTCGCCGTCGGCGCCCAGGTAGCCGAGGTCCATCGCGGCGGCGAGGTTCTCCGGGGTGTCCTGGCCCTGGAAGCGGTCGGCGAGTTCCTCGGGGGTGAGGCGGACCGGGGTCTCCTCGGTCGGCTCGCCGAGGCCGAGCAGGTCGCCGACGTCGCGGCCGTGGTCGAAGGCGTCGGCCAGTTCCGCGATGCCGTTGAGGGTGTGGCCGCGTTCCAGCAGCGCCGAGATCGTGCGCAGGCGGGCCAGGTGGTGGTCGTCGTACCAGGCGACGCGGCCCTCGCGGCGGGGCGGCGGGAGCAGTCTGCGTTCGCGGTAGAAGCGCAGGGTGCGCACTGTGATGCCGGCCAGCCGGGCCAGCTCCTCCATGCGGTACTCGCGCTTGTCCGTCACGTCCCGACCTTACGGCGTACCGCCGGTAACTTTCTTTTCCCCGCCCCCTACCCATCGGTAGGGGCCTGCTCTACGCTCCCCATTGCGCCAGTGTTCACTGGCAGAGTCGACGGCGGTGCGTGGAGGCGTCGGAATGGCCGAGCACGAGCATGTACGGCACGAGCGTGTACGGCAGGAGCATGTACGGGTCGCGGTGGTCGGGTCGGGGTTCGGCGGGCTGGGCGCCGCCGTACGGCTGCGCCGGGAGGGGATCACGGACTTCGTGGTCCTGGAGCGGGCGAGCAGCGTCGGAGGGGCCTGGCGGGACAACAGCTATCCGGGGTGCGCGTGTGACGTGCCGTCACACCTCTACTCGTTCTCCTTCGCGCCCAACCCGGACTGGCCGCGCGCCTTCTCCGGACAGCCCCACATCCGCGCCTACCTGGAACACGTCACCGACACCTTCGGGCTGCGCCCGCACATCCGCTTCGACTCGGAGGTGAAGCGGATGACGTGGGACGCCAGGGAGCTGCGGTGGGAGATCGAGACGGCGGGCGGGGACCTCACCGCCGACGTCGTCGTCTCCGCCACCGGCCCGCTGTCCGACCCGAGGATCCCGGACGTCCCGGGGCTGGACTCCTTCCCCGGCAAGGTCTTCCACTCCGCCCGCTGGGACCACGACTACGACCTCACGGGCAAGCGCGTCGCCGTGATCGGCACCGGCGCCTCCGCCGTCCAGTTCGTGCCCGCCATCCAGCCGAAGGCCGCCCGGCTGACGCTGTTCCAGCGCACCCCCGCCTGGGTCATGCCCCGCATGGACCGGCCGATCAGCGGCGCCGAGCGCTTCCTGCACCGGACGCTCCCCTTCACCACCCAGTTGCGCCGGGGCCTGCTGTGGGGCGTCCGGGAACTCCAGGTGCAGGCGTTCACCAAGCACCCCGGGGAACTCGGGTTCGTCGAGCGGATCGCCAAGTGGAACATGGCCCGCGCGGTCAAGGACCCGGCCCTGCGTGCCAAGCTGACCCCCGACTACCGCATCGGCTGCAAGCGCATCCTGCTGTCCGACGACTACTATCCGGCGCTCGCCCGGCCCAACACGGACGTCGTCGCCGGCGCACTGAGCGAGGTGCGCGGCTCCACCCTCGTCGCCGCCGACGGCACCACGGCCGAGGCCGACGCCATCGTCTTCGGGACCGGCTTCCACGTCACCGACATGCCGATCGCCGAGCGCGTCGTCGGAGCCGGCGGGCGCACCCTCGCCCAGAGCTGGAAGGGCGGCATGGAGGCGCTGCGCGGCACCTCGGCGGCCGGGTTCCCGAACTTCGTCACGGTCATCGGGCCCAACACCGGCCTCGCCAACACGTCCATGATCCTCATGATCGAGTCCCAGCTGAACTACCTGGCCGACTACCTGCGGCAGTTGCGCGTGCTCGGCGGACGGGTCGCCCTCGACGCCCGGCCCGCCGCCGTCGACGCCTGGAACCGGCGGGTGCAGGAGCGGATGAGGCGGACCGTGTGGAACACCGGCGGCTGCACGAGCTGGTACCTCGACGCCGGCGGCCGCAACACCACCATCTGGCCCGGCACGACCACCGAGTTCCGGCGCGCGACCCGGCGCGTGGACCTGGCGGAGTACGACGTCCTGCGCCCCGCCGTGAGCGGGACGCCGGCCGAGGAGCGCGTGGAGGTGGGCGCGTGAGCGGCGTGAGCCTGGAGGGACGGGTCGCCGTCGTCACCGGCGCGGCGCGCGGCGTCGGGGAACTGCTGGCCCGCAAGCTGTCGGTGCGCGGGGTGCGGGTGGCGCTGGTCGGGCTGGAGCCGGACGGGCTGAAGCAGGTCGCCGCCCGGCTGCACGGGGAGAGCGGGACCTGGCACGCCGACGTCACCGACCACGAGGTGATGGCCCGGGTCGCCGGTGAGGTGAGGCAACGGTTCGGCCGCGTCGACATCGTCGTCGCCAACGCCGGTGTCGCCACCGGCGGCCCCTTCGTGGACTCCGACCCGGTCTCCTGGCGGCGGGTCGTCGAGGTCAACCTGATCGGCTCGGCGGTGACCGGCCGCGCCTTCCTGCCGGCGCTCCTGGAAACCCGGGGCTACCTGCTCCAGATCGCCTCGCTGGCCGCGCTCACGCCCGCCCCGATGATGTCCGCGTACTGCGCCTCCAAGTCGGGCGTGGAGGCGTACGCGCACGCCCTGCGCGCCGAGGTGGGGCACCGGGGCGTGAAGGTCGGCGTCGGCTACCTCTCCTGGACCGACACCGACATGGTGCGCGGCGCCGACCAGGACGAGGTGATGCGGGAGCTGCGGCAGCGGCTGCCCTGGCCGTCGAACAAGACGTACCCGCTGGGCCCGGCGGTCGACCGGCTCGTCGAGGGCATCGAACGGCGGCGGACCCACGTCTACGGGCAGTGGTGGCTGCGCGGCATGCAGGGGGTGCGCGGCTGTCTGCCCGGGCTCGTCGGCACGGTCGGGCAGCGGGAGATGCGGCGGTTCGGCGACCGGCTCTCCGGCGTCGGAAAAGGCCTGGTCGGAGCGGGTGGGGCGGCCGACGAGCAGCAGCGCGCCACGCTCCGTGACTGATCGACATGCGCACGGTCACCGCCCGTGTGAATCTGATCGAGCCCGGCCGGCACCGTCGTCGGCCGGAACCGATCTCACCCAGGAGTGAACCCACATGGGTATGAAGGACCAGTTCCAGGAGAAGGCCGAGCGGATGCAGCAGCAGGGCCGGCAGAAGGCCGAACAGGCCCGCGACCGGATGCAGGACCGTGCGGGTCGTCGGGACGACGACGAGGGCGTGGACCAGCCGCTGCACCAGGAGCCGTCGGAGCGTTCCCGCCGGGAGCACGACGTCTGACGCGCCGCTGACGGCCGCAGGGGCGCCCCCCGTTCACCGGGGGGCGCCCCCTTCGCGGTCCGGTCTCCCGTCCGGTCTCATGTCCGGTTCCGGGGCGGCAGCGGCGGACGGGAGCGGTCCGGTACGCCGTGCAGGCCGGGCGGGGTGGCGGGCGGGGTGTCCTCCAGCAGCCGCAGGGCCAGCCGGACCGCCTCGTCCAGCACCGGGCAGCGGCCCTCGGCCCAGTCCAGCGGGGTGCGCAGGGCCGGCACGTCGGGGTCGACGCCCCGGTTCTCCACCGACCAGCCGTACGCGTCGAACCAAGCCGCGTTCATCGGCACCGTGATCACCGTGCCGTCGCCGAGGCGGTGCCGGCCGGTCATGCCGACCACCCCGCCCCAGGTGCGCTGCCCGACCACCGGCCCCAGCCCCAGCAGCCTGAACGCCGCCGTGATCATGTCGCCGTCGGAGGAGGTCGCCTCGTCCGCCAGCGCGACGACCGGCCCGCGCGGCGCGTTGGAGGCGTACGACACCGGCTGGGCGTTCCTCGTCAGGTCCCAGCCCAGGATGGTGCGGCTCAGCGTCTCCACCACCAGTTCGCTGATGTGTCCGCCCGCGTTGCCGCGCACGTCCACGATGAGCGCGGGCCGGGACACCTCCATGCGCAGGTCGCGGTTGAACTGCGCCCAGCCCGAGCCGCCCATGTCGGGGATGTGCAGATAGCCGCACCGCCCGCCGCTCAACTCCCGTACCACCTCACGGCGTTTGACCACCCAGTCCTGGTAGCGCAGCGGCCGGTCGTCGACGAGGGGGACGACGGCTACCCGGCGGGCCGGGCCGTCCTCGGCGGGTGCGAAGGTCAGCTCCACCGTCGTCCCGCCCGCCCCCGCCAGCAGGGGGAACGGCCCCGTGGCCGGGTCCACGGGGCGGCCGTCGACATGGGTGAGGGCCGCGCCCTCGCGGATGCCGGTGCCGGCCAGCGGGGAGCGGGCCTTGGAGTCGGAGGAGTCGCCGGGCAGCACCCGCCGCACGGTCCAGCGGCCGTCCCGGCAGGTGAAGTCGGCGCCCAGCAGGCCCTGGAGGCGCTGGTAGGGGGCCGGGCCCTCGTTGCGGCGGGCGGCGGCGACATAGGCGTGCGAGGTGCCCAGCTCGCCCAGGACCTCGCGCAGCAGGTCGGCGAAGTCGTCCGGGGTGGCGACCTCGTCCACCAGCGGGCGGTACTGGGCCAGCACCGCGTCCCAGTCGATGCCGCACATGCCCGGTTCCCAGAAGAAGGCGCGGGTCAGCCGCCCGGCCTCCGCGTACGCCTGCCGCCACTCGGCGCCCGGGTCCACCTGGTGCAGGATGCGGCGGGCGTCGATCCAGGTGGTCGAGTCGCCGTCGCCGGGCTCGGTGGCGGGTACGGCCCGCAGGTCGCCCTCGTCGAGGACGACGAGCCGGGTGCCGTCGCCGCTGACCGAGAACCAGTCCAGGTGGTCGACGAGTTCGGACTTGCGCGCCTTGGCGAGGCTGAAGTGCTCCAGGGTGGGCCGCTCGCTGGGGTCGTTGGGGTTGGCGAAGGTCTCGCCGAGCGCGCCGGAGATCGGCCAGCGCAGCCAGACCAGTCCGCCGTCGGCGACCGGGTGCAGCGCCGAGTACTTGGACGCGGTGACCGGGAACGGCGTCACCCGGCTGGCCAGCCCCTCCACCTCGACGGTCACCGCACCGCCCTCGCCGGGATCCTCCTCGACGGGGTCCAGCCCGCCGGCGGCGGGGCGGCCCTCCGGGTTCAGCGCGAAGGGGGACGGGGTGGCCGAGGACAGCGGGACCAGGTAGGGGCGGCAGCCCAGCGGGAAGGAGAGGTCGCCGGTGTGCACGTCGTACACCGGGTCGAAGCCGCGCCAGGACAGGAAGGCGAGGTAGCGGCCGTCGCGGGTGAAGACGGGGTTCTCGTCCTCGAAGCGGCCGTCGGTGACGTCGACGACGGCCGGGCCGTCCGCCCGGCCGCCGATCCGGGCCATCTTGATCTGCCTCAGGGTGCGGCCGATGCCGGGGTGGGACCAGGTCAGCCAGCACCCGTCCGGGGAGAAGGCGAGGTCGCGCACGGGCCCGTTGACGGACCGGACCAGCTCGGTGAGGCCGACGGGCTCCGCACCGGCTCCCGCGCCGGCTCCCGCGCCGGCTCCCGCGCCGTTTCCCGCACCGGCCCCCGCCCCCGGCCCCGCACCGGCCCCCGCCCCCGGCCCCGCACCGGTCTCGGCTTCGACCCCCGCGCCGGACTCCCTACTGGATTCCGCCTCCGCCCCAGTTCCAGCCTCCACCCCCGTCTCCACGTCCGTCTCCACCCCCGTCTCCACGTCCGAGACATCGAGCAGCAGAAGCCGCCCGTCGTGCGTGGCGAGGGCCAGTCGTTCGCCCCGGGGGTCGGACACCGTCTCCAGGACCCGGCCGAGCTTGCCGGAGGCCAGCCGCCTGGGCGCCCGGCCTCCGGTGGCGCGCGGCAGGTGGGCGATCTCGACGGCGTCCTCGCCTCCGGCGTCCGTGACGTAGGCGACCCGTCCGCTGGCGCCGAGCATCTCCGGCAGCCGCACCCGCACCCCCGGGGTGTCGGCGAGGGTGCGGGCCGGACCGTCCCGGTGGGTGAGCCAGTACAGGCTGCCGCGCACCACCACCGCGCTGGCCCGTCCCGTCTCGTCGACGGAGACACCGGCCACGTGCTGGGCGGCGGGCACCTGGTACGTACGCCGTCCCGCCCGCGCCCCGCCCAGCCGCACGTCGAGCCGGCGCGGCACCGAGCCGGGCGCGAGGTCGTCGACGATCCACAGCTCGCCCGCGCACTGGTAGACCACGCGGGTGCCGTCGCTCGCCGCGTGCCGGGCGTAGAAGGCGTCGTGGTCGGTGTGGCGGCGCAGGCCGGAGCCGTCGTACGCGCACGAGTACAGGTTGCCGACGCCCTCGTGGTCGGAGAGGAAGGCGATCCGGCCGCCGACGAACAGGGGGGAGTGCAGATGGCCCTCCAGACCCTCCAGCAGCCGCTGCCCGTGCAGCCAGAGACGGCCGGTGGCGCCGCCCCGGTAGCGCTTCCAGGCGGCGGGTTCGTGCGGCGGGGTGCCGGTGAGGAGGAGGGTCCTGCGCTCGCCGTCGACCTCGGCGGCCTGGAGGTCGGAGACCGGCCCCCAGGGCAGCTTGCGGCCGGGATCGCCGTCGCAGGAGATCTTGTACGCCCAGGTCAGATGGGAGAACGGCTCACCCTGCGAGGTGACGGCGAGCACGGCGGACCGCCCGTCCCCGTCCGGTGGCGCCCAGCCGCAGACCCGGGTGTCCAGCGATCCCCAGTGGGTGAGCTGCCGCCCCGGGCCGCCCGTCACGGGCACCAGGTGCACCTCCGGGAGGAGGCTGCGCCAGCTCGTGTACGCGATGTGGCGGCCGTCGGGCGAGAAGCGGGGGTGGGAGACCTTGGCGCGGTCGACGGTGAGCCGCCGGGCGCGGCCCGGGTCCGCCGGGGACGCCAGCCAGAGGTCGTCCTCGGCCACGAAGCACAGCAGGCCGCCGTGGAGGTGCGGAAAACGCAGATAGCTCACCCTGTCCATGCTTTTCCGGGGACCGGGGCGCAGCAACTCGTGACGGGCGCGCGAAAGGACCCCGCGGAGAACCGACGCCCACGACCGAGGGACCGTACGAAACCGTTTCGTTCATCATCGAGGATGAGTTATCTTCGACACACGAGCGCAGCGTGTTGTTCCTGAGCGTATGACCGCGATCGTCACGGGGAGGGGATGAGGGGGATGACCGGGGCCGCGCCGGCACGCCGCAGCCGGCTCACTCCCGAGCGCGAGGCCGAGCTGTACGGGGCCGTGCTCGACCTGCTCCGTGAGGTCGGCTACGACGCCCTCACCATGGACGCCGTGGCCGGCCGCACCCGGTCCAGCAAGGCGACGCTCTACCGCCAGTGGGGCGGCAAGGCGGAACTGGTCGTCAAGGCCATCCGGCACGGCAAGCCGGGGAAGACCGCCGATGTCGACACCGGGTCCCTCCGCGGCGACCTGCACGCCCTGCTGACCCGTGAGGACGACCGCACCAGGGAACGGAACTCCGCGCTGATGCGGGGAGTGGCCATGGCCCTGCACCGCAACCCGGACCTGCGCCAGGCGTTCCGGGACCAGCTGATCGAACCGGAGACGGCCGAGCTCCGACGCGTGCTGCAACGCGCCGTCGACCGCGGGGAGATCCGGCCGGACTGCCCGGCCCTGGACTTCCTCGTGCCCATGATGGCCGGCGGCTACGCCATGACCGTACTGCTGGACGAACAGCCGCCGACGCAGGCGTTCCTCGCCTCCTACATCGACGCCGTGGTCCTCCCCGCCCTCGGCGTCCGCGCCTCCTGACCCCTCCCCTCCGGCACGTCCCACCCGACGCCACCGCCCACGCCGCCGGGCGGACCGCCCCGCCCCGCCCCCGCGAGACCTCGTCGCCCACGCCGCAGCGACCCTCATGGACGTGCGCGACCACTCCTGCCGGTAGCACCCTGGAATCAGGGGCCCGAGGAGGTGAACGTCATGATGCCCACACCGGTCGGATGGCATGTGGAGGTCGAGTTCACGGAGGACGACCGGCATACCCGGGCGGTCGCGATGGTGCGGCTGTCCGACGGCACGGAGATACGGGCGCACGGGCATGCCAGCCGGCACCGTGCCGACGCCCGCCAGCCCCGCGTCGGTGAGGAGGTCGCCGCGGCACGGGCGCTGAACGAGCTGGCGATGCGGCTGCTCGACAAGGCGCACGGGGAGATCGACGAGGCGTCGGGGAGGGTGTCCCACCCGATCCACGTCTGAGCGCCCGGATCCGGGGGTCAGCGGCCGGCGTCCAGCGCCGTCCGTACCGCCCGGATCAGGGCCTGCGCCCGCGGGTCCGCCGTCACGGTCGTGCGAAAGCCGTTGGTGACGTAGCCGAAGGCGATGCCCGACTCCGGGTCGGCGAAGCCGAGGGCGCCGCCGCGTCCCGGGTGCCCGAAGGAGCCGGGGGCGAGGAACGGGGACGCGCCGCCGTGCAGCATGAAGCCCAGGCCGAACCGGGTGCCGACGACGAGGACCCGGTCGGGGCCCGCCGACTCCTGCGTCCGGGCCGCCGCCAGCGTCCGCGCGTCGAAGAGCCGGACGCCGTCGACCTCACCGGTCAGCGCGGCGTAGAAGCGGGCCAGCGCGTCGGCCGTCGCGATGCCGTTGGTGGCGGGCAGCGCCGCCGCCCGGTACGCCGGGTCGTTCTGGTCGGGGAACGGCGTGATCGCGCCGAAGGCGCGGCGGGTGAGGGAGTCCGGATCGTCGTAGGCGGCGGTGACGGAGCGCTTGGGACGCACGCGCAGGCCCCCGGACGGCGGCTGCACGTCCTCGATCCGTCCTGACCGGCCCGCGCGGCCGGCCGTCTCCTCGTCCGCCGGGAGGCCGAGCCACAGGTCCAGGCCGAGGGGGCCGGCGATCTCGTCGGCGATCCACTCGCCGGTGCCGCGGCCGGTCACCCGGCGCACCAGCCCGTCCAGCAGCCAGCCGTAGGTGAGCGCGTGGTAGCCGTGGTCGGTGCCGGGTTCCCAGACGGGGGCCTGGGCGGCGACCGCATCGATCCCGGGCAGCGGATCGAGCGCCTGGGCGGGGGTGAGGGGACGGTCGAGGACGGGGAGGCCGGCCCGGTGGCCGAGGATGTGCCGCACCAGGACGTCCTCCTTGCCGTTCGCCTTGAACTCGGGCCAGTACGTGTGCACCGGGGCGTCCAGGTCCAGTTCGCCGCGCTGGTGCAGCAGCAGCGGTACGGCGGCGGCGACGCCCTTGGTGGCCGAGCGGACCACCTGGGCGGTGCCCCGCTGCCAGGGCTCGGTGCCGTCGAGGTCGCGGGTGCCGGCCCACAGGTCGACGACCTTGCGGCCGTCGCGGTAGACGGCGACGGCGGCGCCCCGGTCGCCGAGGGCGGTGAAGTTCCGTACGAACGCGTCCCTGACCGGTTCGAACCCCTCGGCCACCGTGCCGCGTACGGCCACATCCACGTCCACGCCCACGTCCGTCGTCCCCTTCCGCCGCCACTGGCCCACAACAGTGCGTGCAACACACACCGTTCACGGACGATTCCTCGTGTGGCCGTTGTCACGCCGCCGCCGGACGGCCGCCTGGCCGCCGTCAGACCGTCACCGGACCGCCGTCACGCTGCCGTCAGACCGTCACCGGACCGCCGTCACGCCGCCGCCGGACCACCGTAGGACCGCCGTCACGCCGCCGCCGGACCACCGTAGGACCGCCGTCACGCCGCCGCCGGAACCGCCGTCACGCCGTCGTCGCGGAGCGCGGGTCGAAGCCGAAGGGGAGTTCCAGGCGGTGCGCGCGCATCAGGGCGTCGTCGGCGAGCAGGCCGGCGGTCGGGCCGTCCGCCGCGATCACGCCGTCGCTGAGGATCAGGGCGCGCGGGCAGAGCTGGAGGGCGTAGGGCAGGTCGTGGGTGACCATCAGGACGGTCACGTCCAGGGAGAGCAGGATGTCGGCGAGTTCGCGGCGGGAGGCCGGGTCGAGGTTGGAGGAGGGTTCGTCCAGGACGAGGATCTCCGGTTCCATGGCGAGGACGGTCGCGACCGCGACCCGGCGCCGCTGCCCGAAGGAGAGGTGGTGCGGGGGGCGGTCCTGGAAGCCGGCCATGCCGACCCGGGCCAGCGCCCGCTCCACCCGTTCCTCCAGCTCGGCCCCCTTCACCCCGGCCGCCGCCGGTCCGAACGCCACGTCCTGACGGACCGTGGGCATGAAGAGCTGGTCGTCGGGGTCCTGGAAGACGATGCCGACCCGGCGCCGGATCTCGGCCATGTGCTTCTCGCCCACGGGCAGCCCGGCCACGGTCACCGTGCCCGCGCCGCCGGTCAGGATGCCGTTGAGGTGGAGCACGAGGGTCGTCTTGCCGGCGCCGTTCGGGCCGAGCAGCGCGACCCGTTCGCCGCGCGCGATCGAGAAGTCGACGCCGAAGAGGGCCTGGTGCCCGTCGGGGTAGGCGAAGGCGAGGCCGGAGACCTCGAGGGAAGCAGTCACAGCACCCATCCCAGCAGACAGACCAGCAGCGCGGCGCACGGGAGGGCCAGCGCGTACGACCACTGCGCCCGGGAGGCGGTCACCTCGTCGATGACCGGCATCGAACCGGTGTAGCCGCGGCTGAGCATCGCCAGGTGGACCCGTTCACCGCGCTCGTACGAGCGGATGAACAACGCCCCGGCGGACTGTGCCAGCACTCTCCAGTGCCGTACCCCGCTCGCCTCGAAGCCGCGCGACTCCCGGGCGATCCGCATCCGCCGCATCTCGTCGGTGATGACGTCGCCGTAGCGGATCATGAAGGACGTGATCTGGACGAGGAGGGGCGGCAGCCTCAGGCGCTGGAGGCCCAGCAGGAGCTCGCGCAGTTCGGTGGTGGAGGCCAGGAGCACGGAGGTGGCGACGCCCAGGGTGCCCTTGGCCAGGACGTTCCAGGCGCCCCACAGGCCGTCCACGCTCAGGGACAGGCCCAGCACGCCGACCCGGTCGCCCTCGGCCACGAACGGCATGAGCAGCGCGAACGCGACGAACGGCACCTCGATCAGCAGCCGCTTCAGCAGGAAGCCGGCCGGGACGCGGGCCGCGTGCGCGACCGCCGCGAGCAGCAGCGCGTAGAGCCCGAACGCCCACATCGCCTCGCGGGGCGTCGACACCACGACGACCACGAAGCCGAGGGCCGCGACGAGCTTGGTGTGCGGCGGCAGGGCGTGCACGGGGGAGTGTCCGTGCCGGTAGAGCCGGTGGGCGTGGCCCGCGCCCACCTCAGACGCTCGTGCCGGTCGGCGAGGTGTCCTCGCTGCTGCGGCGGCGGACCGCCCAGAACACCGTGCTGCCCGCGACGACCGTGACGCCCACGCCGATCACGCCCGCCAGGCCGCCGGAGAGCCGGGCGTCGGTGACGTCCTCGACGCCGTAGTCGGCGAGCGGGGAACCGGCGGCGGCGTGCTCCTCGGCCTTGGCGTCGATGCCCTGGTCGGCGGCGACCTTCTCCAGGCCGTCGGGGGAGGAGGAGGCGTAGAAGCTGACGAACCCGGCGAGGACGACGCAGACGGCCAGGCCGGTGAGCCAGACCCCGCGGCGGGAGCCGGTGGCCGCGGCCGGGGCCGGCGCGGCGGCGGGCACGTCGACCAGTTCGCCGCCGACCCGCAGCTTCAGCCGCTGCCGGAGCCCGCGCGCCCCGTACACCAGGTCCGGGCGGACGGCGATGACGGCGCCGACGGTCAGCGCGGTGATGACGGCCTCGCCGACGCCGATCAGGACGTGCACGCCGACCATCGCGGTGGCGACCTTGCCGATCGAGACGTCGGTGGTGCCGCCGATCCAGTAGAGGAGGGTGAAGGCGACGGCGGCGGCCGGGACGGAGAGCAGCGCCGCCACGAACGAGGCGGCGGTCACCGAGCGCCGGGTGCGCGGCAGCACCTTCACCAGGCCCCGGAAGACGGCGTAGGCGACGACCGTCGTGACGATCGCCATGTCGGTGATGTTGACGCCGAGCGCGGTCAGGCCGCCGTCCGCGAACAGGACGCCCTGCATGAGGAGGACGACGGAGACGCAGAGGACGCCGGTGCAGGGGCCGACGAGTATCGCGGCCAGGGCCCCGCCCAGGAGGTGTCCGCTGGTTCCCGCGGCGACCGGGAAGTTCAGCATCTGCACGGCGAAGACGAACGCCGCGACGAGGCCGGCCAGCGGGGCCGCGCGCTCTCCCCCGTGCTCGGCCCCGCCCGCGCCGGAGGCGCCCCCCAGTTCGCGGCGCGCGCCGCGCAGGCTGACCGCCACGGCGCCGGCGGCGACGATCCCGGTGACCGCGGAGACCGGGGCGTTGATGAATCCGTCAGGTACGTGCACGCCTCGATGATAAGGGAGTAGTTGCAAGTCCTGTGCAAGAGCGAGGCGGAGGCCCGCCGCGCGGGGCGTATCCCCCCGGAGGGCGCGATCGGGAAAACGTGGCACATTGGAGTGGGGGCCGCGGACACCGAGAGTGAGGAGCCGGTCGATGTCGGTGATCGAACAGTACGCACGGGTCCAAGTGCCCACCGACGCGGACGTACCGGACGAGGACGACGGCCGCCGCGTACCGGCGGTGCTGCGCTACGACCCCGGGGCCGACCCCCGGTCGGTACGGATAGGGCTGCCCGGCCCGCGCTGGTTCGGCTTCGCGCGCGACCTGCTCGAACGGGGACTGCGGGCGCCGGCCGGGACCGGAGAGGTACGGGTGTGGCCGTGCGGGCGGGTGCGGGCCGTGGTCGAGTTCCACCCGGGGCGGGGCGGCTGCTCGGTGGTCCAGTTCGACACGGACGACCTGCTGCGCTTCCTGCGCAGGACGTACGCGGCCCACCCGGCGGTGGCCCGGCCCGTCCCGCGCTGAGACCTCAGCCGCCCGCCTTGAGCAGCGCCGCCACGATCGGTCCGGCCGTCTCGCCGCCGTGGCCGCCGGCCTGCACCACGCCCGCCGCGGCGAGATCGTCCCGGTAGGCGGTGAACCAGCCGTTCGGCTTCTTCTGCCCGTCGACCTCCGCCGACCCGGTCTTCGCGCCGGTGTCCCCGCCGACCCCCGCCATCGCCTCCGCCGCCGTGCCGTAGTCGGCCGTGTAGGCCATCAGCTCGCGCAGCTGGGAGAGGGTGCCGGCGGACATCGTGCGGGAGGCCGTGGCGAGCGTGCGGTCGTCCACCGACGGGGCGACCAGGTACGGCTGGTGGAAGGTGCCGGACTTCACGGTCGCCGCCACGGACGCCATGTTCAGCGGGTTCATCCGCACCCCGCCCTGCCCGATGAGGGACGCCGCCTTCTGGGCGTCGCTCTGCACGGGGACCGAGCCGTCGAAGGTGGGCACCCCGATCGCCCAGTTGTCCATCCCCAGGCCGAAGACCTCCTGGGCCTGCCGGGTCAGGGCGTCGTCGGACAGCTTGCCGGCCTGGCTGATGAAGGCGGTGTTGCAGGAGCGGGCGAAGCTCGCCTTGAAGGTGCCGCCCTTGATGGAGAACTTGTCGTCGTTCTGGAACTTCCAGCCGCCGTAGGTGAAGTACTTCGGGCAGGGGTGCGCCTCGTCGGCGGCGGCCAGGCCCTTCTCGATCAGCAGCGAGGAGGTGACGACCTTCATCGTGGAGCCGGGGGCCAGCGAGCCCTGGAAGGCGGTGTTGAAGCCGTGGCCGCTGTTGGCGACGGCGAGGATCTCGCCGGTGGAGGCGCGGGTCAGCACCACCGACGCCTTCTCGGCCGCGGCCACCTGCTCCTCGGCGAGGGCCTGGAGCTCGGGGTCGAGGGTGGTCTTCACCGTGCCCGGCGTGCCCTCGCTCAGTTCGAGCAGGGTCTTGTCGGAGAGCTTCTTCGCCTTCGACTCCTTGCCGCGCACCACGCGCAGCTCGATCCCGGCCCGCCCGCCGGCCTTCTCGCCGTACTTCTCGCGCAGCCCGTCCAGGACCGTGCCCAGCGACGGGTACCTCGCGGTGGTGATCTCGCCGCCGTCCCGGTCCACCGCCTTCACCGGCGGCGTCCCGGCCTCCCCGGTGACCAGCTTGTCGCCCTCACCGAGGTCGGGGTGGACGACGGCGGGGGTGAAGCCGACCCGGGGCTCACCGTCGCCGTCGCGGCGCACGACGGTCAGGGAACTGTCGTACGCCAGCGCCTTGCGGACGTCCTCGTACACCACCGTCGCCTTGACGGAGAACGGGACCTTGTCGCCGCTGCGGGTGCCCGGGGTGAGGGTGACGTCCTCGATACGGGCGTCCTTCGCGTAGGAGGTGAGCAGCGCCTTCGCCGCGGCGGTGGCGTCGGTGGCGGCGGCGGCCTCGGCGACCTCGCCCCGCTGCCAGGCGGTGAGGAACCGCTCGGCGGCCGAGGTGACCTCGGCGGCCGACAGGGGACCGGTCTTCACGTTCTTCCCGGCCGCCGTGGTGCGCGCGTCGTCCGTGGCGTCCGTGCCACCGGCGGACAGCGCCCAGGCGCCCACCCCGGCCCCGGCGACGACCGCGGCGATCACCCCGCCGATCACGACGGGCCGCCTGCTGTTGCGTCGCTCGGCGACACGCCTTCTGTTGCCCACTGCTTTCCGTTTCCCTCGGTGCCGTCACGCTTCCAACGACGGCACACGCTCTTCAGTCCCGCCCCGTGGGGGTGAGGTCAGCCACCGGCCCGCAGGACGTCCGCGACGATCGGCCCGGCCGCGTCCCCGCCGTGGCCGCCCTCCTCCGTCATGGCCGCCGCGGCGATGTCGTCGCGGAAACCGGTGAACCAGCTGTTGGACACCGTCTGCCCGTCGACCTCCGCCGACCCGGTCTTGGCGCCGATGTCGCCGCCGAGCCCGGACATCGCCTCCTTCGCGGTGCCCTGCGTGGCGGTGAGCCGCATCATCTGCTTGAGCTGGGACGACGTCTCGGACGACAGGCCCTTGGCGGTGGCCGTCTCGCGGTCGTCCAGCTCGGGGGAGACCAGATAGGGCTGGCGGAACGTGCCGGTGATCGCGGTGGCCGTCACCGAGGCCATGTTGAGCGGGTTCATCTGGACCTGGCCCTGGCCGATGGCGTTGGCCGCGCGGTCCGGGCCGGTGGAGGCGGGCACGCTGCCGTCGAAGGAGACGATGCCGGTCTTCCAGTTGTCCTTGCCGAGACCGAACCGCTCCTGGGCCTCCTGCGTCAGCGAGGAGTCGGTGAGCGGCTTCTCGTCGATGAGCTTGATGAAGGCGGTGTTGCAGGACCGCTGGAAGCTGTTGGCCAGCGTGGCGGACTCGTCGGGCTCCATGCCGGTGAGGTTCTTGAAGACCTGCCCCTGCCAGATCGCCTTGTCGGGGCAGGGCGCGGCGCCGTTCATCGAGGTCACGCCGTTGTCTATGAGCATCGCCGCAGTGATGATCTTCATCGTGGAGCCGGGCGCGACCCGGCCCTGGAAGGCCGCGTTGAAGCCGTCCGCGCGGTGGTTGGCGACCGCCAGCACCTCACCGGTGCTGGGCTTGAGGGCCACCACCGACGACTCGTCGAACCCCTCCACCGCCTTCTCCGCCGCCGCCTGCACGTTTGCGCTCAGCGTCGTCTCCAGCTTGCCGGGCTCACCCTCGGTGAGGGTCACCAGCGGGGTGTCCGCCACCTCCTGGGAGGCGTGCCGGACCATCAGCTCGACGCCGGGCTCGCCGCCCGCCCGGTCGCCGTACTTCTCCCGCAGGGTGTCCAGGACCGGGCCGAGCGAGGGGTACTTCTCCTTGGTCAGCACCTCGCCGTCCCGGTCGACGGCCTCGATCGGCGGGCTGGACGCCTTGGCGGTGACCAGCGTGTCCCCGTCGGCCGACAGCTCCGGATGGACGACGGACGGCTCCCAGTCGACCAGCGCCCGCCCGGTGGTCCGCCCGCGCACCACGCTCAGCCGGCTCTCGTACGTCAGCGGCTTGGTCCTGCCCCCGTAGGACACCTCCGCCTTCACGGTGAACGGCACCTTGGTGCCGGTCACCGTGCCCGGGGTGATGGTGACGCCGCTGATGTGGGCGTCCTCGGCGTACGCCGTCAGCAGCTTCAGGGCGGAGGCGTCGTCGTTGGTGTACGAGGCCGCCGTGTCGGCGTCGCCGTCCTCCCAGGCCGCGAAGAACTTCCCGGTCGTCTCCTCGACCTCGTCGCCGCTGGGCGGCCCGGTCTTCACCTCGTCCCCGCCGCCCAGCGCGGAGACCACGTTGTACGCGCCGTATCCGGCCCCTGCGACCATCACGGCGAACGCTCCGCCGATGACGGCGGCCTTCATCCCCCTGCCCATCGGCAGTTACCTCCCCATCGAACTCCCGGACGCGCCGTTGAACGCGTTCAGAAAGTGGTCACACTGGCACTCTATGTGCCGCAAGTGACTTGCGGTACGCCTGTTTCCGTTTGGTGGCCGAACGGAGACACGGCGGTCCCGGTCACACCCAGGTGTCCAGCCACATCCGCGCCCGCCAGTCCTCCATCGGGATCGCCGTGCCGGTGTAGAGGGGCCAGAAGTAGATGAAGTTCCACGCGACGAGGAGGAACAGGACACCGGCGGCCACCACGCCGCCCACCCGCCGCGCCTCGCTCGCCCCCGGCCGGCCGATCACCGCCCCCAGCAGCATCGCCACCGCCAGGCACAGGAACGGCAGGAAGACCACGGCGTAGAAGAGGAAGATCGTGCGCTCCTGGTACAGGAACCAGGGCAGGTAGCCGGCCGCGACGCCGCAGGCGATGGCGCCCGCGCGCCAGTCCCGGCGCAGCGCCCAGCGCCACAGCACGTACAGGACCGCGAAGCAGCCCAGCCACCACAGCACCGGCGTGCCCAGCGCCAGCACCTCGCGGGCGCACTTCTCGCCCGCGTCCGCCGGGCAGCCGTCCGTGCCGGGCGAGGGCGACTCGTAGAAGTAGGAGACCGGGCGGCCCAGGACGATCCAGCTCCACGGGTTGGACTGGTACGTGTGCGGCGAGGTCAGGTGGGTGTGGAACTCGTAGACCTGCGACTCGTAGTGCCACAGGCTGCGCCACCAGTCCGGGAACAGCCACGACCAGTCGCTGTCCTTCCCGTCGGTCGCCGCCCAGTTGCGGTAGTAGCCGCCCGTGCCGTCGCTCGGGGAGAGGATCCAGGCCGTCCAGGAGACCAGGTAGGTGACGAGCGCCACCGGGACGGTGGCGAGGAACGCCAGACCCAGGTCGTGCCTGAGCACCGCCGTGCGCGGGCGCACCGCGCCGGCCACCCGGCGGGCGCCCACGTCCCACAGCACCGCCATCACGCAGAACGCGACCAGGATGTACAGGCCGTTCCACTTG
The DNA here is from genome assembly GCF_054956795.1 of Streptomyces sp. SYSU D01066-1. Classification (NCBI taxonomy): domain Bacteria; kingdom Bacillati; phylum Actinomycetota; class Actinomycetes; order Kitasatosporales; family Streptomycetaceae; genus Streptomyces; species Streptomyces sp. SYSU D01066-1. The sequence continues at coordinate 169,941 of NZ_JBUDHV010000004.1, read as the reverse complement.
GTGCCGATGGCCAGGCCCAGCATCAGCCCCGCCGCCCAGCGCCACGGCCGCCACCCGATCCGGGTGGTCTCCGCGACGCGCGCGTCCGGGCGGACCCGGCCGTCGGCGTCCACCGGCAGCGCGGCGGCCAGTCTCGCCCGCGCCCGGTCCCGGTCGACCAGCAGGCAGCCGAAGGCGGCCAGCACGAAGAAGACCAGCACACTGTCGAGCAGCGCGGTCCGGCTCATCACGAAGGCCAGCCCGTCCAGCGCCAGCAGCGCGCCCGCCAGGCAGCCCAGGAACGTCGAGCGGAACAGACGGCGGCCGATCCGGCACAGCAGCAGGACCGAGAGGGTGCCGAGCAGCGCCGTCATGAAACGCCAGCCGAACGGATCGAACCCGAACAGCCACTCGCCGACGCCGATCACGAACTTGCCGACCGGCGGATGGACGACGTACGACGCGTCCGAGGGGACCGTGACGTCCCCGCCGGAGCCGAGGACCAGGTCGTTGGCGTTCTTGTCCCAGTTGACCTCGAAGCCGCGGTTGATCAGCGCCCACGCGTCCTTGGCGTAGTACGTCTCGTCGAATATCACCGCCTTCGGGCTGCCCAGGTTCCAGAACCGCAGCACCCCCGCCACCAGCGTGACCAGCAGCGGACCGCCCCAGCCCGACCAGCGCACCAGCCGGTCGGCGGCCTTCTCGGACACACCGAGGACACCCCACAGCCGGGGGCCGGGCCGCGTGTACGGCGGCACCAGCCGCTCGCGGACGTCGCTTCGCGCCGGGGCCGTGTAGCCGAAGCGGCGCAGCCGCCGCTGCCACGGCGGTCGCCGCTCGTGCGGCGCCTGGTCCTGTCGGGTGTCCGTGGAGTCCGTGGACGACGCTGTACTGGTCACCGCGCCATCGTAGGGAACCGGTCTGTGCGAGTCCCGCGCTTGCCCCTGCGAGGATGGAAACGTGACAGTCGCAACCGGAACCCTGGTCCTCGCCGGCACCCCCATCGGCGACCTCGCCGACGCCCCGCCCCGGCTCGCCGAGGAGCTGACGGCCGCCGACGTCGTCGCCGCGGAGGACACCCGTCGGCTGCGCCGGCTCGCCCAGGGGCTCGGCGTGACGCCCAAGGGGCGCGTGGTGTCGTACTTCGAGGGCAACGAGACGGCGCGCACGCCGGAGCTGGTCGAGGAACTGCTGAACGGCGCACGGGTGCTGCTGGTGACCGACGCCGGGATGCCGTCCGTCTCCGACCCCGGCTACCGGCTGGTCGCGGCGGCCGTCGAACGGGACGTCAAGGTCACCGCCGTGCCCGGACCGTCCGCCGTGCTGACCGCGCTGGCGCTGTCCGGGCTGCCGGTGGACCGGTTCTGCTTCGAGGGGTTCCCGCCGCGCAAGGCGGGCGAGCGGCTGACCCGGCTGCGGGAGGTCGCGGGCGAGCGCCGCACCCTCGTCTGGTTCGAGTCCCCGCACCGCGTCGCCGACACCCTCGCCGCGATGGCCGGGGTCTTCGGCGGCGAGCGGCGCGCGGCCGTCTGCCGGGAGCTGACCAAGACGTACGAGGAGATCAAGCGGGGCCCGCTCGGGGAGCTGGCGCAGTGGGCGGCCGAGGGCGTGCGCGGCGAGATCACCGTGGTCGTCGAGGGCGCCCCGGAGAAGGGCGACGAGGAGATCGGCGCCGAGGAGCTGGTGCGCCGGGTGCGGGTGCGCGAGGAGGCGGGGGAGCGGCGCAAGGAGGCCATCGCGGCGGTGGCCGTCGAGGCGGGCGTACCGAAGCGGGACGTCTTCGACGCCGTGGTCGCGGCGAAGAACGCGGGGGCGGCCGGCGGGGTGTGAGGCAGGGGTGCCGGGGCGGTCGGCGGGCGTGAGGCGGGGCGCTGGAGCGGCCGTCGGGGCGGTCGGCGGGCGTGAGGCCGGGGTGCCGGGGCGCCGGGGCGGTCGGCGGGCGTGAGGCCGGGGTGCCGGGGCGCCGGGGCGGTCGGCGGGCGTGAGGCCGGGGTGGCCGGCGGGCGTGAGGCGGGGGTGCCGGGGTGGCCGGCGGGCGTGAGGCCGGTGCGCGCGGGGGCGCGCGCCCCATGGGCCGGTAAACGGGCGGTCGGCAAGGCAAAGCCCCGCGCCGCGCCGGACGGCCGTTCGGCAAAGGACCGCCAAATCGCCGCCAACACTTGGCATCCCTGGGGATTCCGGACCGTTCCGGGCATCCACTGGAGGAACGGGACGCGTCCACGCCCCATCCTCGCGGACCCAGGGAGCCGGTATGAGCGAGACCACGGTGCACGAGTCGTACTCCTTCGCCTGCATGCGCTGCGGCAGCGGCTGGGAGCAGTCCTACGAGATAGAGCACCACACGGACGCCCAGGGCCACACGTCCGTGGTGTACCTGGCCGACGGGCGGATCGTGCCCTCCCCGCTCTCCCGGCCCACCTGCCACAACTGCGACGGGCACGTCGTACGGATCATGCGGCCGGGGAGGGTCGCCTCGGCGCGGAAGGCGGCCGCGCACGGGCCGTACGCCGCCGTGCCCCGGCAGGCCGGACCGGCCGAGGCGCCGGTGGCGCAGGGCGCGGCCGAGCGGCGGCACCGGCACGTCGCCGACCTGCTGCACTCCCTGCACCTGCACCTGCACCTGCACCGCAAGGCGGGCTGACCGGCGTTTGTAGGATCGGGGACATGCCTTCCAACGCCCCGGCCGACAAGAACGCGGCGCCCCCGCCGCCCGAGCCCCTGCGGGTGCCGGTCGCCGACTCGCACACCCACCTCGACATGCAGTCCGGCACGGTCGAGGAGGGCCTCGCGAAGGCCGCGTCCGTGGGCGTGACCACGGTCGTCCAGGTCGGCTGCGACCTCGCCGGCTCCCGCTGGGCGGCCGAGACGGCGGCGGCGTACGAGAACGTCCACGCCGCCGTCGCCCTGCACCCCAACGAAGCCCCGCGCATCGTCCACGGGGACCCTGATGGCTGGTCGCGGCAGGGCGCGCGGATGCCCGGCGGGGACGCCGCCCTCGACGACGCGCTCGCGGAGATCGACCGGCTGGCCGCGCTGGAGCAGGTCAAGGCCGTCGGGGAGACCGGACTGGACCACTTCCGCACCGGCGAGGAGGGCAGGGAGGCGCAGGAGCGCTCCTTCCGCGCCCACATCGAGATCGCCAAGCGGCACGGCAAGGCGCTGGTCATCCACGACCGCGACGCCCACGCCGACGTCCTGCGCGTGCTCAAGGAGGAGGGCGCCCCCGAGCGGACCGTTTTCCACTGCTACTCCGGCGACGCGGAGATGGCCGAGGTCTGCGCCGCGGCCGGCTACTTCATGTCCTTCGCCGGCAACGTCACCTTCAAGAACGCCCAGAACCTGCGTGACGCCCTCGCGGTGGCCCCGCTGGACCTGGTCCTGGTGGAGACCGACGCGCCCTTCCTGACCCCGGCGCCCTACCGGGGCCGGCCCAACGCGCCCTACCTGATCCCGGTCACGGTGCGCGCGATGGCCGCCGTGCGCGGCATCGACGAGGACGCGCTGGCGACCGCGCTGGCGGCGAACACGGCGCGGGCCTTCGGCTACTGACCGACGGGACGGGCGGGCGCGCGGGCCCGGCTACTCTTGCGGGGTGAGCAGCCCCACCCCGCCCGACGCCCTCCTCGGCCCCGCCGACGTCCGTGAACTGGCCTCCGCCCTCGGTGTCCGCCCCACCAAGCAGCGCGGCCAGAACTTCGTCATCGACGCCAACACGGTCCGCCGCATCGTGCGCACCGCCGAGGTCCGCCCCGACGACGTGGTGGTCGAGGTGGGCCCGGGGCTCGGCTCGCTCACCCTGGCCCTGCTGGAGGTGGCCGACCGGGTCACCGCCGTGGAGATCGACGACGTACTGGCCGCGGCCCTGCCCGCCACGGTCGCCGCCCGGATGCCCGAGCGCGCCGACCGGTTCGCGCTGGTCCACTCCGACGCCATGCGGGTCACCGGACTGCCGGGCCCCGCCCCGACCGCGCTCGTCGCCAACCTGCCGTACAACGTGGCCGTGCCCGTCCTGCTGCACATGCTGGAGACCTTCCCGAGCGTGGAGCGCACCCTCGTCATGGTCCAGGCCGAGGTCGCCGACCGGCTCGCCGCCGGGCCGGGCTCGAAGGTGTACGGCGTGCCGTCCGTGAAGGCCAACTGGTACGCCGAGGTGAAGCGGGCCGGCTCCATCGGCCGCAACGTCTTCTGGCCGGCGCCCAACGTCGACAGCGGACTGGTGTCGCTGGTGCGGCGTGCGAAGCCGCCGGCCACGACCGCGTCGCGGGCCGAGGTGTTCGCCGTCGTCGACGCGGCCTTCGCCCAGCGCCGCAAGACCCTGCGGGCCGCCCTGTCCGGGTGGGCCGGGTCGGCGGCGGCGGCCGAGGCGGCGCTGGTCGCCGCGGGCGTGTCGCCGCAGGCGCGCGGGGAGTCCCTGACCGTGGAGGAGTTCGCGCGGATCGCCGAGCACAAGAAGTGACATCCGGACGCGAGCAGTGATCCTCGGATGCGAGCAGTGATGCAGTGACATCGGATGCGAGCAGTGGCATCCGGACAGAAGAAGTGACCGCCGAGCCCGAGAAGCGACGGAAGGCAGCGAGTACGTGAGTGTGACGGTACGTGTCCCCGCCAAGGTCAACGTCCAGCTCGCGGTGGGCCCGCCCCGCCCCGACGGCTTCCACGACCTGGCCAACGTCTTCCTCGCCGTCGGCCTGTACGACGAGGTCACGGCGGCCCCCGCCGACACGCTGCGCGTCACGTGCGAGGGGCCGGGCGCGGACCGGGTGCCCCTGGACCGCTCCAACCTCGCCGCCCGCGCCGCCCTGGCCCTCGCCGAGCGCTACGGCCGCGCCCCCGACGTCCACCTGCACATCGACAAGGACATCCCCGTCGCCGGCGGCATGGCGGGCGGCAGCGCGGACGGCGCGGCGGCGCTGGTCGCCTGCGACGCGCTGTGGGGGACGGGCGCGTCCCGTGACGAGCTGCTGGACATCTGCGCCGAGCTGGGCAGCGACGTGCCGTTCAGCCTGGTCGGCGGGGCGGCGCTGGGCACCGGGCGGGGCGAGAGGCTGACCGAGCTGAAGGTGGGGGGCACCTTCCACTGGGTGTTCGCGATGGCGGAGCGGGGGCTGTCGACGCCGGCGGTGTTCCGGGAGTTCGACCGGCTGAGCGAGGGGGCGGACGTCCCCGCCCCGGTGGCCTCGCAGGCGGTGCTCGACGCCCTCGCGGGCGGTGACCCCGGCGCGCTGGCGGTGGCCGTCTCCAACGACCTCCAGCCGGCCGCGCTGTCGCTGTTCCCGGAGCTGGCGGACACGCTGGCCGCGGGGCGCGCGGCCGGAGCGCTGGCGGCACTGGTCTCGGGCTCGGGCCCGACCACCGCGTTCCTCGCGGGGGACGCGGACGCGGCGACGGTCATCGCCGGGGTGCTGCGCGCCTCCGGCACGTGTGGGGCGGTGCGGGTCGCGGAGGGGGCCGCGGTCGGGGCGACGGTGGTGTGACTCAGAGCTGGTCGACGGCGGTCAGATCGACGTCGACGGAGTAGGGCTTGTCGACCTTGATGCGGTCGCGGTGCATGCCCATGTGGACGTACGCGTTGGTCAGCGGGTCGAGTTCGTAGACGTGGATGACGGGCTTGCCCTCCGGGCCGTCCTGCTCCACCCGCCAGAAGTTCGGGATGCCGGCGGCCGCGTACTTGTGGGGCTTGGTCGTGCGGTCGCGGGACTCGGAGTCGGGGGAGACGACTTCGACGGCGAGCAGGACGTCCTCGGCCTGGTAGCTGGTCCGGGCCGGACCGGTGACCGCCTTTGCGCGGATGACGCTCACATCGGGTTCGGGGCCGTTGCGCTGGTCGAGGACGATGGTCATCTCCCGCCGGATCCTCAGTTCGGCCGGTGCTGTGCTGCGCAGTCCGGTCACCAGCAGGTCGATGACGATGCTGTGGAAATCCCGCTGCGGACTCACGAAAACCAAGCTCCCGTCGATCAGCTCGGTGTGCGGCGGGAGATCCGGCAGCGTGGACAGGTCGTCCACGGTGTATCCGTCCTGCGGCGGCATCGGCCAGCGCTGGTGGCCGCGGTGCTCTACGGACTCGGCGGTCATGGTTCCTCCCATGGACGGGATCCTGCTGCCCGCCCTCCACGGTAGCCGGACGATCTGACATGCGTCACTACAAAGAGTGACGGCCCTTGTCCGTGTCACCCCGCCTCCCGAAGGGCCTACGCTTGAAAGCTGATCGTCCCCCAGTCAGGAGAGAAATGGCCGTCAACCTGGTCAATGTCGAGAACGTCAGCAAGGTGTACGGCACCCGTGCGCTGCTGGACGGGGTGTCCCTCGGTGTCTCCGAGGGGGACCGCATCGGCGTCGTGGGCCGCAACGGTGACGGCAAGACCACGCTGATCCGGATGCTCGCCAAGCTGGAGGAGGCCGACACCGGCCGGGTCACCCACTCCGGCGGGCTGCGGCTCGGGGTGCTGACGCAGCACGACTCCCTCGACCCCGCCGCCACGGTGCGGCACGAGGTCATCGGCGACCTCGCCGACCACGAGTGGGCGGGCGACGCCAAGATCCGGGACGTGCTGACGGGACTGTTCGGGGGGCTGGACCTGCCCGGGTTCCCGCAGGGGCTGGACACCGTCATCGGACCGCTGTCGGGCGGTGAGCGGCGGCGGATCGCGCTGGCCAAGCTGCTCATCGACGAGCAGGACCTGATCGTCCTGGACGAGCCGACCAACCACCTCGACGTCGAGGGCATCTCCTGGCTCGCCCGGCACCTGAGCGCACGGCGCTCCGCGCTGGTCTGCGTCACCCACGACCGCTGGTTCCTCGACCAGGTCTGCACCCGCATGTGGGACGTGCAGCGCGGTGACGTCCACGAGTACGAGGGCGGCTACTCGGACTACGTCTTCGCCCGCGCGGAACGGGAGCGGATCGCCGCGACCGAGGAGGCCAAGCGGCAGAACCTGGTCCGCAAGGAGCTGGCGTGGCTGCGGCGCGGGGCGCCCGCGCGGACCTCGAAGCCGCGGTTCCGGGTGGAGGCGGCGAACGAGCTGATCGCGGACGTGCCGCCGCCGCGGGACAGCAGCGAGCTGATGAAGTTCGCGTCGTCGCGGCTGGGGAAGACGGTCTTCGACCTGGAGGACGTGACGGTCCAGGCCGGGCCCAAGGTGCTGCTCAAGCACCTGACCTGGCAGCTCGGCCCGGGGGACCGGGTCGGTCTGGTCGGCGTCAACGGCGCGGGCAAGACGTCGCTGCTGCGGGCGCTCGCGGAGGCCGCCACCAGTGCGGGCGAGCGGCAGCCGGCGGGCGGGCGGATCAAGGTCGGCCGGACGGTGAAGCTGGCCTACCTGTCGCAGGAGGTCGCCGAGCTGGACCCCGACTGGCGGGTGCTGGAGGCCGTGCAGCGGGTGCGGGAACGCGTCGACCTGGGCAAGGGGCGCGAGATGACCGCCGGACAGCTGTGCGAGACGTTCGGCTTCGGCAAGGAGAAGCAGTGGACGCCGGTCGGGGACCTGTCGGGCGGTGAGCGGCGGCGGCTGCAGATCCTGCGGCTGCTGATGGACGAGCCGAACGTGCTGTTCCTCGACGAGCCGACGAACGACCTCGACATCGAGACGCTGACCCAGCTGGAGGACCTGCTCGACGGCTGGCCCGGGTCGATGATCGTCATCTCCCACGACCGGTTCTTCGTGGAGCGGACCACGGACCGGGTGTTCGCCCTGCTCGGCGACGGCACGCTGCGGATGCTGCCGCGGGGCATCGACGAGTACCTGGAGCGGCGGCAGCGGATGGAGGAGGCGGCAGCGGCGTCGGCGCCCGCGCCCGTGGCGGAGAAGGCCGCCACCGAGCGGAGCGCCGCCGATCAGCGCGCCGCGAAGAAGGAGCTGCAGAAGATCGAGCGGCAGCTGGACAAGATCTCCGAGAAGGAGAGCGAGCTGCACGCCCGGATCGCCGAGCACGCCACGGACTTCGCGAAGGTGGCCGGGCTGGACGCCGAGCTGAGGGAGCTGTCCGGGCAGCGCGACGAGCTGGAGCTGCGCTGGCTGGAACTGGCGGAGGACGCCTGACTCGGTCGTATTGCGAGGGATTTCGGTGATCCGGGGCAGTTCTCGCCGGTAGGGGGAGCGCGACGTCGAACAAGCGTGTAGCTTCCGGGGGCAGGTCGGGGGAGTGCCGGGGGACTGTGGGGCGGGACTGGGGGGTTGCAGTGGGAGTGCGGCTGATGGTGGTCGACGACCACCGATTGCTCGCCGAGGCGTTGGCCTCGGCGCTGAAGCTGCGGGGGCACCGGGTGCTGGCCGCGGCGGCTCCGGCCGCGGGGGCGGCGGAACTGGTGATCAGCCGGGCGCCGGAGGTGTGCCTGATGGGGACGGCGACGCCGGCCGAACCGGGCATCTTCGACCCGGTGGTACGGATCAAGCGGGACCGGCCGCAGGTGGCGGTGCTGGTGCTGGGACCGGTGCCGAGCCCGCGCGGGATCGCGGCGGCGTTCGCGTCGGGGGCGTCCGGGTACGTCCGGCACGACGAGCGGATAGAGGGCGTCGAGCGGGCGATCATGAAGGCGCGGGCGGGGGAGGCGGCGGTGGCACCCGCGCTGTTGCACGGCGCGTTCGCCGAGCTGCTCAATCCCGCCGCGCAGCCCGACGACGAGGGCCAGCGGCTGCTGCAGATGCTGACCCCCCGGGAGCTGGAGGTGCTGGTGCGGGTCGCCGACGGCGAGGACACGCGGCTGATCGCGGCGGGGATGGGCATCGCGCCGTCCACCGCGCGCACCCATGTCCAGCGGGTGCTGATGAAGCTGGGGGTCGGCTCCCGGCTGGAGGCGGCCGCGCTGGCGGCCCGGACGGGACTGCTGGACCGGGCGGGGACGGGGGCCTCCGGCGGCTGAGCGGGGGGCGCCCGCGGCGGCCCGCGCGGGTCCGGCCGGAGGGCGGACCCGCGCATCGGCCTGCGAGCGGCCCCGGCCGTCCGGGCCCAAGGGCCCGCGGGCGGGTCTCAGCCCACCTGGCCGTCTTCGCGCGCCATCCCCTGCACGACGAGGCCGAGGACGGGCGCCAGCAGTCCCGCCGCGGCCGTCCACGCTGGCCAGGTGCCGGCGTCCGGAACCAGCAGCAGGGCGGCCAGACAGCCGAGCGCGACCGCACACCCCACGGCCACCGGCACCGACGCCGTGACGAGCCAGCCCGCGCCGAGGTCCAGCGTGCGGACCCGCCGCTCGGGGTCCGGATGCGCAGGGACCGTGAGCCGCTCCTCCGCGACCCGCTCGGCCACCGCGACCGGGACCGCGCCGGGCAGCCGCCAGCCGTCGTCGCCCACCAGGTCGGCGAGGACGTCCCGGCCCCGGCGCCGCCGCGGATTCCACAGCAGCCAGCCGTGCTTCCCGAAGAGCGCGGCTCCGGCGGCCGCCGCGGACATCGGGGAGTGGAAGGGGACCTTTGTGCCGTGCCCCTGAAGCACCAGGCCCTTCAGCCGCCTGGTGTTCTCCCGCCGCTTGCGCTCATCGGCCGCCGTACCGCCGGGCGGCGGCGCGTCGACGTGCTCACCCGACCCGGCGACGGTGACCCGCAGGGCCTGCCAGCCGGGGCCGACGGTGCGCGCGCGGCGGCGCGTACTGCCGTACAGCCACAAGCCGGTGACCAGGGCGAGGGTCACCAGGGACCACAGACCGGCGATCAGCCACGCCGTGCTGACCCGCACGGCCCGCCCGGCGAGCTGGCGCTCCACGTCCTCGCGCTGATCGTCACCGACGGCACCCAGCTCGGGCCGCTCCGGGACATACGCCACGTACAGTTCGCTGCCGACCGCCTGACGCCGACTGGTGGACGCCTCGAACGTCACCGGAACGCCGCCGCCGCCGGTCGCCGAGGGAAGCAGGACGGTGTAGTCGGCGGTGGCCGCAGCGCGTGGACTGCCGCCCTCGGCGACCTCGTTCTCGATCCTGACGACGGGACGCCGCTCGATCACCGCACCGGCCTCGCCCAGTACGGCACTCGTGCCCGTTCCCCGCGCGTCGGCGGCGGCCAGTGTCCCCCACAGGGCCAGCAGCGCGGGAAGGGCGACCAGTACGCCCAAGGAGCGGGCCGACGGCCAGCCGGCGCCGCCCAGCCGCACCGGCACCGTGCCGTCACCGCGGCCCGGGGACGCCGAGGCGGCCCGTACGGCCCACTGGTAGGTCTCGCGGCGCGACCGGCCGCCCCCGAGTACCACCGCCGCCCCCAGGATCGCGACGCACAGGGTGAGCAGCGCCAGACAGCCCCACATGACGGCGTCGCGCACCGCGGTGGCCCCCAGGAAGAGCCACGCGGCGGTCAGCGCCACCAGGGCGAACGGGGCGGCCACGGCGACGAACCGCCCGCAGCGGGGGAAGCACCGGACACCGCTCGTCTCCCCGACGCCGTCGTGGGGCTCACTCACGGTCGACTCACTGTTCACCCGAACGCTCCGTACCGACCGGTATCGGGCCGGTCCCGATCCCGCAGGGCTCTGGCATCCTCACCCGCGTCCTTCCGAGCGTCGGCAGCGGCACCGGGTCGCTCCTCGTTCTTGTCCGCGTTGGGGTCGCCGTTGACGGCCGCGTCGATGTCCTTGGAGATGTTGCCGCCCGTGCCGAGTCCGAAGCTGATGGGCGCGTTGGTGGCCAGATCACCCGCGAGACCGTGCGCACCGGAGAACGCCTGCCCGTCAGTGGCCCGTGGACAGCCGCGCTTCCGGCACCGCCGCTGAGCCCGCCGGCCAGAGCACCGAGCGCCATCTGCGAGGCGTCGAACCGCTCACCGTTGCGCAGGTTGTTGACGGTGTCACCGACGGCCGACGAGGCGGCACCCGCCGTCACACCGCCCGCGGTGTTTCCCAGAAGAGTCCCGCCGAGCCTGGCACCCAGCGGACCTCCGACGAACTTCCCGCCGAGTGCGCCCACCGCACCGTTGGTCAGGTTGTTGCCGAACTCGGCACCCTTGCCGGTGGCCAAGCTCGTCGCGACTCCGGCGCCCGTTCCAGCCGCCCACTGCATCCCCAACTCGACGGTCAGGCGCTGCCACTTGCCCGCCTGCGCGAACGTGCGGATGCTCCGGAACACCCGGGCGGCCATGCTGAGCAGCCGGCCCAGCTTCGATGCGGCGTTGAGGGCCTGCACGCCCAGCCGTGCGGCGTTGGCGGCTCCGGCCGCCGCCGAGAAACCGAGGGTGACGAAGGAGAGCGCGACGGACGCGCCGATCGAGACACCGATCTCGATGTAGATCCTGTGGATCTCGTCGTTGATCTCCTCGATGTTGTCGTCCGCTTCCTCAAGGCCCTTCGCCGCCTGCTCGAAGAGCGGCAGGGTCTCGTCGACCGCCTCGCCGATCTTCGTCCAGTGCGCCCGGAACGCTTCGGCCGAGTCACCCCGCCAATGCACGCCGAGGGTGTCCTGCACCTTCTTGTCGAGCGCGTGGTACACCTCGTCCAGCTCTTCGCCCATGGTGCGCCAGCCTCTGGCCGCCGCGCGCAGCACATCTGGGCGACCGCCCGGGTTCACCAGCTCGATACCGGCTTCGTAGACCTTTTCGGCAGCCCCCTCGTCGCTCAATTCCTGCCGCCCTTGAACAGGTCGGCGAGAGCGTCGTCGGACGCCTCCGAGTTCTTTGCGTTGATCTTGAGTGCCTGACCGATCTCATCGAAGTGACGAGCCAGTTTTCCCAGGGACTGGGCCATATCCGAGGCCAGTTCGATATACGATGTCGTGACTTCCCCGGATTCCGTCAAAAGCCCGAAGCCGTCGTGGATCTGCTCCGCGTCCGTCTGGCTCTGAAAGCTCTTGACCGCGCTGGACAGGTCGTATGCCCGTGTATCGAAGGCATCCGCCAGTTTTGTGATTTCCTGCGGATCGATATAGAAGTCGCCAGACATGTACGGTTCCGTCCCCGTCTTTCGCGGCACTGAGGCGCGGACACGTTGCGCCATAGGCAGGTTACCTTCAGTGCCGTCGCCCCCCGAGGCCGCGGCCGCGCTCGCTCACCATTCCCGCACAGGGCTTTGCGGTGCCGTCCTGTTCTCGCGCCCGGCTCGGTGCTCCCTCGTCGCGTTATGGACCATGACGGCTGCGTCAGCCATATGAGGGAAGAACTTCCCGCACCGCAGAGTGTCCCGCTCCTCACCGGTCTCCGTGCGCTCGACGACCCGTCCGGTGGAGGCGCTGGACGGCGGAGCTGGAGCGCGGCGGGGCGGGCGTGCTGACCGGGGGGTGAGCTCTGGCACCGGTGGCCGTCGGGCAGTGGCCTCGGCGTGGGCACGGGCCGGGGTCCGGTGGGCCCCGGCCCGCGCGTGTCCCGGGCGGCTGCTACGCGCCCCGCTTGTCGCCGGGCGTGCCGTCCACCGGCGGAGCCGGCGGAGCCGTCGGCCGCAGCTTCAGCCAGGTCAGGAAGAACAGCCCCAGGACCAGCATCCCGAGCCCGGTCCACAGGTTGATGTTCACGCCCTCCGCCTTGTCGATGTCGGCGTCGGACGCGGTGAGGCCGGCGATCGTGACGATGACGCCGTAGAGGGCGAACAGGCCGCCGATGATGCGGCGGATGTCGAACAGCCGGGCGGCCGTGGCCGACTTGGTCTCCAGCTCGGAGACCTCCTCGTGGACGTCCTTCTCGTGGAACTCAGACATGCTCTCTCAATCCTTCCGCGATCAGAACGAGAACGGGACGTAGCAGACGGCCGCCAGCACGACCGCGCCCCAGCCCAGCAGCGCCGGCTTGCGGTACCACGCGTCGTCGCCCTCGCCGGGCGCCTCGGACATGCCGGGCGACCTTGTGCCGTAGACCAGGCCCTGGAGTTCGGCGGCCGGCTTGGGGGCCGTGAACAGGGACACGGCGACCATGACCACCGCGCCGGCGACGAAGCCGACGATCGCGGAGACGAAGTTGGCGCCCTGGTCGGAGGGGATGCCGATGACGCCCTGCTTGTAGATCCAGAAGTAGTTGACCATCGCCGCGACGGTGCCCGCCAGCAGGCCCCAGAAGCCGGACTTGACCGACGCCCGCTTCCAGAACATGCCGATGATGAAGACGACGAACATCGGCACGTTGAAGAAGGAGAACAGCGTCTGGAGGTACGCCATGATGTTGGAGAAGGACTGGGCCAGGAACGCCGTGCCGATGGACGCCAGCACGCCGATGACCGTGATGATCCGGCCGAACTTCAGGTAGTACTCGTCCGTCTCCCCCTTCTTCACGTACTTCGCCCAGATGTCCGTCGTGAACACCGTGTTGAAGGACGAGACGTTGGCCGCCATGCCGGCCATGAACGCCGCCAGCAGACCGGTGACCGCGATGCCGAGCACGCCGTTGGGCAGGAACTGCTCCATCAGGTACGGGATCGCGTCGTTGTACTGGAGGTCGGAGCCGGGCGTGCCGATCTTGGGGACCAGGGCGGCGGCGACCAGGCCGGGGATCATCACCAGGAAGACGATGAAGATCTTCGGGAACGCCGCGATGAGCGGGGTGCGCTTGGCGGCGGACAGGTTCTTCGCGGACAGCGCGCGCTGCACCTCGGCGAAGTTGGTGGTCCAGTAGCCGAAGCCGAGGACGAAGCCGAGGCCGAGGACGATGGTCAGCCAGTTGGCGCCGAGCGGGTTGCCGCTGCCGATGCCCGTGCCGCCCCAGGACGTCATGAAGTCGCCGCCGTGCCGCGCGGAGAGGTTGTCGGACAGGCCGTCCCAGCCGCCGACCTTCTTCAGGCCGAGGACGGTGATCGGGATCAGGGCGGCCAGGATGACGAAGAACTGGAGGACCTCGTTGTAGATCGCGGAGGAGAGGCCGCCCAGGGTGATGTAGGCGAGCACGAAGACGCCGGCCACGACGATGGAGACCCACAGGGGCCAGCCGAGGAGGGCCTCCACGACGATGGCGAGGGCGTAGAGGTTGACGCCCGCGATCAGGATCGCGGCGATCGCGAACAGGACCGAACTGAGCAGGTGCGCCGACCGGTCGAAGCGCAGCAGCAGGAACTCCGGGACCGAGCGGACCTTGCTGCCGTAGTAGAACGGCATCATCACCAGGCCCAGGAAGACCATCGCCGGGATCGCGCCGATCCAGTACCAGTGGGTCGTGTAGACGCCGTACTGGGCGCTGTTGGCGGCCATGCCGAGGATCTCGGTGGCGCCCAGGTTGGCCGCGACGAAGGCGAGTCCGGTGACCCAGGCGGGCAGGGAGCGGCCGGAGAGGAAGAAGTCGAGGCTGGTCCTGACCGACCGGCGGGCGGCGAGGCCGATACCCAGGACGACCACGAAGTAGAGGGCGAGGATCGTGTAGTCGAGCCAGTTGGTGGGGAGCCGGAGCTCCGCCGCCAGGTATGTGGGGGTCTGCATGCGTACTCGCTTCGTCGCGTGAACTGATCCGGGCGGGATCTAACTTTCCGCTTACCAGGGATGAACACTTTCCACGGTGTTCTTTGTTTGATCGTGATGATCGATGGGGGTGGTGACTTGTGAAGTGTTATGTTTGATTGTGTTGAGTGCTTGGGTGTGGAGAGTGGCGTGAGGAGTCCGGCAGTGAAGAAGACCTCGACCCGGCTGGCCGACGGTCGCGAGCTGATCTACTACGACTCGCGCGACGACGTCGTGCGCGACGCGGTGGACCGCCGCCCGCTGGATCCGACCGTGACCTCGTCCGAGACCCGCCGCGACGCGCTGCTCGGCGACGCGGTCGCGATCGCGTCGCACCGCCAGGGACGGACCTACCACCCGCCCGCCGACCAGTGCCCCCTGTGCCCGACCCGGGGCGAGCGGCTGAGCGAGATCCCCGACTCCTCGTACGACGTCGTGGTCTTCGAGAACCGCTTCCCCTCGCTGGCCGGCGACTCCGGGCGGTGCGAGGTGGTCTGCTTCACCTCCGACCACGACTCGTCCTTCGCCGACCTGAGCGAGGAGCAGGCCCGGCTCGTGCTGGACGCCTGGACGGACCGCACCTCCGAGCTGTCCCATCTGCCCTCCGTCGAACAGGTCTTCTGTTTCGAGAACCGCGGCGCCGAGATCGGTGTGACGCTGGGTCACCCCCACGGGCAGATCTACGCTTACCCCTTCACCACCCCCCGCACCGCCCTGATGCTCCGCTCCCTGGCGGCCCACAAGGAGGCGACCGGCGGGGAGAACCTCTTCGACACCGTGGTCGAGGACGAGCTGGGCGGCGAGCGGGTCGTCCTGGAGGGCGAGCACTGGGTCGCCTTCGTGCCGTACGCCGCCCACTGGCCCTACGAGGTGCACCTGTACCCGAAGCGGCGGGTCCCCGACCTGCTGGGACTCGACGAGGCGGCGCGCGCGGAGTTCCCCCGGGTCTACCTGGAACTGCTGCGGCGGTTCGACCGTGTCTTCGGTGAGGGTGAGCCTCCGACGCCCTACATCGCGGCCTGGCACCAGGCGCCGTTCGGGCAGCTGGAGGCGTTCGAGGGCGTCACGCGCGACGACTTCGCGCTGCACCTGGAGCTTTTCACCATCCGCCGTACGTCCGGCAAGCTGAAGTTCCTCGCGGGCTCCGAGTCCGGCATGAACGTGTTCATCAACGACGTGCCGCCGGAGCGCGCGGCCGAGCGACTGCGAGAGGTAGCGAGTTCATGAGCGGGAAGTACCTGGTCACCGGTGGCGCGGGATATGTCGGCGGCGTCGTCGCCCAGCACCTGGTGGAGGCCGGGCACGAGGTCGTCGTCCTCGACAACCTCTCGACCGGCTTCCGGGAGGGCGTGCCGGAGGGGGCCGCGTTCGTGGAAGGGGACATCCGCGACGCCGGCAAGTGGCTGGACGCCTCGTTCGACGGGGTGCTGCACTTCGCCGCGTCCTCACAGGTCGGCGAGTCGGTCGCCAAGCCCGAGAAGTACTGGGACAACAACGTCGGCGGGACCATGGCCCTGCTCGGCGCCATGCGCGAGGCCGGCGTGCGGCGGCTCGTCTTCTCCTCCACGGCCGCCACGTACGGCGAGCCGGAGCAGGTGCCGATCGTCGAGACCGCGCCGACCAGGCCCACCAACCCCTACGGCGCCTCCAAGCTCGCCGTCGACCACATGATCAGCGGGGAGGCGGCGGCGCACGGCCTGGGGGCCGTGTCACTGCGGTACTTCAACGTCGCCGGCGCCTACGGGAACTTCGGCGAGCGGCACGACCCCGAGTCGCACCTGATCCCGCTGGTGCTCCAGGTGGCGCAGGGGCGGCGGGACGCCGTCTCGGTGTTCGGCGACGACTACCCGACGCCGGACGGCACCTGCGTACGGGACTACATCCACGTCGCCGACCTGGCCCAGGCACACCTGCTGGCGCTGGACGCGGCCACCGCCGGCGAGCACCT
Source organism: Streptomyces sp. SYSU D01066-1 (assembly GCF_054956795.1). Classification (NCBI taxonomy): domain Bacteria; kingdom Bacillati; phylum Actinomycetota; class Actinomycetes; order Kitasatosporales; family Streptomycetaceae; genus Streptomyces; species Streptomyces sp. SYSU D01066-1. Next base: position 153,691 of record NZ_JBUDHV010000004.1, on the reverse strand, counting down.
GATCTGCAACCTCGGCAACGGGAACGGCTTCTCGGTCCGCGAGGTCATCGAGACCGTGCGCCGGGTGACGGGGCACCCGATCCCCGAGGTCGTCGCACCGCGGCGCGGCGGCGACCCGGCGGTGCTGGTCGCCTCGGCCGCCGCCGCGCGCGAGAAGCTGGGCTGGCGGCCGTCACGCGCCGACCTCGCGGGGATCGTCGCGGACGCCTGGGAGTTCGCGCAGCAGCGCGCCAACTGAAACGCGGGAAAGGTCAGGGATTCAGGGGATGAGCGTCGACACGGCGGCCGAGGTCGCCGAGCGGTTCACGCGGCTGTACGGGAGCGAGCCGGAGGGGGTGTGGGCGGCCCCCGGGCGGGTCAACCTCATCGGTGAGCACACCGACTACAACGACGGCTTCGTGATGCCGTTCGCACTGCCGCACACGGCGGTGGCGGCCGTCTCGCCGCGCACCGACGGCGTACTGCGGCTGCACTCGGCGGACGTCGAGGGCGGCGTCGCCGAGCTGCGGGTGGACGGCCTGGCACCGCAGGGCGACCGGAACTGGACGGCGTACCCGTCGGGCGTGGTGTGGGCGCTGCGCGAGGCCGGACACGAGATCACCGGCGCCGATGTCCATCTGGCGTCGACGGTCCCGGCGGGCGCGGGGCTGTCGTCCTCGGCGGCGCTGGAGGTCGTGGTCGCGCTGGCGCTGAACGACCTGTTCGGACTCGGGCTGCGCGGCTGGCAGCTGGCCCGGCTGTGCCAGCGGGCGGAGAACGTCTACGTCGGCGCCCCCGTCGGCATCATGGACCAGACGGCGTCGGCCTGCTGCGAGGCCGGGCACGCGCTGTTCCTGGACACCCGGGACCTGTCCCAGCGGCAGATCCCCTTCGACCTGGCGGCCGAGGGGCTGCGGCTCCTGGTCGTCGACACGCGGGTCAAGCACTCGCACAGCGAGGGCGAGTACGGCAAGCGCCGCGCCGGCTGCGAGAAGGGCGCCGCGCTGCTGGGCGTCGACGCCCTGCGGGACATCCCCTACGGGGAGCTGGACGCCGCCCTGGAGCGGCTCGGGGACGAGGAGGAGGTGCGGCGGCTGGTCCGGCACGTGGTCACCGAGGACCAGCGGGTCGAGCGGGTCGTGTCCCTGCTGGAGGCGGGCGACCCGCGGGCCGTCGGACCGGTGCTGGTCGAGGGGCACGCCTCGCTGCGGGACGACTTCCGGATCTCCTGCCCGGAACTCGACCTCGTCGTCGACACCGCCCTGGAGGCCGGTGCCCTCGGAGCGCGGATGACGGGCGGCGGGTTCGGCGGCTCGGCGATCGTGCTGGTGGAGGCCGCCGACGTGGAGGCCGTCACCAAGGCGGTGGAAGCCGCGTTCGCGGGGGCCGCCCTCACCGCGCCGCGCACGTTCGAGGCGGTGCCGGCGGCGGGGGCACGCCGGCTGGCGTAGCCCGCGCGGCCCGTCTCAGGCCAGCTGTTTGACCAAGGTGTACTCCGTGATCCCCGGCGGGTAGTCGGGGATCACGCACACCACGTCGTAGCCCCGGCGGCGGTAGAACTCCGGGGCCTGGAAGTCCCAGGTCTCCACCCGGGCCGCCCGGCAGGCCCGTGCGCCCGCCGCGGTCCGCTCCGCCCGGGCGAGCAGCCGGGAGCCCAGCCCGGTGCCCCGGTGGCGGCCGTCCACCCACAGGTACGTGACGTGCAGCCAGGTCGCCCAGGTGTGGCCGACCAGACCGCCGGCCACCCGGTCGTCCCCGTCCATGAGCCAGACGTGCAGCGGGACTTCGCGATCGTGAGGGGTCGCGCGCAGGGCGCGCAGGACGGGCGAGGCCGCCGTGTCCGCCTCCTTCAGACGAGTGTGCAGGATGTCGCGTCGTGCTCTGTCGACTTCTGTCTCAAGGCGAAACATGCGGCTCACCATAAACGCGCCGGACCGCCAGTTCTGCAAATAACCTTCCGCTGCCGCCCCCCGCCCGTACCCTGATGGACAGCACCGGTGGGGGCCGGTGCCGATCAGGGGGCGAGACAGTCGGGTACGGCGCCCGGGGCGGGGCAGCGATCTCAGTGCGGCGGCGGCCGCGCGACGATGGCGGCCGGTTTCGTGGCACGGTGCCGGACGCCGCGTCGGCGGGCACCGCCGCGTCGACAGCACAACGGCGTCACCGGGCACGGGCGGATACGGGAGCGGACGGGTTCCGGGTGCCGTACCCGCGCTGATGTCGTCCTCCGAGACTGGGAATCCCCCGCTCCGTGCGGAGCGTGGGGAAGGGGGTCACGTGGTTCGCATCCGAGTCCTGGTCGTCGACGACCACCGCATCTTCGCCGAGTCGCTCGCCGCGGCCCTGGCCGCCGAGCCGGACGTCGACGTGTCCGCGGCGGGCAGCGGCCCGGCCGCGCTGCGCTGCCTGGAGCGGGCGGCGGCCGAGGGGCGGCGGTTCGACGTGCTGCTCGTCGACGCCGACCTCGGCGGCGGCCGGCCCGGGGCGCGGCCCGCCGTGCCCGTGCCCGACACCGAGGAGGACCGTCTCGTCGACGGGATCTCGGTGGTCACGGGGGTACGGGCGGCACAGCCCGGGGTACGGACCGTCGTGCTCGCCGAGAAGGACGATCCGCGGCGGGCGGCGCTCGCCCTCCAGGCCGGGGCGTCCGGCTGGGTCGCGAAGGACTGCTCGCTGTCGCGGCTGCTCACCGTCATCCGCGGGGTGCTGCGCGACGAGACCCACCTGCCGCCCGCCCTGCTCACCGGCGTACTGCGCGAACTGACCGCCGCCCGCAGACACCGCACCGAGAGCGAGCGGCTGGTGGAGTCGCTGACGCCGCGGGAGCGGGAAGTACTGCGGTGCATGGTCGCCGGACTGGGCCGCAAGGCCGTCGCCGAACGGCTGTTCCTGTCCCCGCACACGGTGCGCACGCACATGCAGAACGTCCTCGGCAAGCTCGGCGTGCACTCCACGCTGGCCGCCGTCGCACTGGCCCGGCGGGCCGGCGTCGGCCCGGCCGACCTGGGCCCTGGCGACGGGGTCGGCCCGGCGGAGCCGAACAGCGCCTGAGCCCCGCCCCGCGACCCGCCGTCCGGGTCACGCCGCGACCCGCCGTCCGGGTCACGCCGCGACCCGCCGTCCGGGCCGCCCCGCGACCCGCCGTCCGGGCCGCGCCGCGGACGCGGGCCCGGCTCACCCGGGGATGTTGTCGAACGGGGCGGTGAGCCGGCGCAGCAGTTCCGCCAGTTCGGCGCGCTGGGCGCCGGTCAGCTCGGCGAGGATGGCCCGCTCCTGGGCCAGCAGCCCGGCCAGCGCCTGGTCGGCGCGGTCCCGGCCCTCGGCCGTGAGCCGGACCAGCACACCGCGCCGGTCGCTGGGGTCGGGCAGCCGCTCCACCAGGCCCTTCTTGGCCAGCCGGTCGATACGGTTGGTCATCGTGCCCGAGGTGACCAGGGTCTGGGTGAGGAGCTGCCCCGGGGAGAGCTGGTAGGGGGTGCCCGCGCGGCGCAGCGCGGTGAGCACGTCGAACTCCCAGGGCTCCAGCTGGTGCTCGAAGAAGGCCAGGCGGCGCGCGCGGTCCAGGTGCCGGGCCAGCCTGCTCACCCGGCTGAGCACCTCAAGCGGTTCCACGTCGAGGTCCGGGCGCTCCCGGCGCCACGCTGCGACCAGTCGATCGACCTCGTCCTCCATGACGATCAGTGTAGTGGTTGTGTCGATGTGAAGTCTCTTGATGTTGACTATCTTGACGTCGAGGTAGAGGGGGCCGAGAGTGGGGAACCCGTCCACCGGCAGCCCCGCCCCGGGAGGCCCACATGCCCGCCACCACCCCCACCTGGGACCCCGCCCAATACCTGCGCCACGCCGGCCACCGCGCCCGCCCCTTCACCGACCTCCTCGCCCGCGTCCCCGACCCGCCCCGCACCCCCGCCCGCGTCGCCGACCTCGGCTGCGGCCCCGGCAACACCACCGTGCTGCTCACCGAACGCTGGCCCACCGCCCGCGTCACCGGCTACGACAGCTCGCCCGCGATGCTGGAGCGGGCCCGCGAGCACGCCGGCCCCACCCGCGGCGGCGGACACCTCGGCTTCGCCCCCGCCGACGCCCGCACCTGGACCCCCGCCGAACCGCACGACCTGATCATCAGCAACGCCACCCTGCACTGGGTCCCCGGCCACCGCGAACGCTTCCCCGACTGGATCGCCGCCCTCGCCCCCGGCGGCACCCTCGCCTTCCAGGTCCCCGGCAACTTCGACGCCCCCAGCCACCGCCTGCTGCGCGAACTCGCCGCCTCCCCGCGCCACCGCACCCGCCTCGCCGGCACCCTGCGCCACGACGACGCCGTCCACACCCCCCAGGAGTACCTCACCGCCCTCACCGCCCTCGGCTGCACCGCCGACGTGTGGGAGACCACCTACGTCCACCTGCTGACCGGCGAGGACCCCGTGCTGGACTGGGTCCGCGGCACCGCGCTGCGTCCGGTGCTCGACGCCCTCGGCGACGACCCCGACGCCCGCGACGCGTTCGTCGCCGAGTACCGCACCGCCCTGCGCGCCGCCTATCCACCGGGGCCGCACGGCACGCCGTTCCCGTTCCGGCGCGTGTTCGCGGTGGCCCGGAAGACGGCCTGACCCCGGCCCCGCCGCCACCGCCCCGCCCGCACCGTCCCGCCCGCGCCAGCGCGCCGGCCCCTGCGCCCACCGTCCCGCCCGTCACCAGCCCACCGGCCCCCGCCGGACCCGGCTCCGCGCGGACGGTCCGGGCACGCTCACCCGGTGCCGGTACCGCCTCCACCCGGGGCGGACCGGCGACCGGACGGGGCGGCCCCGGGAGCGGTACGGGGGCAGCGGCCTCGGCATTTCGCGTCAGCGGTTTCGGGAGCGGTACGGGGGCAGCGGCCCGGCACCTCGTACCAGCGGCCTCGGAACCGGTACGGGGCTCAGCGGCCCCGGCACCTCGTGTCAGCAATCCCGGGACCGGTACCGGGCCAGCGGCCCCGGCACCTCGTACCAGCGGCCCCGGACCGCAGACCGCGGGCGGCCCCCCACCTCGGCCAGGGCAATCACCCGGGCGCCGGCCACCGGCGCGGCACCGCCCAGCCCGGCCGCCCCCGCACCGGCCGGCTCCCCGCACCGGCCCGCGGGGAGCCCCCCGCACCGGTCGGCTCCCCGCACCGGCCCGCGGGGAGTTCCCCGCCGGTCAGCTCTTGCGGTGCCCGATCAGCCGCGGCTTCTGCTCCAGCCCGTCCAGCCCGTGCCACGCCAGATTGACCAGGTGCGCGGCGACCTCGGCCTTCTTCGGCTTGCGCACGTCCAGCCACCACTGACCGGTCAGCGCGACCATGCCGACCAGCGCCTGCGCGTACAGCGGGGCCAGCTTGGAGTCGAAGCCGCGGTTCTTGAACTCGCGCCCCAGGATGTCCTCCACCTGGGTGGCGATGTCCGAGATCAGCGAGGCGAAGGAACCCGTGGACTGGGGAATGGGGGAGTCCCGGACCAGGATGCGGAAACCGTCCGTGTACTCCTCGATGTAGTCGAGCAGGGCGAACGCCGCCTGCTCGCACAGCTCCCGGGGATGCCCCGCGGTCAGGGACGACGTCACCATGTCCAGCAGCCGCCGCATCTCACGGTCCACCACCACCGCGTAGAGCCCCTCCTTGCCGCCGAAGTGCTCGTACACCACCGGCTTGGACACCCCCGCCTTCGCGGCGATCTCCTCCACCGACGTGCCCTCGAAGCCCTTGGCGGCGAAGAGGGTGCGGCCGATCTCCAGCAGCTGTTGACGGCGCTCGGCGCCGGTCATCCGGGGGCGGCGCACGCGCCGCGGCTTCTCATTGCCTGAGGTGCTGCTGGAGTCGGTCGCCACGGCTTCCATCATGCCGCCTCGACCGTCTCCTTCCGGCGGCGGGAGCCGTCTTCGCCCGTGGTACGGCGCGAATCGATACGCGAGCGTGACGGCCAGCGCACGTCGTACGCCCAGCCGAGCAGCTCGAACAGGCGGATGAACCGCGCCGAGGAATCGATCTGCCCGCGCTCCACACCGTGCCGCGCGGAGGTCGGATCGGCGTGGTGCAGGTTGTGCCAGGACTCGCCGCAGGACAGGACCGCCAGCCACCACACGTTGCCGGAGCGGTCCCGCGACTTGAACGGGCGCTTGCCGACCGCGTGACAGATCGAGTTGATCGACCAGGTGACGTGGTGCAGCAGCGCCACCCGGACGAGTGAACCCCAGAAGAACGCGGTGAACGCGCCCCACCAGGACATCGTCACCAGGCCCCCGATCAGCGCCGGAAGCAGCAGCGAGACCGCGGTCCACAGCACGAACTGGCGGGAGATCGCGCGCAGCGTGCCGTCCTTGACCAGATCCGGCGCGTACTTGTCCTGCGGGGTCTGCTCCTCGTCGAACATCCAGGCGATGTGGGCCCACCACAGCCCCTTGATCAGGGCCGGCACCGTCTCCCCGTACCGCCACGGCGAATGCGGATCGCCCTCGGCGTCGGAGAACCTGTGGTGCTTGCGGTGATCGGCGACCCAGCGCACCAGCGGCCCCTCCACCGCCATCGACCCCGCGATCGCCAGCGCGATCCGCAACGGCCGCTTCGCCTTGAAGGACCCGTGGGTGAAATGACGGTGGAAACCGATGGTGATGCCGTGGCACCCGAGGAAGTAGAAGAAGACGAGGAGACCCAGATCCAGCCAGCTCACGCCCCACCCCCAGGCCAGCGGAACCGCCGCCACCAGCGCCAGGAACGGAACCGTGATGAAGAGCAGCAGGGTGATCTGCTCGACCGAACGCTTCTGCTCACCACCCAGCGTCGCGGAGGCCGCGGCCGGGGCGGAGGATTCGTCGAGCACCTTCGGAGAGTCCGGGATCGCATCGGAACTGGTGGTCATGCGCGTCCCCTGGGGGGTCGAGGGAAGAGGTCAGGATGCCGGGCCGCGGAGACCGGCGGTCGTCCCTACGGTTCCGTAACCTACGGCAACGTAAGTATGGCAGCGCGTAACCGCTCGGCAAGAGCCCCAGAGCCTGCGCGTCCCGGTGGACACCTATCCTGGGAGTCGGTCGGACAGCGCGGTCCGCTCTGACTCTTTCCCGGACGTCCGGCCCCGTAAGCGGCACCCGCCGCGCGAGTCGCCGTCCGGGTTCCCTCCCAGACGAGCTTCAACACTGCAAGGAGCCGCACCTGTGAGCAGTGCCGACGACCAGACCACCACGGCGACCACCAGCAGCGAACTGCGCGCCGACATCCGCCGGCTGGGCGACCTCCTGGGCGAGACCCTCGTCCGCCAGGAGGGCCCCGAGCTGCTGGAACTCGTCGAAAAGGTCCGCCGACTCACCCGAGAGGACGGCGAGGCCGCCGCGGAGCTGCTGCGCGGCACCGAACTGCAGACCGCGGCCAAGCTGGTCCGCGCCTTCTCCACCTACTTCCACCTCGCCAACGTCACCGAACAGGTCCACCGCGGCCGCGAACTGCGCGCCAAGCGCGCCGCCGAAGGCGGCCTCCTCGCCCGTACGGCCGACCGGCTGAAGGACGCCGACCCCGACCACCTGCGGGAGACCGTCGCCAACCTCAACGTGCGCCCCGTCTTCACCGCGCACCCCACCGAAGCCGCCCGCCGGTCCGTCCTGAACAAGCTCCGCCGCATCGCCGCCCTCCTCGACACCCCCGTCATCGAGACCGACCGGCGCCGCCTGGACACCCGCCTCGCCGAGAACATCGACCTGATCTGGCAGACCGACGAGCTGCGCGTCGTCCGCCCCGAACCGGCCGACGAGGCCCGCAACGCCATCTACTACCTCGACGAACTCCACGCCGGCGCCGTGGGCGACGTCCTGGAGGACCTGACCGCCGAGCTGGAACGGGTCGGCGTCAAGCTCCCCGACGACACCCGCCCCCTCACCTTCGGCACCTGGATCGGCGGCGACCGCGACGGCAACCCCAACGTCACCCCCCAGGTCACCTGGGACGTCCTCATCCTCCAGCACGAACACGGCATCAACGACGCCCTGGAGATGATCGACGAACTGCGCGGCTTCCTCTCCAACTCCATCCGCTACACCGGCGCCACCCAGGAACTCCTGGACTCCCTCACCGCCGACCTCGACCGCCTCCCCGAGATCAGCCCCCGCTACAAGCGCCTCAACGCCGAGGAGCCCTACCGCCTCAAGGCCACCGCCATCCGGCAGAAGCTGGAGAACACCAAGACCCGGCTGGCCGAGAACACCCCCCACAAGCCGGGCCACGACTACCTCGGCACCGCCGAACTCCTCGACGACCTGCGCCTGCTCCAGACCTCCCTGCGCGAACACCGCGGCGGCCTCTTCGCCGACGGCCGCCTCGCCCGCACCATCCGCACCCTGGCCGCCTTCGGCCTCCAGCTCGCCACCATGGACGTCCGCGAACACGCCGACGCCCACCACCACGCCCTCGGCCAGCTCTTCGACCGGCTCGGCGAGGAATCCTGGCGCTACGCCGACATGCCCCGCGAGTACCGCACCAAGCTGCTCGCCAAGGAACTGCGCAGCCGCAGGCCGCTCGCCCCCACCCCGGCCCCCGTCGACGCCGCCGGCGAGAAGACCCTCGGCGTCTTCCAGACCGTCAAGCGCGCCCTGGAGATCTTCGGCCCCGAGGTCATCGAGTCCTACATCATCTCCATGTGCCAGGGCGCCGACGACGTCTTCGCCGCCGCCGTCCTCGCGCGCGAAGCCGGCCTCATCGACCTGCACGCCGGCTGGGCCAGGATCGGCATCGTCCCGCTCCTGGAGACCACCGACGAACTCAAGGCCGCCGACACCATCCTGGAGGACCTGCTCTCCGACCCCTCCTACCGGCGCCTGGTCGCCCTGCGCGGCGACGTCCAGGAAGTCATGCTCGGCTACTCGGACTCCTCCAAGTTCGGCGGCATCACCACCAGCCAGTGGGAGATCCACCGCGCCCAGCGCCGCCTGCGCGACGTCGCCCACCGCTACGGCGTACGCCTGCGCCTCTTCCACGGCCGCGGCGGCACCGTCGGCCGCGGCGGCGGCCCCTCCCACGACGCCATCCTCGCCCAGCCCTGGGGCACCCTGGAAGGCGAGATCAAGGTGACGGAACAGGGCGAGGTGATCTCCGACAAGTACCTCGTGCCCTCCCTCGCCCGGGAGAACCTGGAGCTGACCGTCGCCGCCACCCTCCAGGCCTCCGCCCTGCACACCGCCCCCCGCCAGTCCGACGAGGCCCTCGCCCGCTGGGACGCCGCCATGGACGTCGTCTCCGACGCCGCCCACACCGCCTACCGCGGACTCGTCGAGGACCCCGACCTGCCGTCCTACTTCCTCGCCTCCACCCCCGTCGACCAGCTCGCCGACCTGCACCTGGGCTCCCGGCCCTCCCGCCGCCCCGGCTCGGGCGTCTCCCTCGACGGACTGCGCGCCATCCCCTGGGTGTTCGGCTGGACCCAGTCCCGGCAGATCGTCCCCGGCTGGTTCGGCGTCGGCTCCGGCCTCAAGGCCCTGCGCGAAGCCGGCCTCGACACCGTCCTGGACGAGATGCACCAGCAGTGGCACTTCTTCCGGAACTTCATCTCCAACGTCGAGATGACCCTCGCCAAGACCGACCTCAGGATCGCCCAGCACTACGTCGACACCCTCGTCCCCGACGAGCTCAAGCACGTCTTCGACGTCATCAAGGCCGAACACGACCTCACCGTCACCGAAGTCCTCAAGGTCACCGGCGAGACCGAACTCCTCGACGCCCAGCCCGTCCTCAAGCAGACCTTCAGCATCCGCGACGCCTACCTCGACCCCATCTCCTACCTCCAGGTCGCCCTGCTCAAGCGCCAGCGCGACACCGCCGCCGCCGGCACCGACCCCGACCCGCTGCTCGCCCGAGCCCTGCTGCTCACCGTCAACGGAGTCGCCGCCGGCCTGCGCAACACCGGCTGACACCCGACCGCACGCATGCCCCCGCGCCGCACACCCGGCCCGGGGGCATCGTCATACCGCCACGAACACCGCCGTCAGCAACACCCCGCCCGCCCCCGCCGACACCCACCCCACCCGCGACGACCGCAACCCGCCCGCCGCCACCACCGACGCCAGCAGCTGGGGGTACCTCCCAGGCCCTTGCGGCACTGGGGGAGCACCACCCAGCGGCGCCCACGCGTACAGCACTCCGGCCGGCCCCGACCGCACCGCCTCACGCGGACCACCGGACCCCGGCTTCAGCACGACCGCGTACCTCTCCCCCTCCACCACGGCCGGCGAATCCTCCAGCACCACCCGGTCCCGGGCCACCGACCCCACCGGCGACGGCACGTACGGACCACCGCACACACCGCCGGCACACCGCGTCACCTCGACCGTGCCGCGCTCCCGGCCCTTGGTCGGCATCACGTACTGCGCGCCGCCCCAGGACGCCCACACCCCGGCGACCAGGATCAGCACGGCGACCGTACCCATCACCGCGACCCGCCCGAAAGAGACCACCGCGGAAGGCATGGCCGCGATCCTTGGCCATGCCCGCACACCCGGTCAACCTCAGCGGGCACCACGACACGAAACGTCAGGAGCCGCACCCCAGGCGACCTACGTCACGAGTTGTACGACCCCTGCGCCCGCTCCAGACCCTCCAGCACCAGACACTCCACCGCGTCCGCCGCCCGGTCCACGAACCAGTCCAGCTCCTTGCGCTCCACCGACGAGAAGTCCTTCAGCACGAAGTCCGCCACCTGCATCCGCCCCGGCGGCCGGCCGATCCCGCACCGCACCCGGTGGTAATCCGGCCCCATCGCCTTCGTCATCGACTTCAGACCGTTGTGCCCGTTGTCCCCGCCGCCCAGCTTCAGCCGCAACACCCCGAAATCGATGTCCAGCTCGTCGTGGACCGCCACCACCCGGTCCGTCGGCACCTTGTAGAAGTCCCGCAACGCCGTCACCGGACCACCCGACAGGTTCATGAACGACATCGGCTTCGCCAGCACCACCCGCCGCGACCCCGGCCCCGGCGGACCCACCCGCCCCTCCACCACCTGCGCCTGCGCCTTGCCGTGCCGCTTGAACCGCCCGCCCATCCGCTCCGCCAGCAGATCGACCACCATGAAACCGACGTTGTGCCGGTTCCCCGCGTACTCCGGACCGGGATTGCCCAGCCCCGCGATCAGCCAGGGCGCACCGGAATCGGTCGTCACGTCCATGTCTCCCTTGATACGCGCCAGCCGCTGCCCCCCAGGAAAACAGGGGAACAGCGGCTGACGAAACGACGACTACGAGCCTGCGACGGCTACGAGCCGCGAAGGCCACGAGCCCGCGACGACCACGAGCCCGCGACGACCCGCACGGACCACGAAGCCCGCACAGGTCACGAAGACCGCGAAGCTCAGGCCTCCGCGCCCTCGCCCTCGGCGCCCTCGCCCTCGGACTCCTCGGCCTGCGCGGCCAGGACCTGCAGGACCACCGTCTCACCGTCGACGGCCAGCTTGGTACCGGACGGCAGCGGGATGTCCTTCGCCAGCACCGACGCACCGGCCTCCAGACCCTGCACCGACACGGTGACCGACTCGGGGATGTGCGTGGCCTCGGCCTCGACCGGCAGCGCGTTCAGCACGTGCTCCAGCAGGTTGCCACCCGGCGCCAGCTCACCCTCGGTCTGCACGAAGACCTCGACGCTCACCGTCTCACCACGCTGCACCAGCTGCAGGTCGACGTGCTCCAGGAACCCCTTGATCGGGTCACGCTGCACCGACTTCGGAATCGCCAGCTCGTTCGTCTTGCCGTCGATGTCCAGCGCGATCAGCACGTTCGGCGTACGCAGCGCCAGCAGCAGCTCGTGACCCGGCAGCGTCAGGTGCAGCGGGTCCGAACCGTGCCCGTACAGAACACCCGGAACCTTGTCCTCACGACGGATACGGCGCGCGGCACCCTTGCCGAACTCGCTGCGCGTCTCGGCGGAGATCTTCACCTCGGACATGCTCACTCCTCGCAATAAGTACAGAACGGACGTGGTCACCCGGCCACGAACGGCCTGCTACGAAGAGCGCGTCGATAACGGACCGCCGCAAACCCTGCACACAACAGGAGCGGCCTCCCTCGCCGAGCAACTTCAGCAGTCTACTCGGCACGGGAGGCCACACCCAAAACGATCTACTCGCCCACGAAGACGATCACTGCTCGTCGAAGAGGCTCGTCACCGAACCGTCCTCGAACACCTCACGCACCGCACGCGCGATCGTCGGCGCGATCGACAGCACCGTGATCTTGTCCAGCTCCAGCTCACCCGGCGTCGGCAACGTGTTCGTCAGCACGAACTCGCTCACCTTCGAATTCTTCAGCCGGTCCGCCGCCGGACCCGACAGCACCCCGTGCGTCGCCGTCACGATGACGTCCTCCGCACCGTGCGCGAACAACGCGTCCGCCGCCGCACAGATCGTGCCACCCGTGTCGATCATGTCATCGACCAGCACGCAGATCCGGCCCTTCACGTCACCCACGACCTCGTGCACGGTCACCTGGTTCGCCACGTCCTTGTCACGACGCTTGTGCACGATCGCCAGCGGCGCGCCCAGCCGGTCGCACCAACGGTCCGCCACCCGCACCCGGCCCGCGTCCGGGGACACCACCGTCAGCTTCTCCCGGTCCACCTTCGCGCCCACGTAGTCCGCCAGCAGCGGCAACGCGAAGAGGTGGTCCACCGGCCCGTCGAAGAAACCCTGGATCTGGTCCGTGTGCAGGTCCACCGCCAGAATCCGGTCCGCGCCCGCCGTCTTCATCAGATCCGCGATCAGACGCGCCGAGATCGGTTCACGACCCCGGTGCTTCTTGTCCTGCCGCGCGTAACCGTAGAACGGCACGATGACGGTGATGGAGCGGGCCGACGCGCGCTTCAGCGCGTCGATCATGATCAACTGCTCCATGACCCACTTGTTGATCGGAGCCGTGTGGCTCTGGATCAGGAAGCAGTCCGCACCGCGGGCCGACTCCTGATAACGCACGTAGATCTCACCGTTGGCGAAGTCGAAGGCCTTCGTCGGGACGACCCCGACACCCAGTTCGTGGGCGACCTCCTCGGCAAGCTCGGGGTGGGCGCGGCCGGAGAAGAACATCATCTTCTTCTCGCCGGTCGTCTTGATCCCGGTCACAGCACTGTCTCCTCAGAGGTCTCGCAGCCGGAGCGGAGCGGACGTCCCGGCTGGTAAGGGTGCGGGTGTGCACTTATCACGGTACGACGACTTCGACGCACCGGTTTCCGGTCACTCTCCGGCGCCCGGCTCCCGGGACGCCTCCTCGGCCGCCCGCGCCGCCGCACTGCCCGGCCGCTTACGAGCCACCCAGCCCTCGATGTTCCGCTGCTGGCCCCGGGCCACGGCCAGCGAACCGGGCGGCACATCCTTCGTGATCACCGAGCCGGCGGCGGTGTAAGCACCGTCCCCGACCGTGACAGGAGCCACAAACATGTTGTCCGACCCCGTACGACAGTGCGACCCGACCGTGGTGTGATGCTTGTCCTGCCCGTCGTAATTCACGAACACGCTCGCCGCACCGATGTTCGTGTACTCACCGATCGTCGCGTCCCCGACATACGACAGATGCGGCACCTTCGTGCCCTCACCGATCGACGCGTTCTTCGTCTCGACGTACGTACCGATCTTGCCCTTGTCACCGAGCCGCGTCCCCGGACGCAGATACGCGAACGGCCCGACCGTCGCCCGCACGCCCACCTCCGCGCCCTGCGCCACCGTGTTGTCCACCCGCGCCCCGGCCCCCACCCGGGTGTCCGTCAGCCGCGAGTTCGGCCCCACCTCCGCGCCCTCACCCAGATGCGTGACACCGTGCAACTGCGTGTTCGGATGCACGATCACGTCCCGCTCGAAGGTCACGGTCACATCCAGCCACGTCGACGCGGGATCCACCACCGTCACCCCGGCCAGCATCGCCGCCGTCAGCAACCGGTCGTTCAGAATCCGCCGCGCCTCGGCCAGCTGCACCCGGTTGTTGATCCCGGCGATCTCCCGGTGATCGGCCGCGACACACGCCCCGACCCGGTGACCGGCCTCCCTCAGGATCCCCAGCACGTCCGTCAGGTACTCCTCACCCTGACTGTTGTCCGTCCGCACCTTGCCGAGCGCGTCCGTGAGCAACCGCCCGTCGAACGCGAACACCCCCGAGTTGATCTCCCGGATCGCCCGCTGCGCGTCGTCGGCGTCCTTGTGCTCCACGATCGCCGTGACGGCCCCGGTGCCCTCGTCCCGCACGATCCGCCCGTACCCCGTCGCGTCCGGCACCTCGGCCGTCAGCACGGTCACGGCGTTGCCGTCGGCGGAGTGGGTGGCGGCGAGCGAGGCGAGCGTGCCGGCGGTGAGCAGCGGGGTGTCCCCGCACACCACCACGACCGTCCCCTCCACGGCGCCGCCCAGCTCCTCCAGCCCCATCCGCACGGCGTGCCCGGTGCCGTTCTGCTGCTCCTGGACGGCGGTGCGGACGGCGGGGGCGACCTCGGCGAGGTGGGCGGTGACCTGTTCGCGGGCGTGCCCGACGACGACGACCAGGTTCTCGGGGTCCAGCTCGCCGGCGGCGGCGAGCACGTGGCCCACGAGGGAACGGCCGCAGATGTCGTGCAGGACCTTCGGGGTGGCCGACTTCATACGGGTGCCCTCACCCGCTGCGAGAACGACGACGGCTGCCGGGCGGTTGGCGCTCACGGGATGCCCTTCGGCTGTGGGTGGGGGTGGACATCCGCAGGATACCGGGGGGATTTGTGGGGGACATGGGTGCGGGCCCTGACGGGGCTGTATGCCGAGGGTCAGGGCCCGAACTTGGGTTTTGTGCGCTGTGGCTCCCCCGCAAGGATTCGAACCTTGACCTGCCAAGACCAAAACTTGGTGTGCTGCCTGGTTACACCACGGGGGATCGCGCTTCAGACCTTACCGGAGACGTCCTTGTGCGTGGGCCACGATTCCGCTCCACCAGCCCTCAATGCGGTTGTACAACTGGGCGCTGCGGGCCACGACGATGACGAGGCAGCCGTGGTAGCCGTCCCCGGTGTTCTTGCGGACCGTCTTCGGGTTGTGCTTCTTGAGTGTCGGCCGCGCGAAGGCCGAGGCGTCGATGCCAGCGATCTCCGCCCAGAACCTGTGTGCCGCGTCGATGTCGGCAGACTCATGGATCAGCAGCCTGAAGCCCAGACGTTCCCGGTCCACGTCGAGCAGGTCCAGCCAGGCGAGGTAGGTCTGGATCACTCCAGGGTCGCTGTTCACGAAGACGGCGCGTTCCCGGCGGTCGTACGGTTTGCTCTTTGAGCCCTCGGCCCAGTAGAGCGCGACCCCCGCCACGAAGAGTTCGTGGTCTGTCAGGTCGCTTGCTTCTCGGTGGGCTTCTGCTCTTGTTCGCTGGCGCTCCTCGTCCTCCGCCGCGCGGCGCCTGGCCAGGCCCTCGTTCATGAGTTCCCGTTGTTCCTCCGGCGTGTAACGGGGCTCGGGCCGGGGGAGGTCCCTGACCCATAGCGAGACAGAACTCCTGGAACATCCCAGTTCCGCCTCGATCTGGTCGTACGTCCATCCTTGAAGTCGCAGCTCACGCGCTTTTGCCCTCAAGTCGTCCTTAGCGTTCGGGCGCTTCGTCCAGGCCGGCGGCGGTTCCCCCTTCACCAGCTGATTGAGGATCTCGTTGTTGAACACCTTCAACTCGTCCCTGATCTGCCGAAGGCTGTAGCCCGCGCGGCGCAGCGCGACCGCCTTCTCCCTCAAGCCCTCGAAGTCGGCGTACTTGCCCTGTGGGTGTGTGGTCATGGGAAAACCGTCCGGGCGGAATGTGGGGCTCCGGGGGCGGTCGGTGATCGGTTCACGCGTTCGAGGGATATCGCGTCGTATCGCTACCGTACTGTCACCCTCCGTGGTGGAGCCCAATCCGTCGAAACTCCCCGGAAATGCGCCGCCGTGCGCCCGTAGGCTGGAGCCATGACCACGACGGGGGACATGCAGGTGACGGTCCGGGGTGGGCCTTGGTGGTGGGAGCGGCGGCGCGGTGCGGTGCTCGATGCGGGCCTCGCGGTGGTGTCGGCGCTGGAGTGCGCGGCGGAGGGGGTTCCGTTCGCGTGGGACGCGGGGATTCCGGTCGCGGCGGGGGTGCTGTTCGGTCTGCTGGCCGGTTCGGTGCTGCTGGTGCGGCGGAAGTGGCCGGTCGCGGTGGTGCTGGTGGCGATCGCCGTCACGCCGGCGCAGATGGGCTTCCTGATGGGGATCGTCGGTCTGTACACGCTGGCGGCGTGTGAGCTGCCGCGCCGGATCATCGGGTCGCTGGCGGGGATGTCGCTGCTGGGGACGTTGATCGTGACGTTCGTGCGGGTGCGGCAGGACATGGCGCGGGGGGAGTTGGGGATCGGCGACTGGTTCGTGCCGTTCGCCGCCGTGGCGACGTCGCTCGGGCTGACGGCGCCTCCGGTGCTGCTGGGGCTGTATGTGGGGGCGCGGCGGCGGTTGATGGAGAGTCTGCGGGAGCGGGCGGACGATCTGGAGCGGGAGCTGCAGTTGCTGGCGGAGCGGGCGGAGGAGCGGGCCGAGTGGGCGCGCAATGAGGAGCGGACGCGGATCGCGCGGGAGATGCATGACGTGGTCGCGCATCGGGTGAGTCTGATGGTGGTGCATGCCGCCGCGCTTCAGGCGGTGGCGCGGAAGGATCCGGAGAAGGCGGTGAGGAACGCCGCGTTGGTGGGGGACATGGGGCGGCAGGCGCTGACGGAGTTGCGGGAGATGCTCGGGGTGCTGCGCAGTGGGGGGCAGGTGGCGCGGGAGCGGGCGTCGGTGCCGTTGGCTGCGGTGGGGGCGGCGGCCGCGGCGGCGGCTTCGCGGGTGGCCGAGGCGGACGGGGAGGGGCCGTCGTTGTCGGAGCTGGGCGAGTTGGTGGGGCAGTCGGTGGCGGCCGGGATGGTGGTGGACCTGTCGGTGCAGGGGGAGTCGCGGTCGTATGCGCCGGTGGTGGAGCGGACGGCGTTCCGGGTGGTGCAGGAGGCGTTGACGAACGCGCACAAGCACGCGGCGGGTGCGAAGACGTACGTGCGTCTGGCGCATCGGGCGTCGGAGATCGCGATGCAGGTGGAGAACGATCCGCCGCCGGAGCCGGCGTCGGCGTCGGCGGTGGGGCTGCCGTCGGGGGGCAATGGTCTGGTGGGGATGAGGGAGCGGGTCGCGGCGCTGGGCGGGGTGTTCGTGTCGGGGCCGACGGACGCGGGGGGTTTTCGGGTGTCGGCGGTGATTCCGGCGGTGGTTTCCGCGTAGGGGTGGGTCAGACGGTGCTGAGGCGGGTGGGTGCGGTGCCGGTGACGAGGGCGCCGAGGGCGTGGTCGATGTCGGGGCCGAGGTACCAGTCGCCGGTGTGGTCGAGGGCGTAGACGCGGCCGTGGGTGTCGATGGCGAGGAGGGCCTGGGTGTCGGTCTCGGTGCCGAGGGGGGTGACCTCGGTGTCGAGGGCGCGGCCGAGGTCGCCGAGGGTGCGGGCGAGGTGGAGGCCGTGCAGGGGGTCGAGGTGGAGGGTGGCGGGGGCGATCTGGCGGCCGGGTCCGGTGGGGGTGAGGGTGAGGCCGCCGAATTCGGCCCAGGCTTCGACGGCGGCGGGGAAGACGGTGTGGCGGTGGCCGGCGGGTGAGGTGTGGCCGCGGAGGGTGTCGGCCCAGTATTCGGCTTGTTTGATGTCCCAGCGTCCGGGGTGCCAGCCGGCGTCGCGCAGGGCGGCGTCGACGGGGACGGGGAATCGGGTGGTGCTGGTCTTGGTGCGGTCGGGGTGCATGGGTCTTCGTTCGTCGTCCGTGCGGGGGGTGCGGGTGGGGTCAGCCGGTGGTCGGTGTGGGGTCGACGATGCGGACGCCGAAGTGGGCGCTGAGGGCGATGCAGGTGCGGCAGGGTGCGGCGAAGGTGCCGTGCAGGGGGTCGCCGTCCTCGCGGATGTGGCGGGTGGTGAGTTTGGCGTGTTTGAGGGCTTTGCGGGCTTCGCCGTTGCTCATGGGGCGGCGGGCGGCGCGTTTGCTGCGGGTGGCGTCGGCGGTGGTGAGGTGCCGGGAGATGAGGATGGTCTCGGCGCAGCGGCCGGTGAAGCGGTCGCGTTGTGAGCTGGTGAGGGTGTCGAGGAAGTCCTGTACGAGGGGGTGCAGGGCGGGGGGTGTGTCGCCGCGGGCGGCGGTGCCGGTGAGGGTGGTGCCGCGGACGGAGAGGGCGGCGGCGACGGTGGGGAGTATGCCGTCGCGGCGGTGGCGCAGGATGGGTGCGTGGGGGGTTTCGGCGCTGCTCCAGCCGATGCGGGGGTCGCCGGTCCGGGGGTCGTCGGACGTGGTCGTCCGGTGTCCCGTCTGTGTCGCGTTCATGATCGTCATCCCCTCCTGAACCTCCCCCGGTGGTCACAGACTGCCAAATGGCGTGGCGGGTGGGGAAGCTGGGGCGTGGCGACACGCCCGGTTATGGGCGGACTGTTACCAGTACGTGACGGCTGGTCACGGAAGCGGGGGGATCGGCCGTCGGTGCCGGTGACCGGTGTCGTCGTACCGCATAGGCTGTCGCCACCGTGTGTGCCGCGGTGATCCGGGCAGTTCCGGACGCGTTTTCGGACGGCTCCGTACAACTCCATACAGGTTCACACAGCTCCACGTCAGCTCCATGCAACTCCAGGTCAGTTCAAGACACTTCGACATCAGCTCCAGACAGTCAGAGACAGCGTCCGCGGGGATGACCGGCGGACATACGCCGCAGGGGGCAACCGCCATGACGACAGGCCGGCTCGGGCTGGGGGTTCCTCCCGGCCGTCAGGTTGAGGGACGGGTCGTGCCGCCGAACGCGGCCTATGCCGGGCAGGTCGTGCATTTCCCGGATCCGGTGCGGGCCGCGCGTCACCCGAGGGGGGTGCGGGTGGACGGGAGCGGTTACCCGGATTTCTCGCCGTACGCGCGGGCGGCAGCGGAGATCGCGGAGCCGCCGGGCGGGTTCGGTGTCGACGAGCTGCGGCTGACGGACTACGTGTCGGCGAACGCGGCGTTGTCCGCGTCGGGGCACGAGCTGTGGGACACGGTGCCGGCGGTGGCGACGCCGCACGGCTGGACGTGGCACCACGTGGTGGGGTCGCGGCGGCTGGAGCTGGTGCCGGTGGAGGTGAAGGCGTTGCTGCGGCACCACGGCGGGATCGCCACGGCGGCGGTGGACCAGGGCAAGCGGGGGACGCGGCCGTTGGCGGAGACGCGTCCGGCGCACTTCGGGCTGCCGAAGTCGGGGGTGGCGGTGTCGGAGCAGCAGGTGCTGGGGGTGGAGGAGGACCTCGGGTACCGGTTGCCGGGTGCGTACCGGTCGTTCCTGAAGGCGGCGGGGGGCTGCGCGCCGGTGGGGACGGCGCTGGACGCGGAGCTGGGGCTGCTGGTCGACCAGCCGTTCTTCACGGTGCGGGACGAGGCGGCGGTCAATGACCTGGTCTACGTCAACAAGTGTCTGCGGGACCATCTGACCAAGGACTACCTGGGTGTCGCGTTCGTGCAGGGCGGGCTGCTGGCGGTGAAGGTGAGGGGTGAGCGGGCCGGTTCGGTGTGGTTCTGCGCGTACGACGACGCGCGGGACGTCGATCCGGGGTGGTCGCCGGCCGAGCGGGCGGAGCGGTTGCTGCTGCCGTGCGGTGAGGACTTCGACGCGTTCCTGTCGCGGCTGGCGGGGTCGCCGCCGGAGTTGGAGACGGTGGCGGATCTGATGGTGGACGGCGGGTTCGCGCGGGCGGTGCCGGTGTCGGCCGCGTCCGCTGCGGGAGAGTGAGCTGGCGATGGTGACGTTCGCGCAGGCGCAGGAGCGCGCCGAGGAGTGGATCAACGGGGACGTTCCGGCGTACCGGCACCGTGAGGTGCGGGTGCGGGAGTTCGGGCTCGGGTTCGTGGTGTGGGGTGAGGACCGGGAGGGCGGGCCGGGTGCGGACGGCGGTGCGCAGCGGTTGGTGATCGCCCGGGACAGCGGGGACGCGACGCTGTGGCCCGCGTTGCCGGTGGGTGAGGTGATCCGCCGGTACGAGGAGGAGTACGGCCGCTCGGAGGTGGTCGCCGGGCCGGTGCCGGCGGTACGGGCGGATCTGAATCAGACGTCGTTCCTGCTGAGTCCGCCGGAGT
This sequence comes from Streptomyces sp. SYSU D01066-1, assembly GCF_054956795.1. Classification (NCBI taxonomy): domain Bacteria; kingdom Bacillati; phylum Actinomycetota; class Actinomycetes; order Kitasatosporales; family Streptomycetaceae; genus Streptomyces; species Streptomyces sp. SYSU D01066-1. The sequence continues at coordinate 133,641 of NZ_JBUDHV010000004.1, read as the reverse complement.
GGTTGCAGGAGGCGGCGGACAAGCTGGGGATCGCGGACCGGCGGCGCGGGGGCGGGGCGGGGGCCGGTGGGGCGGGCTCGGCGGAGTCGGCGGAGCCGTCCGGTCCGGTGGGTTCGTCGGCCGCTTCTCCGGCGAGTGGGGCGGCGTGGCCGGTCGCGGGTGGGGGCGCGGACGGTACCGACGGTGCTGACGGTGTTGGCGGGGGCAGTGGGAATGGGGGTATTGGCGGGGCCGGTGGTACCAGTGGGACTGGCGGGGGCAGTCGGCCCGGTGGGGGCAGTGGGACCGGCGGGGCAGGCGGGGTCGGCGGAAGTGTGGGTGGCGGGGTGGCCGGAGGGCCGGTCGCGCCGCCCGGGGCCACGCCTTGGGCCGGGACCGACACCAACGCGGACGGTGGTGAGGACCGTTCCGTTCCGCTGCCCGAGACCGTGTTCGCGTCGCAGTCGAACGACGATGACACCGCCGGCGCCATCGACGCCGACGGTGCCGAGCCCGCCGGGGCGATCGCGGACGCCGGTACGGCACGGCTGACGCGGGGCGGTGGACCGCCGCGGACGCACGGGGCGGGGGCAGGTACGGGTACGGGGGAGGCGGCCGGGTCGGGTACGCCGTCGCCTCCTTCGGTACCGGGCGTGCCGCTGCCTCCGCAGGCGGCGGCCGGCGCGCGGCCGGGGAGCCCGCCCGCACCGCCGGTGCCGGGTGCTCCGCCGCACTCCCCCGGTGTGCCGCACCCGCCCGCCGCCCCCGGCGTGCCCGGTGACGCGGGGGCGCAGGCCGGTGTTCACCACGCCCCCACCGTGCTGGCCGCGCCCCCGGGCGGCCCCGGCGTACCCCCGCCTCCGCCCCCGCCCCCGCACGCCCCCGGCATGCCGCCGAGCGCACCGCAGCCGGTGGGGCAGGGCGCCGTACCGCCCCCTGCCCCACCGCAGCCGCACCCGCATCCGCATCCGCAAGGGGCCGTGCCCCCGCCCGGGCAGCCGCAGCCGCAGTTCCAGCCGCCGCCCCAGCCGCAGCCTCATCCCCAGCCGGTGCCCGGGGCCGCCGTGCCGCCGCCGGCGTACGGGTATCCGCCGCGGCCCGTCGGGCAGCCGACCGTCGGTCCCGGTTACCAGGCGGTGCTGCGCTACCGGGCGCAGGACGGTTCCGAGCAGCAGCTGATCCGGCGGTCCGCGCCGGGCACCCCGCACCCGGAGTGGCAGATCTACCACGAGCTGCGGGCCATGAACGTGCCGCCGGACCAGGTGCTGGAGCTGCACACGGAGCTGGAGTCCTGTGAGCTGCCGGGCGCGTACTGCGCGCGGATGATCCGGGAGCAGTGGCCGCAGGCGCGGATCACGTCGATCGCGCCGTACGGCACGGATCACGCGAGCCGGCAGCAGGGCATGGCCCAGCTGCTGAGCCATCAGGGCGAGTTGCACCAGGTGGCGGACGGTCCGGCGCGTCCGGCGCCGGTGCGCGCGCCGTTGCCGCCGGTGCCGCCGGCCCCGCCGGTGCCGCCGGAGGGGATCGGGCAGGAGCTGGCGGCGGCGTTCGGGCCGGGGGTGTTCCGGTTCGAGCAGGCGGCGGTGGACCGGCAGGGCGTGCCGCCGGTGGTGGCGCACACGCTGGTGGTGGCCGGGCTGCCGGTGGACATGGGGCCGTTCTTCTGGGCACAGGCGCAGCCGGGCCGTCCGGTGCCGACGCTGGCGGAGCTGGCGGCGGAGCGGGGGGTCCGGCCGGCCCCGGACGCCGGGTCGTACCTGGTCGTGGGCAGTGACTTCGGCAAGGCGATCTGCGTGCAGTACGGGACGGCGAACATCGTGGCGGTGCCGGTGGAGGCCGGGCCGGGTGGTGCGTCGGTGCCGCCGCAGTTCGTGAACACGGGGCTGCCGGAGTTCGCGCGCTGTCTGGCGCTGCTGGGGCGGATGTGGCGGCTGAGGTACGGGTTGAACCAGGAGCAGGCGGGCCGCTGGACGGTGGATTTCCAGGCGCAGTTGGCCGCGTTGGACGCGGTGGCGCTCGGTTCTCCGGAGAGCTGGTGGTCGGTGCTGCTGGAGGAGATGTGGGACGGGTTGCTGTAGGCCCCGCACGGAGTGTCACATTATGAATACTTACCTCTAATCCCTAAAGTCCCTTTCGTCCGTTTGGTATGTGATGTCGGGCGAACAGGGGTTTCCGTATGAGCAGCGCGAGCGCATCGGCGCCGGCCCACGGCTTCGTGACCGTACGAGGGCGCGGTTACCGGCCCGAGCAGGTCGACGTGTGTGCCGCGGCCCTCTTCGAGGAGCGTGACGCCGCCTGGGAGAGGGCCGCCCGGCTCACTGTGCTGGCCCGGAAGATGGAGGAGGAACTGGCCGGGCTGCGCGAAACGGTGGCCGGACTGGCTCCGCAGACCTACCAGGCGCTCGGCGGGGGCGCGCACGCCTTGTTCCAGCGCGCGCGGGAAGAGGCCGACGCCCTGCGCGAGCGGGCGCGGAGGGACGGCGAACGCCTGGTGGAGGAGGCGCGGACGTACGCGGCCGGCGTGGCGGAGTCCGCGCGGGCGCACGCCGACGCCGTACGCGCCGAGGCCGACGCGTGGGCCGGGCGGCGGCTGCTCGCGGCGCGGGCCGAGGCCGACGAGGTGCGGATCGGGACCCGGCGGGAGGTGAAGGCGGGGCGCGGTGAGGCGCTGGGCGTACTGCGCGAGGCGCGGCGGCGCACCGCCGGCGTGCTCGCCGAACAGGCCGGGGAGCACGAGGAGCGGTGGGCGGCGGCCGAACGGGAGGACGCCGAGCGCGCCGCGGCGGTGGACGCGCACCACGCGGAACTGCTGGCGCGCGCCGAGCGGCTGCTGGCCGACGCCGGACGGGACCTGGCCGACGCCGAGGAGGTGGCGCGGCGGCTGCCGGAGGAGGCACGGGCCCGGGCGGCCGAGGTGCTCGCCGGGGCCCGTGCGTACGAGGAGCGGGTCGCCCGGGAGACGGAGCGGGTGCTGCGCGAGCACGGGGAGCGGTGGGACCACGTCCAGGCGCAGACGGACCGGGTCCGCAGCCGCCTGAGCGCGCTGACGGGGCGGGTCGCGCGGTGACCTGTCGGCCCGTGCGGGCTGTTGGTCCGTGTGACCTGCCGGTCCCGGTAAGTCG
>NZ_JBUDHV010000004.1:0-130437 GCF_054956795.1 Streptomyces sp. SYSU D01066-1 | reverse complement strand
CCGTCCCGTGTGGCGCGTCGGTCCGGGTGGGTTGCCGTCCCGTGTGGCGCGTCGGTCCGGGTGGGTTGCCGTCCCGTGTGGCGCGTCGGTCCGGGTGGGTTGCCGTCCCGTGTGGCGCGTCGGTCCGGGTGGGCTGTCGCCCCGTGTGACCCGCCGTCCCCGTGCGATCACCCGTCAGGGGCCGCTCCGCGCGGTGCCCGCGTAGAGGTCGGCCTCCAGCGCCTCGTACCGCGCGCGTTGTTCCCCGGCCTGCTTCCGGCCGGACAGCACCGTGCCCAGCCAGCCGGAGGCGAAGCCGGCGGGTATGGAGACCAGGCCGGTGGTGGTGAACGGGAACCAGTTGAAGTCGGCGTCGGGGAAGGCGGCGACGGGGGTGCCGGAGACCAGGCTGGTGCCCGGGGTGAGGGCGAGCACGACGACGCTGCCGCCGATGAGTGTCCACAGCAGGCCGGCGCGGGTGTAGCGGCGCCAGAAGAGGCTGTAGACCAGGGCCGGACACAGGGCCGAGGCGCCCAGGCAGAAGGAGAGGGTGGCCAGCGGCTGGAGGCTGCGGTGCTGCACCAGGACGGCCAGGGCGATGGTGGGGATGCCGACGGCGACGGCGGACAGCCGGGCCAGCGTCATCTCCCGGCGGGGCGTGAGCGGGCGGGCCCGGGTGGCGAAGACGTCGTGGGCGAGGGAGTTGGCACAGGCCAGGATCATGCCGGCGACCGAGGCGAGCAGGGTGAGGAACATGGCGGTGCCGACGGTGGTGAACAAGGCGGTCTCCACCATGGTCACGTCGGTGCCGAAGGCGGCGCGGGAGCCCAGCAGGTAGGCCGAGTTGCCGGCGGCGTCGGTCTCGGCGACCGTCTCCCGTCCGACCAGCGCCGTCGCCCCGAACCCGACCACGGTGACGACCACGACGAACACGGCCACCAGGGAGACCGCCCAGGACATCGACCGGCGTACCTGGCGGGCGCTGGTGGCGCTGTACATGCGCATGGTGACGTGCGGCAGGCAGGCGCCGCCGAGCACCACGGCGAGCTGGGAGGAGACCATGTCCAGGCCGGGCCACGGCCCGGCGGCGTACTCCAGGCCGGGGTGCAGGAAGGCCTGTCCGGCGCCGCTGCCCCGGGCCGCGGCGTCGAAGAGGGCGCCCGGGTCCCAGCCGAACCGGTGCAGGAGCAGCAGCGTGACCACGGCGCCCGAACCGAGCAGCATGACGATCTTCAGTATCTGGATGAGGGCGGTGCCCTTCATGCCGCCGATCGCCGCGTAACTGATCATCAGCGCGCCCACCCCGATGACGCAGCCGGTCTGGTACGACTCGCTGCTGAAGTCGAGCAGGAACGCCATCAGCTGCCCGGTCCCGGCCAGTTGCACCAGCATCATCGGCACCAGCGCGGCGAGGGTGACCGCGCAGGCGGTCACGCGCACGCTCCGGCCGGTCATCCGGCGGGCCAGTACGTCCCCCATGGTGAACCGGCCCGCGTTCCGCAGGGGTTCGGCCATCAGGAACATCAGCAGGAGCAGGGAGAGGGCGGTGCTCAGGGCCAGGACGACCCCGTCGAAGCCGAACAGGGCGATCACGCCGCTGGTGCCGAGCACGGTCGCGGCGGAGATGTAGTCCCCGGCGATGGCCAGCCCGTTGCGCATCGCGGACAGCGAGCCGTAGCCGGTGTAGAACTCGTCCAGGTCGTCGCGGTCGGGGCCGGTCATCACGCACAGCAGCAGCGTGACGGCGGCGACGGCGGAGAAGCCGACCAGGGACATCGCCTGGGCGCTGTCGCTGAAACCGGTCATCGTCCTGCCTCCACGCGGTCCACGAGCGGGTCGACGCGGCGCCGCGCGGTCCGCTCGTACAGGACGATCGCCAGCCAGGTGACGGGCAGTTGGAGCAGGGCGAGGAGCAGGCCGAGGGGCAGGCCGGTGGTGACCTCACCGGTCAGCGCCGACGGGGCGAACGCGGCCAGGCACAGGAACACCAGGAAGTAGCCGAGCGCGGCTGACGTGGCGACGCGCCGCAGTCCGCGGTAGGCGCCGCGCAGCGCGCGTACGTCACCGCGCGCGCGGACCTGGGGCAGGCGGAGTGTCGCGGAGTCCTCCGGTAAGGGCCTACGGGTGGGTGCTGACGGTGGTGCGTACGGGTCATGGGACATCCCGTGCTCCTTGCGAGGATCGGGTCCGCTGTGGACGGACCGCAGGGAGGGGGGTGCGGTGCTCGCACGTTAGCGGCAGGTTGCGGGGCGTGTGGGGTTTTCCCCAAACTGAGTGGTCGGTATGTGGAAAACACGTGTGGGAAACGCGTGCGGGAAACGCGTGCGGGCGACGCCTGTGGGGAACGCGGGGCGCTTGTTCCGCCGCCGCCTTCGCGGGACGGGCCGGGCCGGGACGGGACGGGACGGATCGGGCCGGGCCGGGGCGGACGGTCAGTCCGTCAGGACCGGGAACTTCCGCGGGGCCAGCGTCAGCAGCACCAGGAACGCCAGGGCCGCCGCCCCGGCCGCGCCGAGGTAGACGGCGTGCACGGCGTCGGCGATGGCGTACCGTACGGCCTCGTCCGCCGCCTCCGCCCCGACCCCCGCCCCCGCGCCCCCGTCCAGTGTCCGGGTCACCGAGTCGAGGTCGCTCGCGCCGCCGAGGTGCGCGGCCAGCACCCCGTTGGCGATCGCGCCGAAGACGGCCGCGCCGACGGTCTGCCCGGTCTGGCGGCAGAACAGGACCGACGCGGTCGCGGTGCCCCGCTCCGACCAGCCGACCGTCGACTGCACGCCCACGATCAGCGGGAGCTGGAACAGACCCAGCGCGGCGCCGAGCAGCAGCATCAGCAGCGTCGGCTGCCAGGCCGCGCCGGGGTACGGCAGGAACGGGAACGCGAACAGGACGAGCGAGGCGGTGCCGATGCCGAGCAGGGCGGTGTCGCGGAAGCCGATCCTGCGGTACACGTGCTGGCTGAGCGCCGCCGACACCGGCCAGCTCAGCGTCCACACCGACAGCACGAACCCGGCGGCCACCGGCGCCAGTCCCAGCACCGACTGCGCGTACGTCGGCAGGAACACCGTGGGCGCCACCATCAGCAGGCCGAGCGCGCCGAGCGCCAGGTTGACGGCGGCGATCGTACGGCGCCGCCACACCCAGCCGGGCATGATCGGGTCGGCCGCCCGGCGTTCGACCACCACGGCGGCCGCCAGCAGGGCCAGTCCCGTCCCGAACAGGGCGAGCGACGGCGCGGACAGCCACGGCCAGGCCACCCCGCCCTGCACCAGCGCGGTGAGCAGGACGCCGCCGCACGCGAACACCGTGAGCGCGCCCGCCCAGTCGACACGCGCGCGCGTGCCGCCGTCCCTCCGCCCGGGTTCGTGCAGGTGGCGGACGATGAGCCACAGGGCGACCGCGCCGACCGGCAGGTTGACGAGGAAGATCCACCGCCAGTCGGCGTACGCGGCCAGGAGCCCGCCCAGGCCGGGCCCGGCGACCGCGGAGACCGCCCACACCGTGGAGAGGCGCGCTTGTATCCGCGGGCGGTCCTGGAGCGGGTACAGGTCGGCGGCGAGGGTCTGCACGGTGCCCTGGAGCGCGCCGCCGCCCAGGCCCTGCACGACGCGGAAGGCGATCAGGGCGGCCATGTTCCAGGCGAGCGCGCACAGCAGCGAGCCCAGCAGGAACAGGGCGGCGCCCGCGACCAGGACGGGTTTGCGGCCGAAGGTGTCGGAGAGCTTGCCGTACACCGGGAGGGTGACGGTGACGGCCAGCAGGTAGCCGGAGAAGAGCCAGGAGAAGACGGAGAAGCCACCGAGATCACCGACGATCTGCGGGACGGCGGTGGAGACGACGGTGGCGTCCAGGGCGGCCAGCGCCATCGCCAGCATGAGCGCGGCGACGACCGCGCCCCGCCGTCCGCCGCCGCCGGCCCGAGCGGTGTCCCGTACCGCGTCCTCGGCGCCGGCCGCCGGACGGCCTGCCGTGCCGTCCGCCGAACCGCCTGCCGTGCCGTCCGCCGAACCGCCTGCCGTGCCCTCCACCGCGCCGTCCACCGTGCGGACCTCCTCGAACCGGGGACATCAGCTTCGCACTCGATGTGGACGCGGCGGGAGGGCGCGGGCCGGGACGCCGGGAGCGCGCGGCCGGGCGCGGGCCGGGTGGGCCCGAGGGCGGAGACCGACCCTGAGGCGGCGCCCGCCGGCGGGCGTACCGCCCCTAGGGGTAGCTCCGTACTGCGGCTCGGGGAAGGCTCGTACCGGCGGAGGACGAGAGGTGTCCCGCGCCGTCCTTAACCTTGCTTTACGCCGCTGGGGGGCGGTGAACCGGACCCGTGGGGGTGGGGTTTTCCCCAGGGGAGGACTGCGCTGGGCACCATCGCGGGCGGGTACCGCGGGCGGCCAGACTTCTTTCCGGGGCGGTCACGTCGGCCGCCCGGCCGCGACACACCTCACGTATGACGTACGCCGGGGCACCGGCAGCTCACTCGATGACCGACATAGGAGACTTGCCATGACATCGGCCGTGACCATTCCCAGGCACGGGAGTACTGGAGGACGTACGGCCGTCGCCGCGCGGGCGCGGCAGGTCGTGAAGGCGTACGGGTCGGGGGAGACCCGCGTCGTCGCCCTGGACCGGGTCGACGTGGACATCGCGCGGGGGGAGTTCACCGCGATCATGGGGCCCTCGGGATCCGGCAAGTCCACGCTGATGCACTGCCTCGCCGGGCTCGACACCGTCACCTCCGGGCAGATCCACCTGGACGAGACCGAGATCACCGGTCTGAAGGACAAGAAGCTCACGCGGCTGCGCCGGGACCGGATCGGCTTCATCTTCCAGGCGTTCAACCTGCTGCCGACGCTGAACGCGCTGGAGAACATCACGCTGCCGATGGACATGGCCGGCCGCAAGCCCGACAAGGCGTGGCTGGGCCAGGTCGTGGACACCGTGGGGCTGGCCGGGCGGCTCAGGCACCGGCCCGCCCAGCTCTCCGGCGGCCAGCAGCAGCGGGTGGCGGTGGCACGGGCGCTCGCCGCCCGGCCGGAGATCATCTTCGGTGACGAGCCGACCGGCAACCTGGACTCCCGCGCGGGCGGGGAGGTACTGGGCTTCCTGCGCAGGTCGGTGGACGAGCTGGGCCAGACCATCGTGATGGTCACCCACGACCCGGTGGCCGCGAGCTACGCGGACCGGGTGCTGTACCTGGCCGACGGCCGCGTCGTCGACGAGATGCGCGCCCCCACCGCCGAAGCCGTCCTGGACCGCATGCTGCGCTTTTCCGGGGGACACTCCCAGACCTCCGGCCTCGACGCCCGGGGGCGCACGTCATGACCGTCCTGAAGACCTCGATGCGCAGCTTCCTCGCGCACAAGGGCCGCATGGCGCTGTCGGCGGTGGCGGTGCTGCTGTCGGTGGCGTTCGTCTGCGGCACGCTGGTGTTCACCGACACGATGAACACGACGTTCGACAAGCTCTTCGCGGTCACCTCCTCGGACGTGACGGTCGCCCCGGAGGACGCCGGGGCCGAGGACGCGCCGCAGAGCGGGGTGCCGTTCTCGCTGCCGGCGTCCGAGCTGGAGAAGGTCCGCTCGGCGGAGGGCGTGCGGGCGGTCGAGGGCGCGGTCGTCTCGATGAACGTGACGCTCGTCGACGACGCCGGCGACAACGTGGGAGCCGCCGGCGGCGCCCCGACCATCGCCGGCAACTGGACCAGGAACGACCTGCGGTCGATGGAGATCACCGAGGGGCACGCGCCGCGCGGTCCCACCGAGATGATGGTCGACTCCGACACCGCCGACAAGCACGGCCTGGGGATCGGCGACGAGCTGCGCACCATCGCGCAGACCGGTGACTTCACGGCGCGGATCGTCGGTGTCGCCTCCTTCACCGTCACCAACCCCGGCGCCGCGGTGGTCTACTTCGACACCGCCACCGCCCAGCGCCGACTGCTCGGCGGCGCCGACCGGTTCAGCCAGCTCAATGTGACGGCGGCGGCGGGTGTCTCCGACGAGACCCTCAAGCGGAACGTCTCCCGGGCCCTGGACGGCGGCGGCTACGAGGTCCAGACGGCGAAGGAGGCGTCCGACGAGGCCCGTTCGGACGTCGGCGAGTTCATGGACGTCATCAAGTACGCCATGCTCGGTTTCGCCGGGATCGCGTTCCTGGTCGGCATCTTCCTGATCATCAACACCTTCTCGATGCTGGTCGCCCAGCGCACCCGCGAGATCGGCCTGCTGCGGGCCATCGGCTCCTCCCGCCGCCAGGTCAACCGCTCGGTGCTGATCGAGGCGTTGTTCCTCGGTGTCGTCGGGTCGGTCCTCGGTGTCGCGGCGGGGGTCGGCATCGCGGTCGGCCTGATGCGGCTGATGTCGGCGGCGGGCATGGAGCTGTCCACCGACGACCTGACGGTGAAGGCGGCCACCCCGGTCGTCGGCCTGGTCCTCGGTGTCGTGGTCACCGTCCTCGCCGCCTACCTGCCGGCCCGCCGCGCCGGCAAGGTCTCCCCGATGGCCGCGCTGCGCGACGCCGGTACCCCGGCCGACGGCAGGGCGGGCGTGCCGCGGGCCGTGACCGGCCTCGTCCTCACGGGCGCGGGCGGTGCGGCGCTGTACCTGGCCGGTACGGCGGACAGGGCGAGCGACGGCGCGCTGACGCTCGGCGCGGGTGTGGTCCTGTCGCTGATCGGCTTCGTCGTCATCGGTCCGCTGCTGGCCGGTGGGGTCGTCCGCGTGATCAGCGCGGTGCTGCTGCGGCTCTTCGGACCGGTGGGCCGCATAGCCGAGCGCAACGCCCTGCGCAACCCGCGCCGCACCGGCGCGACCGGTGCCGCCCTGATGATCGGCCTGGCCCTGGTGGCCTGTCTGTCGGTGGTCGGCTCCTCGATGGTCGCCTCGGCCACCAGCGAGCTGGACAAGTCGGTGGGTGCGGACTTCATCGTCCAGGGCGACCAGCGGATCGTCCCGCAGGCCGAGCAGGCGATGCTGGACACGCCGGGCCTCGATCACGTCACCCGTTACAAGGTCCTCGACGCCACGCTGACCTCGCCCGACGGCAAGAAGGACGACGGCGGCGTCACGGCCGCCGACGCCACCTACGCCGAGGACCTGCGCCGCCCGACCACGGCCGGCGACCTGTCGGACGCGTACGGCGCGGACGCGATGTCGGTCGGCTCGGACTACGCGAAGAAGCACGGCGTCGGCGTCGGCGACACGATCTCCGTCGCCTTCGAGGGCGGCAGGACGGCCAAGCTCAAGGTCGCCGCCATCACCGACGACGACACGGCGATCGACCAGGGCGCCCGGTACATCGGCATCGACACGATGCGGAAGTACCTCCCGGCCTCCGCGATCCCCCCGAACACGATCATGTTCGCCAAGGCGGCGGACGGCCGGACGGACCAGGCGTACGCGGCGCTGAAGAAGTCCCTCGACCCCTACCCGCAGTACCAGGTCCGCGACCAGACCGACTACAAGCGGGAACTGAGGGACCAGATAGGCCAGTTGCTGAACATGGTCTACGGCCTCCTCGCCCTGGCGATCATCGTCGCGGTCCTCGGCGTGGTGAACACCCTGGCCCTCTCGGTCGTCGAACGCACCCGCGAGATCGGTCTGCTGCGCGCCATCGGCCTCTCCCGCCGCCAGCTGCGCCGCATGATCCGCCTGGAGTCCGTGGTCATCGCCCTCTTCGGCGCGCTGCTCGGCCTGGGCCTGGGCCTGGGCTGGGGCGCCACCGCCCAGCGGCTCCTCGCCCTGGAGGGGCTGAACGTCCTGGACATCCCCTGGCCGACCATCGCCGGCGTCTTCGTCGCCTCGGCCTTCGTGGGCCTGTTCGCCGCGCTGATCCCGGCGTTCCGCGCGGGCCGCATGAACGTCCTGAACGCGATCGCGACGGAGTAGCCACCGAGAACCACCGTGTGCGGGGAAACGGGGGCACGGGGGAAATCGGGGGAAAAGGGGAAACGGGGGCGCGGGGGAAATCGGGGGAAACGGGGGACGGTGCCGGGGAGTCACATGACTCTCCGGCACCGTGCGTGCCGACGGGAAATCCCGCAGTCCGGGCCGTGAATGTACCGGCCGCATATGCCGCTCGGTGCGCGATTCGATCAATCCCCCGAATGCCTTGTGGCAGGGACGGATGACTGTGCATAGTTTGCGGACAGCAACGCGCAGAAACGTTTGTTCTGGGGCGCCGCAGAGCGCCTGTCGCGAGACGGGGTTATTTCGTTGAACGGGGCCGTAACGCAATTCGACTTCGGGATGATCCCACCGGTCGTCGCCTATCTGATGGCCTGCGTGGGAGGAGCGCTGGGCCTGCGCTGCGTCACCCGGTCGCTGCGCAAGAACCGGTCCGGCCACCGGAAGGCGTGGCTGGCGCTGGGCGCCGTCTGCATCGGCACCGGCATATGGACCATGCACTTCATCGCCATGATGGGCTTCCACGTCCACGGCGCGACGATCACCTATGACACGGCGCTGACCTTCCTCAGCCTCGGTGTCGCCGTGGCCGTGGTCGCGATCGGCGTCTTCATCGTGGGCCACCGGGGTGCCACGCCGCTCAATCTCGCTGTGGCGGGGGTCATCACCGGCGGCGGCGTCGCCGCCATGCACTACCTGGGCATGAGCAGCATGCGGTTCTCCGGCCACCTGTCGTTCGACCCGGTCACCGTGGTGCTGTCCGTCCTGATCGCCGTGCTGGCCGCCACCGCGGCGCTGTGGGCCGCCATCAATCTGCGCGCGCTGTGGACCGCCATCGCGGCGAGCGCGGTGATGGGCGCGGCCGTGGCCGGCATGCACTACACCGGCATGGCCGCGATGCACGTCCACCTCGACGGACCCGTCGACGACCTGGCCGGGGACTCGCTGAACCTCCTCACCTTCCTGCTGCCGGTGGTCGCGGGTCCGGTCGGTGTCCTGGTCGTCGCTTCCGTCGTCATCATGTTCGACCCGGACATGCTCGCCGGCGAGGACGACCGTGCGGCCCGGATCCCGGCCGGCGCGCAGACCGAGGGACCGGACAGCGACGCCGATCGGCACGCGCTCTCGCCCCGCAGGCCCTGAGCACGTTTTCGCCGGCCGCCAAAGGACGCGTCCGCCATGTCCGGAACGGCACCCGGAAGATGCCGGCGCGAAGAGGTCGAAAAGCTGGAAAAGACACGCGAAGCCCGAAGGGCCCGTTGCTAGACGAAACAGCGAACGGCGCCGGGAATCCATGAACGACCCCAGGCGCCGGCCACCTCAGCGGCAACGCGGGCAGGCGCACGGCGGAAACCGGCCCAAGATTTCCGGCGGCGGGTCGGCAGTGACGGTCCGCCCGGCGGTGCCGTCCGCCTCGGGCGAGCCGGGCCGTCCCGCCGCCGGGCATCCGTCCAACGGGTGAACGCCCCCGCGGGGTCGTACGCTGGACACCCCCGGCCCGCACCGCGTGTCGGGCCCGTCGTGTTGCACACCCGGGACATCCCACGTACCCCCACGGACGGAAAGCGCCCCCTCCATGAGCCTGCACGGTCTGCTCGACGCCGTCGTCAAGGACACCGCCCTCGCGGAAGCGATCGCGGCGGCCGGCGACGGCAACCGCATGCATGTCGACCTGGTCGGCCCGCCCGCGGCCCGGCCCTTCTCGGTGGCCGCGCTGGCCCGTGAGACGGGCAGGACCGTCCTCGCCGTCACGGCGACCGGACGGGAGGCGGAGGACCTGGTCGCGGCCCTGCGTTCGCTGCTGCCGCCCGAGGGCGTGGTCGAGTACCCGTCCTGGGAGACGCTGCCGCACGAGCGGCTCAGCCCGCGCAGCGACACCGTGGGACGGCGGCTGGCGGTGCTGCGGCGGCTGGTCCACCCCCGCGCCGACGACCCCGAGACCGGCCCCGTCTCCGTCGTCGTGGCGCCGGTGCGGTCCGTGCTCCAGCCGCAGGTCAAGGGGTTGGGGGACCTGGAGCCGGTGGCGCTCAGGAGCGGGCAGAGCGCCGATCTCGAAGAGGTCGTGCAGGCCCTGGCCGCCGCCGCGTACGCCCGGGTGGAGCTGGTGGAGAAGCGGGGCGAGTTCGCCGTGCGCGGCGGCATCCTCGACGTGTTCCCGCCGACCGAGGAACACCCCCTGCGGATCGAGTTCTGGGGCGACGACGTCGAGGAGATCCGCTATTTCAAGGTCGCCGACCAGCGCTCCCTGGAGGTCGCCGCACACGGACTGTGGGCGCCGCCCTGCCGGGAGCTGCTGCTGACGGACGAGGTGCGGGAGCGGGCCGCCGCCCTCGCCGAGGACCACCCGGAGCTGGGGGAGCTGCTCGGCAAGATCGCCGAGGGGATCGCCGTGGAGGGCATGGAGTCCCTCGCGCCGGTGCTCGTCGACGACATGGAGCTGCTGCTCGACGTGCTGCCGCAGGGGCCCGGCGGCGCCATGACCGTCGTGTGCGACCCCGAGCGGGTGCGGACGCGGGCCGCCGACCTGGTGGCGACCAGCCAGGAGTTCCTCCAGGCGTCCTGGGCGGCCACCGCCGGCGGCGGCGAGGCGCCGATCGACGTCGGCGCGGCCTCCCTGTGGTCCCTCGCGGACGTCCGGGACCGGGCCCGTGAGCTGGGGATGATGTGGTGGTCGGTGTCACCGTTCGCCGCCGACGACGCCCTGCAGGAGGCCGACACCCTCAAGCTCGGCATGCACGCCCCCGAGACCTACCGCGGCGACACCGCCAAGGCACTGGCCGACACCAAGGGCTGGCTCGCCGACGGCTGGCGGGTGGCGTACGTGACCGAGGGGCACGGCACCGCCGCCCGCACGGTGGAGGTGCTGGGCGGCGAGGGGATCGCGGCCCGCCTCGACGTACCCGGCGCCCAGTCGGCCGGGCTCGGTGAGCTGAGTCCGTCCGTCGTGCACGTGGCCTGCGGGTCGCTCGACCACGGGTTCGTGGAGCCGGGGCTCAGGCTCGCCGTGCTCACCGAGACCGATCTGTCGGGGCAGAAGGCCGCCGGGCGAGAGGGCGCGCGGATGCCGGCCCGGCGGCGCAAGACCATCGACCCGCTCACCCTGGAGGCGGGCGACTACATCGTCCACGAGCAGCACGGCGTGGGCCGGTACATCGAGATGGCACAGCGCACCGTGCAGGGCGCCACCCGCGAGTACCTGGTCGTGGAGTACGCGCCGGCCAAGCGCGGCCAGCCCGGCGACCGCCTCTACATCCCCACCGACCAGCTGGAGCAGATCACCAAGTACGTCGGTGGCGAGGCGCCCACCCTGCACCGGCTCGGCGGCGCCGACTGGACCAAGACCAAGGCGCGGGCGAAGAAGGCGGTCAAGGAGATCGCCGCCGACCTGATCAAGCTCTACAGCGCGCGGATGGCGGCGCCGGGGCACGCCTTCGGACCCGACACGCCGTGGCAGCGGGAGCTGGAGGACGCCTTCCCCTACGCGGAGACCCCCGACCAGCTCACCACCATCGCCGAGGTCAAGGAGGACATGGAGAAGACGGTCCCGATGGACCGCCTGATCTGCGGCGACGTCGGCTACGGCAAGACCGAGATCGCGGTGCGCGCCGCCTTCAAGGCCGTACAGGACGGCAAGCAGGTCGCCGTACTGGTCCCCACCACCCTGCTGGTGCAGCAGCACTTCGGGACGTTCAGCGAGCGGTACGCGCAGTTCCCGGTGAAGGTGCGGGCGCTGTCCCGCTTCCAGAGCGACGCCGAGGCGAAGGCGACCCTGGAGGGGCTGCGGGACGGCTCGGTGGACGTCGTCATCGGCACCCACCGGCTCTTCTCCTCCGAGACCAGGTTCAAGGACCTCGGGCTGGTCATCGTCGACGAGGAGCAGCGCTTCGGCGTCGAGCACAAGGAGCAGCTGAAGAAGCTGCGGGCCAACGTGGACGTGCTGACGATGTCCGCCACCCCCATCCCCCGCACCCTGGAGATGGCGGTCACCGGCATCCGCGAGATGTCGACGATCACCACCCCGCCGGAGGAGCGGCACCCGGTGCTGACCTTCGTCGGCCCCTACGAGCAGAGGCAGATCGGCGCCGCCATCCGCCGCGAGCTGCTGCGCGAGGGCCAGGTCTTCTACATCCACAACCGCGTCGAGTCCATCGACCGGGCGGCGGCGCGGCTGCGCGAGATCGTGCCCGAGGCGCGGATCGCCACCGCCCACGGCCAGATGTCCGAGCAGGCCCTGGAGAAGGTCGTCGTCGACTTCTGGGAGAAGAGGTTCGACGTCCTGGTCTCCACGACGATCGTCGAGTCCGGCATCGACATCTCCAACGCCAACACGCTCATCGTCGAGCGCGGCGACAACTTCGGGCTCAGCCAGCTCCACCAGCTGCGCGGCCGGGTGGGCCGGGGGCGGGAGCGCGGGTACGCGTACTTCCTGTACCCGCCGGAGAAGCCGCT
This sequence comes from Streptomyces sp. SYSU D01066-1, assembly GCF_054956795.1. Taxonomy (NCBI): domain Bacteria; kingdom Bacillati; phylum Actinomycetota; class Actinomycetes; order Kitasatosporales; family Streptomycetaceae; genus Streptomyces; species Streptomyces sp. SYSU D01066-1. Next base: position 118,114 of record NZ_JBUDHV010000004.1, on the reverse strand, counting down.
GACGGAGACCGCCCACGAGCGGCTGGCCACCATCGCCCAGCACACCGAGATGGGCGCGGGCATGTACGTGGCGATGAAGGACCTGGAGATCCGCGGCGCGGGCAACCTGCTCGGCGGCGAGCAGTCCGGGCACATCGCCGGCGTCGGCTTCGACCTGTACGTGCGGATGGTCGGCGAGGCGGTGGCCGACTACCGGGCCGCGCTGGAGGGCGGGGCGCAGGAGGAGCCGCCGCTGGAGGTCAAGATCGAGCTTCCGGTCGACGCGCACGTCCCGCACGACTACGCCCCCGGCGAGCGGCTGCGCCTTCAGGCGTACCGCTCCATCGCCTCCGCCAACAACGAGGAGGACATCAAGGCGGTACGGGAGGAACTGGTCGACCGGTACGGCAAACTTCCCGAGCCCGTGGAGAACCTGCTGCTGGTGGCGGGGCTGCGGATGCTCGCGCGGGCGTGCGCCGTCGGCGAGGTCGTGCTCCAGGGCAACAACATCCGGTTCGCGCCGGTCGAGCTGCGGGAGTCGCAGGAGCTGCGGCTCAAGCGCCTGTACCCGGGGTCGGTCATCAGGGCGACCGCCCACCAGGTGCTGGTGCCGCGTCCGAAGACCGCGAAGGTCGGCGGGAAGCCGCTGGTCGGACGGGAGCTGCTGGGCTGGGTCGGGGAGTTCCTGACCTCCGTGCTGGGGTCGTAGGAGCCGGCCGGTGCCGGTGCCGGTGCCGGTGTCGGAGGCGGGGTGTCAGGGGCCCGGCGGGTGTCGGTGCCGGGGTGTCAGGGGCCCGGCTGGTGGGGGCGCCGGTGTCACAGGAGTCCGGCGGGCCCGGCAGGTGCCGGGCCCGCCGGGGAACCGGCGGGCGGAGGCCGTCCGCGGTGCCACCGGGCACCGCGGACGGCCTCACGCGATGGAGCGCGTCAGTGCTGGTCCGGCCGGCCGCCGCCCCGCCTGCCCATGCCGAAACGGCTCTCGGCCTGCCGCTGGGCGGTGTCGACCTGCTTGCGGTACTTGCCGCCGGTCCGCTTGTTGATCTGCTTCTCGGCGGTGTCGGACATCCTCCGTGACCTGTCCTTGTCCTTGCCGGCCATGTTCTTGACCTTGTCGAGGAAGCCCATGCAGGAACTCCTTCCGAGACGGGACTCTTTTCCGACCGTACGCTCCATATGTCGTATACGCCCATTAAGGTGCCGTGTGGTCTGGACCTCTCGATCGCTACGGTGGTACGGCGGGGAACGGCGAGGGAGGCGCGTGTGACGCGGCACAGCAGGATGCGAACCGGATGGGCCGCGTGCGCGGCACTGGCCCTGGCCCTGGTCACCGGGTGCGACGGGCTGGAGGGCGGCGGGAGCGCGCCGTCGGGGAGCGGCGGGAGCGACGCCGGGGCGGGAACCGCCGCCGGGCACGCCGTGAGCCCGCTGGAGAACCCGGACGGGACCGGGCCCGGCCTCGCCGCGGTCACCGACGACGCCGGCCGGGCCTCCGCCCGCGAACTCATCGAGAGGCTGGACACCAAGGGCCGCGGTCCGAAGACCGGCTACGACCGAGACGAGTTCGGCTACGCCTGGATGGACACCGCCGACGGGGTCCCGCTGGCCCGCAACGGCTGCGACACCCGCAACGACGTCCTCCAGCGCGACGGCCGGGAGCTGGAGTTCAAGTCCGGCTCCGACTGCGTGGTCGTCGCCATGACCCTGGACGACCCGTACACCGCCACGACCATCGAGTGGCGCAAGCAGGACGCCGCCGAGGTGCAGATCGACCACGTGGTGCCGCTCTCGTACAGCTGGCAGATGGGGTCCTCGCGGTGGGACGAGGAGAAGCGGCGGCAGCTCGCCAACGACCCCCTCAATCTCATCCCGGTCGACGGGTCCGCCAACTCGTCCAAGGGCGACTCGGGGCCGGCGTCCTGGCTCCCGCCCAGCAAGGCGATCCGCTGCTCGTACGCGGTGCGGTTCGCCCAGGTGGCGCTGAAGTACGGCCTCGCGGTCACCACGTCGGACCGCACCGCCATGCTCGGACAGTGCGGGGCCTGAGCCCGCGCGGCACCCCGCGGACGACGGGCCGGGGCCGGCACCACCGGTGTGCCGGCCCCGGTCGTGGTGTCCGGCGCGGTTACCGGGCGGGCGGCGTCGGCAGTTCGTGGGCGGTGAAGACGGGCGCCGGCGGGGCCGTGGCCGCGGTGGTGCGGAAGGTGCTGAGGGTGGTGGCGCTGGAGGCGGCGTAGACGCGGGTCTGGTTGGTGCCGGTGCGGTAGGAGAAGGCCCAGGTGGGGCCGGAGGCGTTGGTGTAGGTGAAGGCGGTGGGGTCGGTGGCCGCGACTTCGTAGGTCTCCTGCTTCCAGGTGCGCCAGGTGCCGGAGCCCTGGGTCTGTTCGCCGGTGTTGTAGAGGTAGCCGTCGTCGGCGCGGGCCATGATCTCGGTGATGCCGGTCAGCGGGCTGAGGACGGCGGAGGGGGAACCGGCGAAGGTCTGGTCGCCGATCTGGGACCAGGCGGCGGGGAAGGCGGCGCCTTCGGTGGTCTGGGTGAGGTGGACGATGTGGCCGTCGGTGGCGCGGGCGAAGACGGCGAGGCGGTAGCCGGGGTAGACGAGGACGGAGGGGGTGCCGGTGATGGTCCGGTCGCCCAGGGCGGTCCAGGTGCCGACGTCGCCGTCGCTGAAGGTGGCGGTGCGCAGGGTGCCGTTCGCGTCGGTGCCGAAGAGCTGGATGCCGTCACGGACGGCGACGGCGGTGAGCGGGCCGGTGAAGCCCTCGCCGCTCAGCGGGACCCAGCCCATGAAACCGCTGCGGTACCAGGGCTTGCCGTCCGCGTCCACCGCGAACTGGTCGATCGTCCCGTCCGCTGTCTTCACGGTGACGGGGTGCTGGGCCATGGCCCCGGCGAAGTTGTACCAGTCCTCCCAGTCCGGGCTGCTCGCGGCGTGCCGCCGGAACCAGATCTCGCTGTTGACGTTCTGCGCCGTCACCGCGGTCTTGCCGTCCGCCTGCTCCGTCAGCTGCGGCTGACCGGAGAAGGCGTCGTTGCCCGAGATGGTCGTCCACTGCACGGAGTTGAAGTCCGTCGGGTCGGTCTGCCGGCCGTGGACCAGGCGCCCGATGTTGTCGGTGTAGGCGTACTCGACCTCGCCGCTGGACGCCTGCAGGACGCTGGTCGGGGTGAAGGCGTCGACGGTGATCGCCGGGCTCGACGGCGTGTGACCGGCGGTGAGCCGGCAGGAGCCCACGGACCCGGCGACGCTGGTGTACTCGGTGACGTACGTACCGCCGCCGAGCAGGTCGTTGTACGGGGCGAAGCCGCCGGTGTCCTCGTGGAACCGGTAGTGGCGGACCTCCCCGTTGGGCAGCACGCGCAGGATCACGTCGCCGCCGAACGAGGTGAGGTCCTCGGTGTCGCGCCAGTCGGCGGTGCTGACCACCCGGTCGCGCTCGATCCAGCGCTGGCTGGTGAAGTCGTAGCGGGAGCGCAGCAGGTGACCGGTCGTGGAGTCCACGCCGTACAGCACGCCCACGTCGGTGGCGACGATCATGGAGAAGCGGCCCCAGCCGGAGCCCGTCTTCTTGCTGCCGCCCGAGGGTTCCCAGGTCTGGGTGTCGCTGACGTAGCGGGTCCAGCGCAGGTCGCCGTCGCTGTCGACGAACCAGAGGTGGCCGTCGGTGTCGATGGTGATCTTGTTCCGGTTCTCGGCCAGGCGGTATCCGCCGTACCCGGTGCTGATCTTCTGGTGGTGGATGTCCCAGGTGCCCGCGGAGTCGCGGTGGCTGAGGTAGAGGCCGTCCGACTTGATCCCGTAGAACGTGGCGCTGGGGCCGGCCAGGACGCGGGGGTACTGGTCCCATCCGGTGTCGATGGTGGTCGGCTCGGGCCAGGTGCCCGTGCCGCCGGCCGGGTCGCTCAGGCTGCGGCGCAGCAGACCGCCGCCCGTGGTGACCGAGTAGAGGGCCCCGGTCGAGGCGCAGGTCACGTCGGTGTCGGCGGCCTGCGCCTCGGTCGACGCGGCCACGGCGACGGGGAGCAGGGCGGCGGCGGTCAGGAGCGCGGCCGCACGGCGGCCGAGCCGTGCCCGGGAAGCGTGTCTCATCGGCGTCCTTCCGAACTGGGTGAGGTCCGAGCGTCCCCGGCCCGAACGGGACGGGGGCGGGAGGGGCCGGCCCGTCGGCGGTGCCGGCCCTGGCCGTGGTGTCGGCCGTGGTTACGGGGCGGGAGGTGCGGGCAGCTCGTGCTTCTCGAAGACGGGGGCGGGCGTGGCCCCGGTCCCGTCGCCCCCGTCGCCGCTCTGGCTGCGGAAGGCGGTGGCGCTGGAGGCGGCGTAGACGCGGGTCTGGTTGGTGCCGGTGCGGTAGGAGAAGGCCCAGGTGGGGCCGGAGGCGTTGGTGTAGGTGAAGGCGGTGGGGTCGGTGGCCGCGACTTCGGAGGTCTCCTGCTTCCAGGTGCGCCAGGTGCCGGAGCCCTGGGTCTGTTCGCCGGTGTTGTAGAGGTAGCCGTCGTCGGTGCGGGCCATGATCTCGGGGATGCCGGTCAGCGGGCTGAGGACGGCGGAGGGGGAACCGGCGAAGGTCTTGTCGCCGATCTGGGACCAGGCGGCGGGGAAGGCGGCGCCCTCGGCGGTCTGGGTGAGGTGGACGATGTGCCCGTCGGTGGCGCGGGCGAAGACGCCGAGGCGGTAGCCGGGGTAGACGAGGACGGAGGGGGTGCCGGTGATGGTCCGGTCGCCCAGGGCGGTCCAGGTGCCGACGTCGCCGTCGCTGAAGGTGGCGGTGCGCAGGGTGCCGTTCGCGTCGGTGCCGAAGAGCTGGACGCCGTCGCGGACGGCGACGGCGGTGAGCGGACCGGCGAAGCCCTCGCCGCTCAGCGGCATCCAGCCCATGAAGTCGACGTTGGCCCGCTGCTGCGCGCGGTACCAGGGCCGGCCCTCGGCGTCCACGGCGAACTGCGTGAGCACCCCGTCGGCCGTCTTGGCGGTGACCGGATGCTGGGCCATCGCTCCGGCCAGGTCGGTCCACCCGCCCCAGTCGGGGCTGCTCGCGGCGTGGCGGCGCCACCAGATCTCGCTGTTGACGTTCTGCGCGGTCAGCGCCGTGCGGCCGTCCGGCTGCTCGGCGAGCTGCGGCTGCCCGGAGAAGGCTTCGTCGCCCGAGATGGTCGTCCACTGCACCGAGTTGAAGTCCGACGGGTCGGTCTGCCGGCCGTGGACCAGGCGCCCGTAGTTGTCGGTGTAGGCGTACTCGACCTCGCCGCTGGACGCCTGCAGCGCACTGGTCGGCGTGAAGGAATCCACCTTGATGACCGGAGTGGCCGGGGTGTGGTCCGCGGTGAGCCGGCAGGCGTCCGGGGCCCCGGTCACGCTGGTGTAGCCGGACCAGTGGGAGCCGCTGCCCAGCAGCTGGTTGTAGGTGGCGAAGTCGCCCGCCTCCTCGCGGTAGCGGTACTGGCGGACCTCACCGTTGGGCTTGACGCGCAGGATCACGTCGCCGCCGAACGAGGTGAGGTCCTCGGTGTCGCGCCAGTCGGCGGTGCTGACCACCTGGTGCTGCTGGATCCAGCGCTGGCTGGTGAAGTCGTAGCGCGAGCGCAGCAGGTTGCCGGTGGCCGAGTCCACGCCGTACACCACGCCGAGCTCCGTGGCGACGATGAAGCTGTAACGGCCCCAGCCGGAGGCGATCTTCTTGTTGCCGTCCGCGCTGAAGGCGTCGGTGGCGCTGTCGTAGTGGACGTAGCGCAGATCACCGTCGGGGTCGACGAACCAGAGGTTCCCGCCGCGGTCCGCGGTGATCTCGTTGCGGTTCTCGTCCAGCCGGTAGCTCGCGAAGGACGAGCTGATCTGCCGGTGGTGGACGTCCCAGGTGGCCGTGGCCGCGTCGCGGTGGCTGAAGTACAGCCCGTCGGCCTTGATGCCGTAGAAGGTGGCGCCGTTGGCGGTCAGTACCCGGGGGTACTGGTCCCAGCCGGTGTCGATGACGGTGCTCGCCGCGGGGAGGGTGCCCGTGCCGCCGGCCGGGTCGGAGATGTTGCGCCGCAGCAGGTTGCCGTCCGAGGCGACCGAGTAGAGGGCGCCGGTGGAGGAACAGGTCACCTCGTCCGCCGCGTACGCGCTGCCCGACGCCGTCAGCGTCAGGGGCAGCGCCGCCACCGCCGTCACGAGCGCGGCCGTCCGGCTGCCGAATGATCTTCCCGCTAGGGACCTCATCGATGTCCTTCCAGCTCGACACGGGTGCGAAACATGGGGAGGACGACGCTGACGCGATCATGACCCCCCGGCAGGGGGACGTTAAGCAGCGCCGGGTTAACGCGGCAGTGGCGCGCGGATGAACAACTGAAGTGTGTACATGACAAAAAGATGGACAGTCGGTGATCGCCTGGACACGATCTTCACGCAACTCCCAGGATCCCTAAGTCGATTCATGACCCACATGTGGTTCTGAGGGGGAACTGTGCCTGGCTACCGGAGAGCCGCCCGAAGACTGCTGTCCCGCCGGCTGCGCCGCAGCCGCTGGGGCATGGCCCTCGGCATCCTCCTGGCGTCGGTGATCACCGCCAGTTCCCTGGCGCTGTCCGGCGCCGGCATCCCGCTGTTCCCCGAGGACCCCCAGGGACGCTCGGCCCCCGACCAGCGGTGGGCCTCCGCCGACGGCAAGGACCACCTGGTCGGCGAGCGGGACGCCAACACCGAGGCGCCGCGGACCCTGCGGTCGAAGTACCCGACGACGGCGAAGAAGGGCAGCGTCGCCGCCGCCGAGAAGAAGGCCCGCAACAAGGCCGAGGCCCTCGCCCCGCCGGCCACCGAGGTCACCGGCTTCGACGCCGACCGCAGCAGGGAACTGCCCGCCGAGCGCGACGGGTTCAGCCGCACCTACGCCAACGCGGACGGCACCCGGACCACCGAGATGTCGCCGACACCGGTCAACTACCGGGACGCGGACGGCGACTGGCAGCCCATCGACACGGAGCTGCGGGCGGACGGCGACGGCTGGCGCAACACCGCCGACGCGGTCGGCGTACGCATCGACGAGCGGGCCGACTCCGCGCGCCTGGCCACCGTCGAACTCCCCACAGGCGGCAGCCTGTCGTACGGCCTGAGCGGCGCGGCCGGCGTCCAGGGCAGTGCGGAGGGCAGCGCCGTCACCTACCGGGGCGTCCTCGCGGACACCGACCTGACGCTGGAGTCCCAGGCCGGCGGCGTCAAGGAGACCCTCGTCCTGCACTCGGCCGACGCCCCGACGACCTTCGACTTCCCCCTCACCCTGGACGGGCTGACGGCACGGATCGCGGACGGTGCCGTCGAGCTGACCGACGCCCGGGGCCGCGTCGTCGGCGTCATCCCCGCCGGGTTCATGGAGGACTCGGGGCACGGCGGTGAGCAGGGCGCCCCCGCCCGCTCCGAGGACGTCACCTACGACCTCGTCGAGCGGGCCGGCGGCGGCCAGGCCCTGCGCATCACCGTCGACGCGGACTGGCTGCGGGCCCCGGAGCGGGTCTTCCCGGTCAGGGTCGACCCCTCCGTGGACACCTCGTCCGCCGAGACCAGCGTCTACGTCAAGAGCGGCGGCTCCGTCGTCGGCACCAGCGAACTCCAGGTCGGCAAGGGCGCCGACGGCGCGACCGCCACCTACCTGGGCTTCCCGTCACTGGACGAGGAGCTGGAGCACCACAAGATCTTCGGCGCCCAGCTCCAGCTCACCAACTACGACTCCGCCTCCTGCAAGGCCCGCCCGGTGTCGGTCCACCCGGTCACCGAGTCCTGGTCCGCCGGCACCGGCCTCAGCTACCCCGGCCCCTCGGTCGGCGACAGCCTCGCGTCGAAGTCCTTCGCCTACGGCTACATCGCGACCGGCAAGTCCAAGTCCGCCTGCCCCGCCGCCTCCGAGCTGTTCGACCTCGGCAAGTCCGGCCGCGACCTCGTCCAGCGCTGGGTCGACGGCACCCAGGCCAACTACGGCCTGTCGGTGCGGGCCTCGGCCACCGACTCCCTGGGCTGGAAGAAGTTCGCCGGGCACGGCACGGCCAACCCGCCCAAGCTGTACGTCACCCACTCGCCGTACAACGCGAGCTACTCCTTCACCCAGCCCGTCCCCGACCCGCCGGTCCTGCAGAACCAGGCCGGTCAGGTCAAGGTCGCCGTCACCAACAAGGGTGGGCAGACCTGGACGCCCGGCGCCTACTACCTGGCCTACCGGGCGTACGACAAGGACGGCGAGCTGGTCACCCAGCAGCGCGCCGCCAACCTGACCACCAACGTCGCGTACGGCGCCAAGACCACCTTCACCGCGACCATCAAGGCGCTGCCGCCGGGCTCCTACCTGCTGGACTTCACCATGGTCAAGTCCGGCGGTCCGGTCTTCACCGACGAGCAGGTCGCCCCCGGCCGGCTCTCCCTCCAGGTCTTCGACATCGCGCCCGTGGTGCAGGAGCAGTACCCGCCCAACGGCTACCAGGCGCAGACGCTCAGCCCGCAGCTGTGGGCCAGCGCCGTGGACATCGACGCGCCCGCCGGACAGACGCTCCAGTACAAGTTCGAGGTCTGCGAGCAGGGCGACGACGACAAGCCCGTCGACTGCGTCACCTCGGCCTACCAGTCCAGCCCCGCCTATTCCGTCCCGGCCGGTCGGCTGTCCTGGAACAAGACCTACCTGTGGCGCGGCTTCGCCAAGGACGCCAGCAACGAGGTGCCCACGGCGCAGATCGCCATGCTCACCTCGGTCCCGCAGCCGGAGATCACCTCCCGGCTGAGCGAGGGACAGGAGCTGGAGTTCGACCCGCAGGTCGGCAACTACGCGACCTCGGCGATCGACGCCTCCCTGGCCGGCGTCGGCCCCGACCTGACGCTGGTGCGGACCTACAACAGCCTCGACCCGCGCCGTGACCTGGCCTTCGGCACCGGCTGGACCACCCGCTACGACATCCGCCTCACCCCCGACAACGACGGCACCGGCAACGTCGTCATCCGCTACCCGGACGGCCGCGACGTCCGCTTCGGCAAGAACCCCGACGGCTCCTACGCGCCGCCGCCCGGCCGGTTCGCCAAGCTGACCCAGGACACCACCGCCGGCACCTGGACCCTCCAGGACAAGTCGGGCACGACGTACTCCTTCAGCACCACCGGCCTGCTCGTCAAGATCACCGACGCCACCTCCAACGTCGTCAACTACACCTACTCGGGCGGCAAGCTCGTCAAGGCCGAGAACCCGCGCAGCAAACGCTCCCTGACCTTCACCTGGACCGGCTCCCACGTCACCCGGGTCGCCACCAACGCGGTCGACGGGGCCGCGCTGGCCTGGACGTACACCTACACCGGTGACGTCCTGGACCAGGTCTGCGACCCCACGGGCGGCTGCACCGCCTACACCTACACCGCCGGCAGCCACTACGCGGCGGGGGTGCGCGACTCGCGCCCCGAGTCCTACTGGCGGCTCGGCGAGGAGGAGGGCACCTCCGCCGAGAGCGCCATCGAGGTCAACCTCGGCAAGGACCGCGGCACGTACGGCGACGTCACCCTCGGCGGCGCCGGCGCGGTCACCGGCGACCCCTCCACCGCCGCCGGCTTCAACGGCACCACCTCCCGGGTCACCCTGCCCGGCGGCACCCTGAAGGCGAGCCGGGACGCGGCCGTCGAGGTGTGGTTCAAGACCATCGCCACCGGCGTCGGCGGCCCGCTGATCGGCTACCAGGACAAGGCGTGGGGCACCGCCCCCGGCACCGGCGTGCCCACCCTGTACGTCGGCACCGACGGCAAGCTGCGCGGCCAGTTCTGGGACGGCACCGCCCACCCCATGACCGCCACCACCGCCAACGTCAACGACGGCAAGTGGCACCACGCCGTGCTCTCCGTCTCCGGCACCACCCAGACCCTCTACCTGGACGGCAAGCAGGCCGCCACCCTGGCCGGCGGCCAGATCCAGGCGCAGAACCTCACCCACAACCAGATCGGCGCGGCCCGGCCCAGCTCCCCGGCGAGCTGGCCCGGCTGGGGCGCGTACCAGGCCCGTTCCTTCGCGGGCTCGATCGACGAGGTCGCCGTCTACCACCACCCGCTGGGCTCCCAGGCCGTCTCCACCCACTACGCCCTGGGCACCCAGGCCGCCGACCTGCTGACGAAGACGACGCTGCCCAGCGGCCGGACCGCCGCCGAGGTGTCCTACGACACCGCCCGCGACCGGGTCGGCGAGTACACCGACGCCAACGGCGGCACCTGGGCGGTGGGCGCCCCCGCCGTCTTCGGCGACGAGGACGACCTGCGCCGCACCGTCGAGGTGCACGACCCGGTCGGCCAGCCGTACTTCTACGAGTACGACGGCCTCACCTCCCAGCTGCTGCGCTACGGCGAACCGCTGGGCCTGGGCACCCGCGAGTACGACACGACTCCCGAGCCGTCCCCGTCCACCTCCGCGCCGACCGAGGTCTGCTCGGAACCCGACCCCGGCGACCCGATGTTCTGCACCACCCCGCCGGGCGACGACGACGGCAGCCCCGACTTCGTCCGGCACCCCGTCGACGGCGTCGCCATCCGCAGCTACACCTACGACGACCGCGGCTACCAGACCGTCACCACCAGCGAGACCGGCGACACCGTCACCCTCGGCTACGACGACCGGGGCAACGTCAACAGCCAGACCACCTGCCGGGCCAAGGGCGACTGCCACACCTCGTACACCACCTACCCGGCGGGCCTGGACGAGCTGGACCTGCGGACCGACCTGCCCACCGAGACCCGCGACGCCCGCTCCACCAGCGCCACCGACAACCGCTACCTGACGACGTACAAGTACGACGACAACGGCAACCTGCTCTCCCAGAAGAACCCCGACGGCGGCTCGGTCGTCAACACCTACACCACCGGTGTGGAACCGGCCCGCGACGGCGGCAACACCCCCACCGGCCTGCTGAAGACCAGCACCGACCCGCGCGGCGCCGTCACCCGCTACGCCTACTTCAACAGCGGTGACATCGCCGAGGTCACCGAACCGTCCGGCCTCATCACCCGCTACACCTACGACGCCCTCGGCCGGCGGATCAGCGAGACCGAGATATCCGACAGCCAGCCGGACGGGGTCACCACCACCTACACGTACGACAAGCTCTCCCGTCTGGTCTCCTCCCTGGACCCGCAGGTCGGCGACGCCGTCACCGGCGCCCGGCACCAGCAGCGCACCACCACCACGTACGACCCCGACGGCGTGGTGACGGCCACCACGATCGACGACGTCGTCGGCGCCGACCTGCCGCGCTCGATGACCTACGAACTCGACGACCACGGCCGCCCGGTGCGCGTCACCGACGCCGAGGGCAACGAGACCTCCTACGGCTACGACCCGTTCGGCAACCAGACCTTCATGGTCGACGGCAACGGCAACCGCTTCGAGTACGCCTACACCGCCCGCAACATGATCGCCGAGGTGCGCCTGGTCGACTGGGACGGCGACCCCGAGGACGCGGACGGCTCCGGTTTTGGCGAGGACCTGGTCATGCAGTCCTACGCCTACGACATGGCCGGCCGCCTCGCCCAGCACACCGACGCCATGGGCCGCACCCTGGAGTACCAGTACTACGGCGACGACCTGGTCAAGTCCATCACCCTCAAGGGCTTCCACAACGCCGACGGCACCACCCGCGACATCGTCGTGGAGGCCAACGAGTACGACGGCGCCGGCAACGTCACCAAGGAGACCACCGACAACGGGCGGACGGTCACCCGGACCACCTACGACGCCGTCGGCCGCGTCGCCTCCACCGTGACCGACCCCGGCGGCCTGTCCCGCTCCACCAGCTACACCTACGACCTGGCCGGCAACGTCACCACGACGAAGAACAGCGGCAACCCGTCCAACGTGCCGTGGCCGGTGAGCGCCAGCCCCGAGCAGGTCGACTACGTCTACGACCTCGCGGGCAACGCCACCAAGGAGATCACCCACAACGGCTCCGAGACGCTGACCACGACGTACGCCTACGACCAGCGCGGCCTGACCAAGACCGTGACCGACCCCGCCGGGAACGTCACCGACTACGGCTACGACGCGCTGGGCCGCCAGATCTCCACGCTGGCGCCCGCCGTCGACACCGAACAGGCCGGCGCCGCCGCGCAGAACACCCGTCCGCTGACCATCGTCGGCCTGGACACCTACGGCGCCGCCACCTCCGTCCAGGACCCCCTGGGCAACGTCACCCACACCGAGTACGACCGGCTGGGCCGGCAGGTCAGCACCACGGGCGCCCCGTACACCGCGCCCGGCACCAGCACGCCGGTCACCCCGACCGCCCAGTACCGCTACGACGCGCTGGGCAACCTGGTCGAGGCGACCGACCCCCTCGACCAGGTCACCCGCTACAGCTACGACCGGCTGAACCGGGTCACCGTCCGCGACGAACCCACCGGCAGCGGCGACGACCGCGCCCAGTGGAGGTACACCTACACCCGCACCGGCGAGGTCCTCTCCGTCACCGGCCCGACCGGCGCTCGCGCCGAGACGACCTACGACGACCTGGACCGCCCGGTCACCCAGACGCAGATCGACCGCGAGCCGTACGAGGACGCGTTCACCACCCGCTACACCTACGACGACGCGGGCAACGTCACCGAGCAGACCGACCCCAGCGGCGCGAAGACCTCGTTCACCTACGACAGCCTCGGCCAGGTCGTCCGCCTGACCGAACCCAGCGGCACGGTCACCGAGTTCGGCTACGACCTGGCCGGCCGCGAGGTCCGCCGCTCCGACGGCCTCGGCCGCACCTCCTCCCTCCTCTACGACCAGGCCGGCCGCCTCGTCTCCGAGTCCGACCTGGCCCCGAACAGCAACGCCCTGCGCACCATCGGCTACGACTACGACGACGCGGGCAACCTGGTGGCGTCCACCGACCCGCTCGGCCACACCACCCGCTACGCCTACGACGCGCTGGGCAGGCTCACCAAGCAGACCGAGCCGGTCACCGACACCGAGTCCATCACCACGTCCTTCGGCTACGACGCGGCCGGCCACCGCACCCGCTACACCGACGGCCGCGGCAACTCCACGTACTACACGTTCAACACCCTCGGACTGGCCGAGTCGGTGATCGAACCGGCCACCGAGGCCGACCCGGCCGCCGCCGACCGCACCTGGACCACCGCCTACGACGCGGCGGGCCAGGCGGTACGGGCCACCGCCCCCGGCGGCGTCACCCAGACCCGTGTCTACGACAACGCCGGCCGGCTGGTCAAGGAGACCGGCACCGGCGCCGAGACCGCCACCGCCGACCGCAGCTACGGCTACGACGCGGCCGGCCGCCTCACCTCCGCCGCCACCCCCGACGGCGACAACGCCTACACCTACAACGACCGCGGCCTGCTGCTGTCGGCCGAGGGCCCCTCCGGCGAGGCGAGTTACGCCTACGACGACGACGGCCTGCTGACCAGCCGCACCGACGCCACCGGCACGTCCCTGTTCACCTACGCCAAGCAGCAGCTGTCCACCGCCACCGACTCCCTGACCGGCACCAGCCAGAGCTACGCCTACGACACCTCCGGCATGCTCCGCCAGGTCTCCTACGGCGCCGGACAGAGCCGCGCCTACGGCTACGACGACCTGGGCCGCGTCGACACCGACACCCTGACCAACAGCACCGGTCAGACGGTCACCTCCATCGACTACGGCTACGACGACAACGACCACCTGACCTCGAAGAAGGTCACCGGCAACAACGCGGCCGACAACACCTACGGCTACGACCAGGCCGGCCGCCTCACCTCCTGGACCGCCGACGGCGACACCACCGAGTACGGATGGGACGCCTCCGGCAACCGCGTCCAGGAGGGCGACAAGACCGCCGTCTACGACGAGCGCAACCGCGTCCAGTCCGACGGCGACTACACCTACACGTACACCGCGCGCGGCACCCTGGCCTCCCGCACCAGCTCCGGCCTGACCGAGGACTTCGCCTTCGACGCCTTCGACCGCCTGCTCCAGGCCGGCGACGTGTCGTACTCCTACGACTCCCTGGACCGCGTCGACTCCCGCAACGGCACCGACTTCACCTACGCGGGCCTCAGCCCCGACCCGGTCAGCGACGGCGCCTCCTCCTACGGCCGCGGCCCGATGGACGAGCTGATGTCGGTCTCCGAGAACGGCACCGCGCAGCTGGTCCTGACCGACTCCCACGGCGACGTGGTCGGCGACTTCGACGCGACCGACGCGGACCTGACGGAACTGGCGGACTCGACGACGTACAGCCCGTTCGGCGAGGAGGTCGAGTCCCAGGCCGAGGGCGAGGTCGCGGGCGAACTGGGCTACCAGGGCGACTACACGGACCCCGACACCGACCAGGTGAACATGGGCGCCCGCTGGTACAACTCCGACACCGGCACCTTCGACTCCCGCGACTCGGTCGACTACGCGGGCGGCGCCTCCATCCTCGCCAACCGTTACACCTACGGCGCCGGCGCCCCGCTGGACTACGTCGACGCCGACGGCCACTGGCCGAGCTGCGGCTGGTGCAAGAAGGTCGCCTCCGGGGTGAAGAAGGTCGGCAGCGCCATCAAGAGCGGCGTCAAGAAGGCCGCGAGAGCGGTCAAGACGGTCGTCAAGAAGGCGTGGCGGGCCGCGGTCTCGGCGGTGAAGGCGGTCGGCCGGGCGATCAGCAACGCGGCCAAGTGGGTCTACAACAAGGCCAGGTCGGCGGTCAGCTGGGTGGCGCAGAAGGTGTCCTCGGCGGTCAGCTGGGTGACGAGCAAGGCGACGTCGGCGGCGAAATCGGCGGCGGCCTGGGCCCGCGAGAAGGCGGCGGCGGCCAAGCGGGCCGCGGTGGCCCGCGCCAAGGCCATCACCAAGAAGGCCAAGGCAGCCGTCTCCTACGCGATCCAGCACAGCCCGCTCCCGGAGATAGCGGCGGCGGTGAAGCCGTTGATATCGGTGACCAAGGACATCGTCTCCGCGGCGGCGAACCTGCCCGCGGCGGTGGTGGACACCGCCCGCAACGTCATCGCGGACGCGGCGCAGGCCGCGACCGACCTGCGGGACGCGGTGGTCGCGGCGGCCGGCGAGGTCGTGGAGACGGTCTCCACCGCGGTCCAGGCCGCGACGGAGTTCGCCCGCGCGGCGGCCCCCTACCTCAGGGACGGGCTGAAGGCGGGCCTGGAGTTCGCGGCCGAGGCATCCGGCTTCAACGACTTCAAGAACTGCCTCACCAAGGGCGACATGGAGGCCTGCGCCTGGGCGGCGGCCACGGTGGCCGGTGCCCTGGCGGGCGGCGCGGGAGCGGGCCTGGTCCGCGCGGCCAAGGCGGGCCGGATGGCGGCCAAGGCGGCCAAGTACGGCGACGAGATCGCGGAGGCCGCGGACAAGCTGGACACGGCGGTGGAGTACACGTCGTGCGCCGTGGACGTCGCCGGGGTCGCGGCCGAGGCCAACAGCTTCGTCGAAGGCACGCTGGTCGTGATGGCCGACGGCAGCCGCAAACCCATCGAGGACGTGGACGTCGGCGACGAGGTGAAGGCCACCGACCCGACGACGGACGAGTCCCCGTCGTCGGAGAAGGTCACCGACACGATCACCGGCAAGGGCGAGAAGCACCTGGTCGACCTGACCATCGACACGGACGGCGCCGCCGGCGACGCGACCGCGGTCATCACGGCCACGGAGGGCCACCCCTTCTGGGTCCCCGACCTGAAGGAATGGCTGGACGCCGGCGACCTGAAGCCGGGCCAGTGGCTGAGCACGGGCTCGGGCACGAAGGTCGAGCTGACGGCGGTACGTGCGTGGACCCAGAGCACGACGGTCCACAACCTGACGGTGGACCGGGCGCACACGTTCTTCGTGGCGGCGGGGGCGGCGCCGGTCCTGGTGCACAACGCCGACGAGATGTGTGGTATCGGTGACGGCTATCTTTATCGAGGGGTTCCCAAGGGGCACTGGAAGTACGACGACGCGCTGGAGGGACGCGCGGTGCCTCTGGGAGGACACAGAGACCTCGGGCGACATGCCGGCGGTGACGACAACACGGACAGCGTGTACACCTCGTGGACGCACGATTACGAAGATGTCGCCTTGGACGCGGCCGAGCTCAGAGGTGGTGAAGGAGTCGTCCTGCGCATTCCGCACTCCAAGGTCCCGCGCGCGGTCGATCACCAGATCCACGACACCGAGTATGAAAGCTACGAGGAGTCGGAGCATGCCCTGGAGGGCGTGATCGAGGGGGCAGAGATCAGCATCAACAGAGGTAAGTGGCACTTCCCCGGGAAAAGATGAGAGAGGACGGTACGGCGTGGAGCGACAGCGCCTGAAGGATCTCCTGAGCGGGGACTCGGAGGCGTGGACGGCTTGTCGCTCCGCACTCGCCTCCGGAGCTCACTTCCAGCTGGCGGAAGAGCCAGTCCAGGTGGAACGCTTGGTGAGTACGTACAGCCGCCGGGAGAGATCGGCGCAGAAGAGGGGGCAACCTTCCCTCGGTTTCCCGCAGGCCGTCATGGATCTGGCCTCATCCGGCCTGGAGGAAGTGCTGGTCGGCCACGTCGATGACCGACCGCAGGGCGGCTGGTACTTCCAGCTCTTCCTGAGAGGTGACGCCTCAGACGTTGTCGCGTGTCTGGCTATCCGCCCCTCTGGGACGGAAGGGACTGAGTGACTCGGAGGAAATAACGAGGGCGGTGGGCGACAAGGTCCCATGGAAGGGCGGCGCTTGAGCGTGATTTCGACACTATGGGGGCCGAGGTCTCGGCCTGCGGCGGTGTCGAACCGGGATCATCGTTGGTCCTTGGCGGAGAACAGTCCGGCTCAGACCTTGAGCGACTCGACGAAGGCCGTGAAGGCGGCGACGGGGAAGGTGAGGGGGCGGGTGGTCGGGGTCTTGGAGTCACGTATCGCCACGTGGGTGGGGGAGTCCGCGATCTCGACACAGGCGTTGCCGTCGCCCTCGCCGGAGTAGGACGACTTGCGCCAGTTCGTGAAGACAGGCATGGGTCTCACGGCTCCTTCGACAACTCGCGGATGAGGTCTCGTGACCGGCCGGGGCCGAGCGATGCGTCCTCCACTCTACGGAAGCGCGTTCGGTAGGTGTCGAGTTGCACTTCCGAATCGAGGAAGGCCGGGCCATGAGGCGTGTCGCGGACTACGGTGCCCAGCTTCGGCACGGGGCCGCAGGCGTAGATCATGGTGCTGGATGCCTTGGCGAATCCGTCCAGGTCGAACGGGATGACACGTAGCGTGATCTGATCGGCCTCGGAAAAGTCGAGCAGGCGCGCGAGTTGAGCCCGCGAGGTCGCGCGGTCGCTGACGCGGATGCGAAGTGCCGTTTCATGGACGATCACTTCGTACGGGGTGGGGGACGCCCCTTCGAAGATCGCGCGGGCGTAGTCCTCCGTCTGGAGCATCCCGGGTACGAACAGCATCACCACCTCGCGCAGGAGCGTGGCGTGGTGTTCCAGTTCGGCCAGGTCGAGGAATGGTGGCGGCAGTGGAGAGGCTGCGGGTTCCTGTGCGGTCAGCGCCACGTACGGAGGTCGGACCTACGCGGATGCGACCGGCACCGACTTCACTCCGGGCGTTGTCCTCGGTACCGCGGAGTTCCCGCCGTGCGTCGACACACCGAACGATCCCGACGGAACGGTCCCCCGCGCGCCGACCACGGCGTACGCCGTCGAGGGCGTGGATCCGCGTACGGCCATCGCGGTGCGGTGGGACGAGGGTGAGCTGATGCTGCTCACTGTTCAGCCGGGCTGACACGACCGTAAGGGGCTGTCCGGTGGTCCGTCCGGGAACGGATGACACTTCGGGGGCAAGTGTCATCCGTTTTCGGGGGTGGGTGTCGGTGGGGGAGGGCGCTCAGGACTTGAGTGACTTGACGAACGCCGTGAAGGCGACCACCGGAAAGGTGAGGGTGGTGCGGGCGGTCGGTGTGGTCTTCGAGTCGCGTATCGCGACGTGCGTGGACGAGTTGGCTATCTCCACACAGGCGTTGCCGTCGTCGGGCCCCGAGTAGGACGACTTGCGCCAGTTGTCCATGTCCTGCTCACTGCTCCTTCGCCAACCGGTGGATGAAGTCACGCGACCGTTCGGGACTCAGGGTTACGGCTTCCACTTTACGGAAGCGTGTTCGGAAAGCGCCCAGCTGTGCCTCGCAGTCAATGAAGGCCGAACCGTGGGGGACATCCCGTACCACGGTGTCGAGCTTGGCGACGGGTCCGCCCGTGTAGGTCATGGCGGTGGCGGCCCGGGCGAAGCCGTCCAGATCGAACGGAATGACGCGCACGGTGATGTGGTCGGCCTCGGAGAGCTGCGACAGCTTGATGAGCTGCGCTCGGGCAGCCGCGCGGTCGCTGACCCTGATGCGCAAGGCTGCCTCGTGGATCGCCAACTCGTATGGGGTGGTGGTGAGCTGGCGTCTCATGCGGTGCTGGACGCGCAGCTCAAGTTCTTCGGACGTCAGTTCTGGTACCCGTGACGAGAAGACGGCTCGGGCGTACTCCTCCGTCTGCAACAGGCCGGGCACATGCACGATCGCCACTTCACGCTGGAATGTGGCGTGATGCTCCAGTTCGGCGAGGTCCAGGAACGACGTGGGCAGCAGGCCCCGGTACTGCTCCCACCACCCACGTGCCCGATCGGTCGCCATGGCGACCAGAGCGTCGATGAACTCTTGGTCGGTGCAGGAGTAATGGGATGCGAGGCGGCGCAGTCGCTCCTCGCTCACACCCGCGAGGCCGGCTTCGATTTGGCTGATCTGGACCCTGTTCGCTCCGAGCAGCGACGCTGCCTGGATGGTCGTGAGTCCTGCTGCTTCGCGGAGCCTGCGCAGCTCAGCTCCCAAGCGCACCTGTCGCGCCGTCGGTTCACGCCTGAGAACCACACTCGCTCCTTGCCGCGGGCTCGTTCGGGGTCACGTTATGCGACCAGCTTGCCACGTATTGCATGTACGCCCTACCGTCAGTGATGCGACAAGCACTCATCGTTGCTCCTGAGTGCCGGAAGCGCACCGCTCCGTCCTGCCATCGCGGCGCGGCAACGACACCGGCCCTCGTCGTCGCCCACGATCCCTGTCACGCAACTTGGAGCCGCCCCATGCCCGAATCCGCCCCCTGGGAATACACCCTCTCCATCCCGAACGACGTCCGCGCCGTCACCGTCAGCCGCCGCACCCTCCGTCTGATCCTGACCGTGCACGGACTGATCCGCCTCGTCGACACCGCCGAACTGCTCGCGGCGGAGCTGGTCTCCAACGCCGTACGGCACACCGAGGGGCCCGCCGCCCTCCGGGTGCGCTGGTCGGGCGAAGTGCTGCGGATCACGGCGTGGGACGCCGATCCCGAGCCGCCCGCGCCGCCTCCGGAGGCCGGAGCGGGCGGCGACGAGCGGGAGGACGGTCGCGGGTTGGTCCTGGTGCGGGCCTGCGCGGACGTGTGGGGCTGGCGGCCTCTGGTCGAAAGCGGCAACAGAGGAAAGCTGGTGTGGTGCGAGCTGGTGTCGGCCTGACGCCGCTGTCAGCGATTTCACCGACCATTCAGCGGATCCACACAGGAAGGCGCGCGCTGTTCCCCCGCTCGACACTGCCTCGTTCACCGTCCGTTGCCTAACGTCCGGTGATCAAGAACATCGGCTCCGTGAGGGAAGGACATCGATGAGAGACGCGACGCGAAGAGGCCCCGGTCGGCGCCTGGCCGCTGTTCTGACCGCCGCCGCCGCGCTGCCCGTCGTGGCGCTCGCCCCGAGCCCGGTGCAGGCCGCCGAGACCGCCGCGGCAGCCGTCACCTGCGCCGGCACGGGCCCGACGTACGCCGTCGACACGGCCGGGAACCTGCTGCGCCAGGCCATGCCCACCCCGCTCACCGGCGGCACGATGCCGTCGCCCAGCACGATCGACACCGGCTGGTCCGGCTACGGGCAGGTCATGGCCGGCCCGGACCAGGAGCTGTACGGGGTCAAGTCCGACGGCCTCTACCTGAGCCGGCGCACCAGCTCGGGCACCTGGGACATCCACCACAAGAAGATCAGCAACAACTTCGGCCAGTACCAGCAGGCCGCGAACCGCGACAAGATAACCGT
Organism: Streptomyces sp. SYSU D01066-1; assembly: GCF_054956795.1. Classification (NCBI taxonomy): domain Bacteria; kingdom Bacillati; phylum Actinomycetota; class Actinomycetes; order Kitasatosporales; family Streptomycetaceae; genus Streptomyces; species Streptomyces sp. SYSU D01066-1. The sequence goes on along the minus strand of NZ_JBUDHV010000004.1, from coordinate 98,126 downwards.
CGACCGGACCGGCCACATCTGGCGGCTCGACGAGAACGGCGCCCTGCGCTGGCACAGGTACTACGCGGACACCAGCTCCTGGTACCCCGGCGGCGACAAGATCGTCGACGCGGACTGGAGCCGCTACGACGCCGTCGTCGCCGGTGACGAAGGGGTGATCTACGGCCGGGAGGCCGCGACCGGGTCCCTGTACCGCTCCCGCTACGACTTCACCAGCCAGCGCTGGACCGAGCGTCACGTACGGGTGTCCTACTCCGGCTGGAACACCGAGGGCGACCTCGCGTCCCTGGGCGGCGACACCCTGCTGCGCGTCATGCCGGACGGCAACCTCCGCTACTACCGCTACGACGAGGACACCGACGCCTGGGCCGTCGCCGCCAAGGTCATCGGCTCCGACCGCTGGGCCGGGTACCTCAACGTGACCGCCGCTCCCGACACCTGCGGCGTCACCACCGACCACACCCCGCCGGCCCCGCAGATCACGGTGGAGGCCCACAGCACCACCAGCATCCTCCAGGCATCCGCCGGCACCGTGGAGTACGCCTACACGGACGGCATCGGCCGGCTCGTGCACGGACGCCAGTCGGACCCCTCCGACTTCAACAGCGTCCAGTGGACCGTCGTCGACGACCAGGAGGGGTTCACCGGCCGGCCCTCGCTGGCCGAGCACCCCGACGGCCGCCTGGTGCTGACCGCCCACAACCTGAACAGCGACATCTGGACGCGGAACCAGGCCGCCCAGTCCAGCGCCGACTGGTCGGACTGGGCCGACCTGGCCGGTCGGATGGCCCAACACGCCACCACCGCGAAGCTGCCCGACGGACGGCTGGTCCAGTTCTCCGTCGACGCGGACGGCAGGCCCTGGTACCGCGTCGAGCAGGAGGCCAACGGCTACTTCATGAGCTGGCTGCCGCTGAGCGGCGGCAGCCACACCCAGCCGCTGACAGCCGTCACCGTCCGCGACGGCATCCAGCTGTTCGGCGTCAACGCCTCCGGCACGGTGACCACCGCCCACTTCAGCGACGGCACCCTCTCGGCCTGGACCAACCTCCCCGGCACGGGCTTCACCGGCACGCCGGCGGTCGTGGTCTACCCGGGCTACCGGCTCGCCGTCTTCGCCCGCGACGCCGACGGGCACATCGTCACCATGGGCCAGACCACCGAGGGCGGCGCCTTCCCCGACACCTGGTCCCAGGTCGGCGACCAGACCTTCGCCGGCTCCCCGTCCGTCGTCATCAGCCCGCTGACCGGCATCACCGAGGTCATGGCCCGCGCCGACGACGGCTACCTCTACAACACCGGCGAACAGACCCAGGGCTCCGGCACCTGGCGCACCTGGAAGCGGGAGACCTCCGAAATCGCGGCCACCGACCCCACCGCCTTCGCCTACACCAACGCCTCCGGCCCCACCTGGGCCTTCTCCTACCGCACCAGCGCCAACCAGACCCGCGTCTACGCCGCCTCCAGCGCCACCACCCTCAGCACCTTCCGCACCACCGCGGCCACGGCCCCGCCGGCGCCCGTCTTCACCGCCCACGAACTCCCGGCGCCGACGGACGAGCGGTCCCGCTAGTCCCGCACCCGTCGACTCCGACCGGTGCGGCGCGGCGGTGCCCGACGTCCCGGTGAATCGTTGGTCGAATGGGTTGGCCGGAGCCCGTCCACTGCCTACCATCGATCACCGCAAGACTTTGTGCACCGTCGCACAATCTCCAACGGGAGGTTCCCTTGCACCGCCGTCGCACCGCGCTCCTCCTCACCGCCGCGATCGCCGCGGCGGCACCGCTCCTCACCGCCTGCGGGAACGACGCGCACCCCGGTGCGGCGGCCGTCGTCGACGGCCGGCGGATCACCGTCGCGCAGCTGGAGGACCGGGTCAGCGAGGTGCGCGCGGCCCAGCGCGCGGCCGTGCCCGACGAGGCGCAGTACGCGCAGGCCATCTCCAGGACCGGCAGCCTCACCCGCGACACCCTCCAGAGCATGGTCCTCGACCGGGTCCTGCACCGCGCCGCCCAGGACGCGGGCGTCACCGTCACCCGCAAGGAGGTCCAGCAGATGCGCACCGGGCTGCAGCAGCAGGCCGGGGGAGCCAAGGCGCTCAGGACGGTCTGGCTCCAGCAGTACGGCATCGCCCCGGGGCGCGTCGACGACAACCTCCGTCTCCAGCTGGAGGCCCAGAAGCTGGCCGAGCACCTCGGCACCGACACCGGCCGGCCCGCCTTCTGGAAGGCCCTGTCGCAGACGTCGAAGAAGCTGGACATCGCCCTCAACCCGCGCTACGGCACCTGGGACGTCGAGAAGAGCAGCCGTGCCGACGCGAAGACGCCCTGGCTACGGGAGGTCGCGCCGGCGGGAGTGCCCCAGGCGGCGTGACGGTACAGCCGTGAAGCCCGCCCCCTGTGGATAACTTCCGGGGCATCCGGCGCCGTGCGTTACGTTCGAGGTGTGAACGCCACGAGTCCCGAAGCCGCCGCCGGCCAGGTCCCCGCCCCCGGTCGCGTCGTCCTGCTCACCACCAGCCACCGCGTCGCCCCCGGTCTGCTGTCCTGGCCGGCCTGGCAGGCGCTGCGCGCCGCCGACCGCGTGCTGTGCGCGGACGGCGCGCACCCGCAGCTGCCGTACCTGCGGGAGGCGGGGATACGGGTCGACGAGTCGGCCCCCACCGCCGAGGAACTGGTCGACGCCTGCGCGGGCGGGCACACGGTGGTGGTCGTGGCGACCGGGGAGGGGGAGCCCGCCCTCACCGACGGACTCGCCCGGCTGGCCGGTTCCGGCCGCGTCGCGATGCCCGAGCTGGAACTGCTGCCCGCCTCCTACGACCTGCCCGGCGCCCGCCTGCTCGACCTCGTCCAGGTCATGGACCGCATCCGCGCCGAGTGCCCGTGGTCGTCGCGACGCACCCACGAGGGCCTGGTGAAGTACGTCCTGGAGGAGGCGTACGAACTCGTCGAGGCCATCGAGGAGGGCGACCGCGACGAACTGCGTGAGGAACTCGGCGACGTCCTGCTCCAGGTCGTCTTCCACGCCCGGATCGCCGAGGAGGACCCGGAGGCCCCCTTCTCCATCGACGACGTGGCCGCAACCATCGTCACCAAGCTGATCCACCGCCACCCGCACGTCTTCGGGGACGAGACCGCCACCACCCCCGAGGAGGTCAGGGAGCACTGGCTGCGCACCAAGGCGGTGGAGAAGCGACGCACCTCCGTCACCGAGGGCGTCCCGCTCGGCCAGCCCGGCCTGGCCCTCGCCGCCAAGCTGGCCTCCCGGGTGCGCACGGCCGGCCTGGACGTCCCGCTGCCCCGCGTCGAGGGCCCCGGCTACGAGTTGCTGGCGCTGGCGGTGCGCGCCGAGGCGGAGGGCGTGGACCCGGAGGCGGCCCTGCGCGCGGCGGCGCGGGCCTACCGGGACGCGATCCGGGAGACGGAGGCGCGGACGCGGTCGTAAAGGGCGCGGACGCGGTCGTCGAAGAGGGACGGATACGGTCGGGGGGTGACCGAGCAAGCCGAGCCCCGCCGCGCCACCCCTGCCCCTGCCACCCCGGCTCCTGCCGCCCCCGCCCCCGCCACCCCGGCCCCCGCCACCCCGGCCCCTGCCGCCCCCGAACTGTTCACCTGGGAGTTCGCGAGCGACCCGTACCCCGCCTACGCCTGGCTGCGCGAGCACGCCCCCGTGCACCGCACCCGGCTGCCCAGCGGGGTGGAGGCATGGCTGGTCACCCGGTACGCCGACGCCCGGCAGGCGCTCGCCGACCCCCGGCTGTCGAAGAACCCGGCGCATCACGCCGAACCTGCGCACGCCAAGGGCAAGACCGGCATCCCGGGGGAGCGCAAGGCGGAGCTGATGACGCACCTGCTCAACATCGACCCGCCGGACCACACCCGGCTGCGCCGGCTGGTGAGCAAGGCGTTCACCCCGCGCCGCGTCGCCGAGTTCGCGCCCCGCGTGCGGGAACTCGCCGACGGCCTCATCGGCTCCTTCGCGGGACGGGGCGAGGCCGACCTCATCCACGAGTTCGCCTTCCCGCTCCCCATCTACGCCATCTGCGACCTGCTCGGCGTCCCCCGCGAGGACCAGGACGACTTCCGGGACTGGGCGGGCATGATGATCCGGCACGGCGGAGGCCCCCGGGGCGGGGTCGCGCGGTCGGTGAAGAAGATGCGCGGCTACCTCGCCGACCTCATCCACCGCAAACGCCAGGCGCTGCCGCCCGAGCCCGCGCCCGGCGAGGACCTCATCTCCGGTCTGATCCGCGCCTCCGACGAGGGCGAGCACCTCACCGAGAACGAGGCCGCCGCGATGGCGTTCATCCTCCTCTTCGCCGGTTTCGAGACCACCGTCAACCTCATCGGCAACGGCATGTACGCCCTGCTCACCCACCCCGAGCAGCGCACCCGCCTCCAGGAGTCGCTCGCGGCCGGCGAGCGCGGCCTGCTGGAGACCGGCGTGGAGGAACTCCTGCGCTACGACGGCCCGGTGGAACTGGCCACCTGGCGGTTCGCCACCCGGCCGCTCACCATCGGCGGCCAGGACATCGCCGTCGGCGACCCGGTCCTCGTCGTCCTCGCCGCCGCCGACCGCGACCCGGCGCGCTTCACGGACCCCGACACCCTGGACCTCTCCCGCAAGGACAGCCAGCACCTCGGCTACGGCCACGGCATCCACTACTGCCTCGGCGCCCCGCTGGCCCGCCTGGAGGGCCAGACCGCGCTCGCCACGCTCCTGACCCGCCTGCCCGACCTGCGCCTGGCCGCCGACCCGGCCGAACTGCGCTGGCGCGGCGGCCTCATCATGCGGGGCCTGCGCACCCTGCCGGTGTCGTTCACCGCGACCGAGTGAATGATCCGTCGCACCCGCAAAGGTGACGCGCGGTCAGCACTGTGATCTCCATGTGATCTACACGGCATGAACTTGTGATGGGTGATCGTATGCCTATACGTTCACGGATCAGCGCGGCACCGAGCACCAACCGCCGTGCGGGCCCTGCTGTCTCGTGAAAGGTCTCCGCATGCTCTCCGGGAACGGCCGACACCGTCGCCCCCGCCAGGCCCCGGCCCTGGTCGTCGCTGCCGGAGTCACCGGCTCCGCCATCGCGATCCCGCTCCTCGGAGCCACCGGCGCCCACGCGGCCGACGGCGCGGCCTGGGACCGTGTCGCCGAGTGCGAGACCGGCGGCGCGTGGAGCCAGAACAGCGGCAACGGCTATTACGGTGGCCTGCAGTTGTCCCAGGAGGACTGGGAGGCGTTCGGCGGCCTCGAGTACGCCACCACCGCCGACCGGGCCAGCCGCTCCCAGCAGATCCGCGTGGCCGAGAAGGTGCTGGCGGCCCAGGGCGTCGCCGCCTGGCCGTCCTGCGGACCGCTCGCCGGACTGGAGGGGGGCGCGTCGGACGACGGCGCGTCGGACGATTCGTCCGGATCGGCGTCATCGGACGCGGAGTCGGACGGTTCTTCCGGTTCGAGTGGTTCCTCCGCTTCCTCCGGCTCAACCGGTTCGGCCGGTTCAGACGCGGAGTCGGACGATTCAGCCGATTCAGCCGGTTCGGCCGGTTCAGCCGGTTCGAGTGATTCGACCGGCTCTTCGGCGGACTCCGGTTCTGATTCCGGCTCCGACGCCTCCGGCCCCTCGTCCTCCCCCTCGGCCACTCCGTCCGCCGACACTTCGGACACTGGCGACGAATCGGCCGACTCCGGCACATCGTCCGAATCCGCCTCCCCCGTCGAGGAAGCGAGCGGCGCGGCCACCACCAAGCGCGACACCACGGACACCTCCGGCGCCACCGGCAGCGCCGACAACCTCGAACCGAGCCCCGCCATTTCGAGCCTCACCAGGACCGGCGAGGGTGACGCGGCCACCGGGACCGGCACCGGCCGGCACCGCGGCGGCAGCGCCGAGGAGGAGGCGGTGAAGGGCCGTTCGGAGTCGTCCTCGGGGCGGCACGCCTCGCGCGACGACGGGACGGCCCGGGACGCGGGCGACGGGACGTACACCGTCCGCGCCGGCGACAGTCTCTGGACCATCGCCGACTCCCTTGACCTCGCCGGGGGATGGTCCTCCCTCTACGCCGCGAACAAGGAGGCCGTAGGTGCCGACCCCGACCGCATCCTGCCCGGTCAGAAGCTTGCCGTCGGGACCGAACCGGTCGAGGAGTGACGGCAGTTCGCGTCGCGGTTGCGGGTGATTGTCCGTATTAAACGCCGTGAGAGATAGGTCTCAGAAGCCCTGATCGTCTTTGAAAATCCACCGCGGGCCTGCCTACGGTCGTGACCGCTCGCCATCGCGGGCCCCGGCCGCCGCAACGCCGAATCCTGCCAGCGGCAGTCCGGGAACAGTCGTCGCGCAAGCGCCGAAGGCAGGAGCGGGGGACCCAAGGTAAGTCGCCGCACCGGGCAGTTGAGCCGGAGCGGCTAGGGGTGGAGCCGAGTCCCGTGAGGGACCCGGCCGGGCAACTCAACCGGCCCGAACCCGACAGCTCACCTCGCAGGCGTCGGTGAGGGGATCATCCATGCTGTTCTCCAGCAAGGGCAAGCACCGTCGTCCGTCCAAGGCCACTCGCGCCATCGCCATCGCCGGCGTGACCGGTGCCGCCGTCGCCGCCCCGCTGATGGCGGCCGGCAACGCCTCCGCCGCCACCGAGTCCGAGTGGGACACCGTCGCCCAGTGCGAGTCCGGCGGCAACTGGTCCATCAACACCGGCAACGGCTACTACGGCGGTCTGCAGTTCTCCGCCTCCACCTGGGCGGCCTACGGGGGCACGCAGTACGCCTCCACCGCCGACCAGGCCAGCAAGGACCAGCAGATCCAGGTCGCCGAGAAGGTCCTCGCGGCCCAGGGCAGGGGCGCCTGGCCGACCTGCGGCACGGGCCTGTCCGGCGCCGGCTACACCGGCAGCCAGGGCAGCGGTTCGCAGGAGCAGAGCACCGGCTCCTCCACCGCCACCGAGGACCGCTCCACCGAGCAGCAGACCTCCCGCTCCCAGGAGCGCCCGGCGGCCGAGTCGACCGGAACGGCCCAGTCGACCGAGTCGACCGGGTCGGCCGACTCGGCCGGCAAGACCGTCACCACCCCCACCGGCGAGAAGGTCGAGAAGGGTGACGGCGAGTACAAGGTCGTCAAGGGCGACACCCTCAGCTCCATCGCCGAGGCGCACGACGTCGACGGCGGCTGGGCGGAGCTGTTCGAGCTCAACGACGACATCGTCGACGAGGCCGACCTGATCTACCCGGGTCAGCAGCTGCACCTGAAGTAGGACGGTGCGAACTCCCCGCCCCGGCGCGTCCTCCCCCGTACGCGCCGGGGCGGGGTCATGTCCGAAACGTGACGGCGGAAATCCACCCCCTGCTTTGTTCCGTTCAGAAACAATTTACTCTCGGTTCCGCACAACGGGTGGGTGACCGGCTGGCCGATCTCCCGGAGCCGGTTAGGCTCGGACCCGCAGAGCCGCTGCGTGCCGCACCTCCGCGTCACACACATGCGTCACCACGCACGCGTCACACAGAAGCGTCACATTGAAGAAGGAGATGCTCGTGCCGTCCATCGACGTCGTCGTAGCCCGGGAAATCCTGGACTCCCGAGGCAACCCCACGGTCGAGGTCGAGGTCGGCCTCGACGACGGCAGCACGGGTCGTGCCGCCGTTCCGTCCGGCGCCTCCACCGGTGCCTTCGAGGCCATCGAGCTGCGTGACGGTGACTCCAACCGCTACCTGGGCAAGGGCGTGGAGAAGGCCGTCCTCGCCGTCATCGAGCAGATCGGCCCGGAGCTGGTCGGCTACGACGCCACCGAGCAGCGCCTGATCGACCAGGCCATGTTCGACCTGGACGCCACCGACAACAAGGGCTCGCTGGGCGCCAACGCCATCCTGGGCGTCTCCCTCGCCGTCGCGCACGCCGCCTCCGAGGCCAGCGACCTGCCGCTCTTCCGCTACCTGGGCGGCCCGAACGCGCACCTGCTGCCCGTTCCGATGATGAACATCCTGAACGGCGGCTCGCACGCCGACTCCAACGTGGACATCCAGGAGTTCATGATCGCCCCGATCGGCGCGGAGTCCTTCTCCGAGGCCCTGCGCTGGGGCGCCGAGGTCTACCACACGCTGAAGAAGGTCCTGAAGAACAAGGGCCTGTCCACCGGCCTCGGCGACGAGGGCGGCTTCGCCCCGAACCTCGACTCCAACCGCGCCGCCCTCGACCTCATCCTGGAGGCGATCAAGGAGGCCGGTTACACCCCCGGCGAGCAGATCGCCCTCGCCCTGGACGTCGCCGCCTCCGAGTTCTACAAGGACGGCGTCTACTCCTTCGAGGGCAAGGAGCGCACCGCCGCCGAGATGACGGAGTACTACGCGGAGCTGGTCGACGCCTACCCGCTGGTCTCCATCGAGGACCCGCTGTTCGAGGACGACTGGGAGGGCTGGAAGACCATCACCGACAAGCTCGGCGACAAGGTCCAGCTCGTCGGCGACGACCTGTTCGTCACCAACCCGGAGCGCCTGGCCCGCGGCATCGAGGAGGGCGCCGCCAACGCCCTGCTCGTCAAGGTCAACCAGATCGGTTCGCTGACCGAGACCCTGGACGCCGTCGAGCTGGCCCAGCGCAACGGCTTCAAGTGCATGATGTCCCACCGCTCCGGCGAGACCGAGGACGTCACCATCGCCGACCTCGCCGTCGCCACCAACTGCGGCCAGATCAAGACCGGCGCCCCGGCCCGCTCCGAGCGCGTCGCCAAGTACAACCAGCTGCTGCGCATCGAGGAGATCCTCGACGACGCCGCGGTGTACGCCGGCCGCAGCGCGTTCCCCCGGTTCCGCTCCGCGAACCAGTAGGCGCGGCGAGGGCCGACCGCCCTGTGGAAGGCGGCGTCGTACGTACGTCCCCGTACCCGGTCCCGTACCGTGTGCGGGGACGTACGCGTGTGCACGGGAGGCGGGAAACGAGATGGCCGTGAGGGACCGGGACCGTTTCTCGACCGCGACCAGGATCAGGGCGCTCGGCGAGCAGACCGCGGCCCGGGTCTACCGTTCGCAGACCAGGCGCCAGGCCCGCCGCTCCCGGCTGACCGGCCGGGCGGCCCTGCTGGTGATGGTGATCTGCTCGCTGGTCGTGGTGCTCGCCTACCCGATACGGCAGTACGTCGCCCAGCGCGCCGAGATCGCCGAGCTCCAGCGGGAGAAGGAGCAGGCGCGGCAGCGGGTCGAGGACCTGCGCGACCTCAAGGCGCGCTGGCAGGACGACGCCTACGCCGAGCAGCAGATCCGGCGGCGGCTGCACTACGTGATGCCGGGGGAGACGGGTTACGTCGTCATCGACCCGGGTACCGCCGAGCAGTCGCGGACCGGTCTGGGGGCCGCCGGCCGGCCCTGGTACCGCACGCTCTGGGACGGTGTCGACAAGGCCGACGCCGCCGCCAGCCACCAGTAGGACCCACAGGAAGAACGACAGAAGCCAGCCATGCACACCCCCCCGCCGCCCACCCCGCGCACCGAGCCCACCGACGCGGACGTCGACGCGTTCCGCCGGCAGCTGGGCCGCCCGCCGCGCGGACTGCGCGCGATCGCGCACCGGTGCCCCTGCGGGCAGCCGGACGTCGTGGAGACCGCTCCCCGGCTGCCCGACGGCACGCCGTTCCCGACGCTGTACTACCTGACGTGCCCCCGGGCCGCCTCCGCGATCGGCACCCTCGAGGCCGACGGGGTGATGAAGGAGATGACCGGGCGGCTCGCCACCGACCCGGAGCTGGCCGCCGCGTACCGCGCCGCGCACGAGGACTACATCCGGCGCCGCGACGAGATCGAGGAGCTGACCGGCTTCCCGAGCGCGGGCGGCATGCCCGACCGGGTCAAGTGCCTGCACGTGCTGGTCGCCCACTCGCTGGCCGCCGGTCCCGGCGTGAACCCGCTGGGCGACGAGGCGATCGGGATGCTGCCCGAGTGGTGGCGCAAGGGCCCGTGCGTGACCACCGCCTGCGGGGAGGACGAGAAGTGACCCGTGTCGCCGCCGTCGACTGCGGTACCAACTCCATCCGGCTGCTGGTCGCGGACGCGGACCCGGTCACGGGCGAGCTGGCCGAACTGGACCGCCGTATGACGATCGTGCGCCTGGGCGAGGGCGTCGACCGCACCGGGCGGCTCGCGCCGCGGGCGCTGGAGCGGACCTTCGCCGCCTGCCGCGAGTACGCGGAGGTCATCGGGCGGCACGGCGCCGAGCGGGTCCGCTTCGTGGCGACCTCCGCCTCCCGGGACGCCGAGAACCGCGACGACTTCGTGCGCGGGGTGCTGGACATCCTCGGCGTCGAACCCGAGGTGATCACCGGCGACCAGGAGGCCGAGTTCTCCTTCACCGGCGCCACCAGGGAGCTGACCGGCCGCGCCGACCTGCACCGCCCCTTCCTGGTCGTGGACATCGGCGGCGGCTCGACGGAGTTCGTCGTCGGCGACGACCACGTCCGCGCCGCCCGCTCCGTCGACGTCGGCTGCGTCCGGATGACGGAACGGCACCTGGTGCGCGACGGCGCGGTGACCGACCCGCCCACCGGGGAGCAGATCGCGGCGATGCGGGCCGACATCGAGGCGGCCCTCGACCTGGCGGAGCGGACGGTCCCGCTCACCGAGGCGCGCACCCTGGTCGGCCTGGCCGGCTCGGTGACGACCCTCTCGGCGATCGCGCAGGACCTCCCGGAGTACGACTCCCGGGCCATCCACCACTCCCGCCTCACCCGCGCCCAGGTGGACGAGATCACCGCCCGCCTCCTCCACTCCACCCACGCCGAACGCGCCGCGATCCCCGCCATGCACCCGGGCCGCGTCGACGTCATCGGCGCGGGGGCCCTCGTCCTGCGGACGATCATGGAACGGACGGGCACGGAGGAGGTCGTGGTGAGCGAGCACGACATCCTGGACGGCATAGCTCACAGCTGCGCCGCCGAGGCGCGCTGAGACGGTGCCGGTGCCGGGCGGGGCGTCACAGGTTGCGGTAGACGTCCCGCCGGTCGCCCACCTTGACCACGAGGACGACGAGTTCACCATCGTTGATCTGGTAGGCGACCCGGTAGCTACCGACCCTGAGCCGGTAGAGGCCCGACGGGCCGGTGAGCTTCTTGACGTCGGCGTATTGCCGGTACGGATCGTCACCGAGTGCGGTCAACGCGGCCAGGATGCGCATGGCGTCGGGTCGGCTGATGGCCCGAAGCTGACGCTGTGCCGCCGTGGTGAACCGGAAGGCGTACTTCACGCCGCCTCGCCGTCCTGCTCGGTGAACAGATCCGCCAGCAGTTCCGCCATCGTCACGGTGGTGCCGCCCTCGGCCAGCACAGCTTCGGCCTCGCGCGCCAACATCACGTCGGCGGCTTCCTCCAACGCTTCGAAGTCCGAGATCGGGACCACGGCTGCCACCGGTGCGCCGTTGCGCGTGATGACGGTCGGGACACCTTCCTCGGCCCGGTTGATGTGATCGGCGAGGTGTGCGCGGGCTTCCCGTACAGTCACGGTGTTTTCAGTCATGAAGTCAGTGTACGCATCGGCGTGTACACGGCGCATCCGTAGACGGAAGCGCGTTCGTGCGCGATCCTCGACGGGATCGCCCTCGCGGCGGCGGAGGGGCCGAGCCGGTGAACCGGACGGCTCAGGCTCCGCCCCTCTTTTCCTCCTGCTCGGCGGAGAACGTCGAAAGGGCCGCCACGCGTTGTCTCATGATGCGTCCCATGAGCCACTTCCAGAGAAGGCCGGTCCCGGGCGTCCGGGGTGTGAAGTCGGCATACCAGCGAATGTGCGTACCGCCGGCGGAACCGGGGGTCAGCTCGATCACCCCCCGGTAGTCGCTCCACAGTTTGTCGCCTTCCGTGGTGTAGACGAGCCGGCGCCGCGGAACGGTCTCCTGGACGCGTACGCAGGTCACGTTCTTTCCGTGCCGCAGCGCCCACAGCGTGCCGGGCCCACCGGACTCGGCACCTGGCGTCCGCGGCTCCACGGACGTGAACGGCTGCCATTCCGTGTATGTGTAAAAGTCCGTTATCGCCGCGTACACGGTGTCCACCGACGCCGGTGAGTCGCACTCCACGTCGTACCCTCGCACTGACATTCCTTCCGTGAATGGCGGCAGTAAATAAGGCGAGGGGAAGTATACGGGCGGCAATTTGTGGCGCGGGGGAATCGGCGGCGATGAATCCGCACATGAATTGCACGCGAAGTTCACCCGCGCGCCTTTCGTGTCACTTCGCGAGCTCGCGCCGTTGTCCCGGCGGGCGACGCGGTGGGCCGGGTGGGGCGGGGAGCGCGTCCGGCGGGACGTGGGGAGTGTGTCCGGGGGGGTGTGGAGCGCGCCCGCCGGGGTGTGGAGCGTGCCCGGCGGGACGTGTGGAGCGCGTCCGGCGGACCGTGCCGTGCGTCCGGCGGGCGGGGGAGTGCGTCCGCCGGAGCCGCGTCGGCGGGCGGCGGCGGTTGCGCGGGCTCGGGTGAACCGGCCCCGTTCGTCCTACGTATGAGCAGGTCGGGGAACGTCTGAGCGGCTTTGGCGGCCCTCGCGGGCGGTCTCCGCGGGCTTCTCGCGGGAAACTTCGTGAAGTTCTTCACAAGAGATTGGGCCGCGAGGGGTGACGAACGGCCTCCCGTTGACCCTTTTGGGGACCCGACCGCCCTTTGAACGTGTTCAGAAGCGTGATAAAGGAAAGGCCCGGACGGTCGCGCGCGACAACGGGCCCGAGGGGTCCGGAAGGCCGGAGCGGCAGCTCACGCGGCATTGACAACGGAGCGTACTGCGCGGCGGTTCCCGTCTCGCGCCATGACCTCCGTCACGCGGGCGGAGGAGTGTAACACGACCCTCGCCCGAGCTTGTGAAGGGGCGCACGAAGCACCCCCCAGGAGCAGGTGGATACTCGATGCCATGAGCACCACGGAGCGTCCCAGGATCCTCGTAGTAGGCGGTGGGTACGTAGGCCTGTACGCAGCTCGGCGCATCCTCAAGAAGATGCGCTACGGCGAGGCGACCGTCACGGTCGTCGACCCCCGGTCGTACATGACCTACCAGCCCTTCCTCCCCGAAACCGCCGCCGGCAACATCTCCCCGCGCCACGTCGTCGTACCCCTGCGACGCGTGCTGCCGAAGGCGGAGGTCCTCACCGGCCGGGTCACCACCATCGACCAGGACCGCAAGGTCGCCACGATCGCCCCGCTGACGGGCGAGGCGTACGAGCTGCCGTTCGACTACCTGGTCATCGCCATGGGAGCGGTCTCCCGCACCTTCCCGATCCCCGGCCTCGCCGAGCAGGGCATCGGCATGAAGGGCGTGGAGGAGGCCATCGGCCTGCGCAACCACGTCCTGGAGCAGCTGGACAAGGCCGACTCCACCACCGACGAGGAGATCCGCCGCCGGGCGCTCACCTTCGTCTTCATCGGCGGCGGCTTCGCGGGCGCGGAGACCATCGGCGAGGTCGAGGACATGGCCCGGGACGCGGCCAAGGAGTACAACAACGTGTCCCGCGAGGACATGCGGTTCATCCTGGTCGACGCCGCCGACAAGATCCTCCCCGAGGTCGGCCCCAAGCTCGGCCAGTACGGCAAGGAGCACCTGGAGAGCCGCGGGGTCGAGATCTACCTCTCCACCTCCATGGACTCCTGCGTCGACGGCCACGTGGTGCTCAAGAACGGCCTGGAGGTCGACGCCGACACGATCGTGTGGACGGCGGGCGTCAAGCCCAACCCGGTGCTGTCCCGCTTCGGTCTCCCGCTCGGCCCGCGCGGCCACGTCGACACCGCCGCCACCCTCCAGGTGCAGGGCACCGACTACATCTGGGCCGCCGGCGACAACGCCCAGGTGCCCGACCTGGTCGGCCGCAAGAACGGCAACCCGAACGCCTGGTGCCCGCCCAACGCCCAGCACGCGCTGCGCCAGGCCAAGGTCCTCGGCGACAACGTCGTCTCCGGCATGCGGGGCTTCCCGCAGAAGGAGTACAGCCACGCCAACAAGGGCGCGGTCGCGGGCCTCGGCCTGCACAAGGGCGTCGCGATGATCGTCATGGGCAAGATGAAGATCAAGCTCAAGGGCCGTCTCGCCTGGTACATGCACCGCGCCTACCACGGCATGGCGATGCCGACGTTCAACCGCAAGATCCGCGTCTTCGCGGACTGGACGCTCGGGATGTTCCTCAAGCGCGAGGTCGTCTCGCTCGGCGCCGTCGAGACGCCGCGCGAGGAGTTCTACGAGGCCGCCAAGCCGGCCCCGGTCGCCGCCTCCGCCAAGACCGAGGAGAAGGCCAAGGCCTCCTGAGGCCGGGTCACCTCGCCCAGCGGTTCCCGGAGGGGCCGTCCGCCATCCGTGGTGCGGACGGCCCCTCCGCCGTTCCCGCCCCCGGCGACCGAGTGCCGCGTACAGCTGTTTTGCGGAGTCATGACTCCGTCGCGGGACTGCGCCTGGCCCCGTCCGGTGTTTACGTGGTGGGTAAACATCCGGTCTCACGGAGGTGTGCGCCATGGCAGACGCCGCGCTGCGGCTGAAGAGCCTCGTCGAACAGCTGCTGGGAACCCCGTTCCCGGTCCGCATCCGCGCATGGGACGGCTCCGAGGCCGGCCCGCCCGGAGCACCCGCGCTCGTCGTCCGCAACCGCCGCGCGCTGCGCCGTCTGCTGTTCAAGCCCGGCGAACTGGGCCTGGTCCGCGCCTGGGTGGCCGGTGACCTCGACGTCGACGGCGACCTCTACACCGCCCTCGACCTGCTCACCGGGCTGATCTGGGAACGCGGCGAGGACGCCCGTACCCTCGGCCGGGCGCTGCGCGACCCCGAGGTGCGCGCCGCCGTCCGCGGCCTGGTCAAGCTGGCCGGCCCCCCGCTGCCGCCCGCCCCGCCCGCCGAGGAGATCCGCCGGCGCCGCGGCCACCTGCACACCCGCCGCACCGACAAGCGCGCCATCAGCCACCACTACGACGTCGGCAACGACTTCTACGAACTCCTCCTCGGCCCCTCCATGGTGTACTCCTGCGCCTACTGGCCGGCCCCCGAGTCCGAGGGCGCCACCCTGGAGACCGCCCAGCGCGACAAGCTCGAACTCGTCTCCCGCAAGCTGGACCTGAAGCCCGGCGCGCGCCTCCTCGACGTCGGCTGCGGCTGGGGCTCCATGGCGATCCACGCCGCCCGCGAGCACGGCGTCACCGTCGTCGGCGTCACCCTCTCGCGGGAACAGGCCGTCCACGCCCGCAAGCGCGTCGCCGAGGAGGGCCTCACCGACCGGATCGAGATCCGCGTCCAGGACTACCGGGACGTCACCGACGGCCCCTACGACGCCATCTCCTCCATCGGCATGGCCGAACACGTCGGCGCCGAGAAGTACCTGGAGTACGCCCGCGCCCTGTACGCGCTGCTCAAGCCCGGCGGACGGCTGCTCAACCACCAGATCGCGCGGCGCCCGCGGCGCGACGAGTCGGCGTACAGCGTGAACGGGTTCATCGACTCCTACGTCTTCCCCGACGGCGAGCTGGCCCCCCTCGGCACCACCGTCGGGCAGCTGGAGCGCGCCGGGTTCGAGGTGCGCGACGTGGAGGCGATCCGCGAGCACTACGCGCACACCCTGCGCCGCTGGGTCGCCAACCTGGAGGCCGGCTGGTCCCGGGCCGTCCAGCTCACCACCCCCGGCCGGGCCCGCGTCTGGCGCCTGTACATGGCGGCCTGCGCTCTCTCCTTCGAACGCAACCGCCTCGGCGTCAACCAGGTCCTCGCCGTGCGGACCCCCGAGTCCGGTACCTCGGGCCTGCCGCTGCGCGCCCGCACCTGGAACTGACGCCCGGTACGCCGAAGGGTCCCTCCCCGGCCGGGGAGGGACCCTTCGGCGCAGGTACGGCTACTCCGACTTGATGGCCGTCAGCGGGTTCAGCCGGGCCGCGCGCCGGGCCGGCCACAGGGCCGCCAGGACGCCGACCAGCGCGGCCAGCAGCAGGAAGACCCCGATCCGGTCCCACGGCAGCACCAGCTCGTATGTCGCCACCTCGGTGCCCACCAGCTCACCCGCGGCCCAGCCGAAGAACACGCCCAGGCCGATGCCCAGGACCGCGCCGAACAGGGAGATGACCAGGGACTCCAGCCGGACCATCCGCTTGATCCCCGTGCGGTCCAGGCCGACCGCGCGGAGCATGCCGATCTCCTGGGAACGCTCGAACACCGACATGGCCAGGGTGTTGACGACACCGAGGACGGCCACGATCACCGCCATGGCCAGCAGGCCGTACAGGATGTTGAGCATCAGGGTGATCGACTGGGCGATCTCGTCGGAGATGTCCTGCTTGTCCTGGACGGCGATGGCCGGGCTGTCACCGAGGGCCCCGGCCAGCGCGTCCTTGGCCGCCTCGGACGTGCCGCCGGCCATCTTCACCATGACGTTCATGTCGCCCGGCTCCTCCTGGTGCGGGGCGAGCGTCGCCACGTCGAGCATGACGCCGCGGAACATCTCGTTGGGCTCGTAGACCCCGGCGACCGTCAGCTTCTGCTCGGCGTCGTCCTCCAGGACCGCGGTGAAGGCGGACCCGCTCTTCCAGCCGTGCTCCTTCGCGGTCTCCTCGTCGACGACCACCCGGGTGCCGCCGATCTCGAAGGCGCCGTCCGTCACCGGCAGGTCGGTCAGCTTCCCGAACGTGGCGCCGGTGACGCCGGTCAGGGACGTGTACCGGCCGTCGACGGTCGAGTAGGAGCTGCGCAGCGGGCTGCTGGCGGTGACGCCGTCGACCCCGGCCAGCTCCTTCTCGACGTCCGGGGAGAGGTAGCCGCCGTTGGCCATCGACACGACGTAGTCGGCCTCGATCGAGTCCGAGGCCATCTTGTCGATCGCGTTCTGCACGCCGGTCGCCGCCACCGTCATGCCGGTGATGAGGGTGAGCCCGATCATCAGCGCGGAGGCCGTGGCGGCCGTGCGGCGCGGGTTGCGCACCGCGTTCTGCCGGGCCAGCTTGCCCGAGACACCGAAGAGGCGCAGCACCGGGGCCGAGGCCGCGATCAGCGGGCGGGACAGCAGCGGGGTGAGGACGAAGACGCCGATGACGACCAGCCCCGCGCCGAGGGCCATCGGGCCCTGGGCGCCCGTGGCGTCGTCGGTCGTGGTCGTGGCCAGGACGGCGGCGACGCCCGCCGCCGTGATCAGGGAGCCGATCGTGTTGCGCAGGACCAGCGACCGGGTGGTCGGCTTGGCGTGCAGGCTGTTCATCGCGGCCACCGGCGGGATTTTCGCGGCCCGGCGGCCGGGCAGCCAGGCGGCCAGCACGGTGACCAGTACGCCGACGGCGAGCGCCGCGACGACCGTGCTCGCGCCGATGACGAGCGGGCCGTCCGGGAAGTCCGCGCCGAGCGAGTTCATCAGGGCGCGCAGTCCGGCGCCGATGCCGATGCCCGCGAGGAGACCGGTGACCGCGGCGACCGTGCCGACGAGCAGCGCCTCGAACAGTACGGACCGGGTGACCTGGCGGCGCGAGGCGCCGACGGCGCGCAGCAGCGCCAGCTCCTTGGTGCGCTGGGCGACCAGCATGGTGAAGGTGTTGGCGATGAGGAAGGTGCCGACGAACAGCGAGAGGCCGGCGGCGACCAGCAGGGTCCGCTTCAGGGTGTCCATCGAGGAGGCGGTGGTCCGGGCCTGCTCGGCGGCGAGCTGCTCACCGGTCGTCATCTCGACGGTGTCCTTCGGCAGGGCCTTGCCGAGCGCGGCCATGAGCGCGCCCTCGCCGGTGCCCGGGTCCGCCTTCACGATGATCTCGTCGTAGGTGCCCTGCCGGCCGAACAGCTCCTGCGCGGTGGCCGTGTCGAACAGGATGAGGCTGCCGCCCGCCGCGACGTTGCCGTCGTCGGTGGTGAAGATGCCGCTGACGGTGGGGGTGAGGACCGGGCCGTCGACGGACACGCGGACCGTGTCACCAACCCGGTAGCCGGTGCGGTCGGCGGTCCGTGCGTCGAGGGCGACCTCGCCGGCGCCCTTCGGCGCGTGGCCCGCGGTGAGGGGGTGGCGGGGGTCGTCGGCGCCCCAGTAGTTGCCTCCCCGAACCTGCCAGCCGCCGCCGACCGGGTCGCCGTTCTTGTCGGCGAGGGCGACGGAGGCGGTGACGCTGCCGATGGCCCAGGCCACGCCGTCGGTCCCGGTCACCTTCTCCAGGAGGGCCGGCGTCAGCTCGGCCCGCTCGTCGGCCTCCTCCTCCCAGGCCGCGGTGAGGGAGACGTCGACCTGGTCGAAGCCCTTGGCGGAGGACTTCTCGTACGCCGCGGAGACGGTGTCGGTGAAGACCAGGGTGCCCGACACGAAGGCCACGCCGAGCAGCACGGCGAGCACGGTCATCAGCAGCCGGGCCTTGTGCGCGAGGACGTTGCGCAAGGCGGTACGGAGCATGGGGGTTTTCTCAGTCCAGACGTGAGGGGGCGGGGGTCTTGTCCGAGGGGGCCGTCAGCTGGTGCGGCCCTTGGCGTCGAACCGCTTCATCCGGTCCAGGACCGTGTCGGCGGTCGGCTCGTGCACCTCGTCGACGATCCGCCCGTCCGCCAGGAAGACCACGCGGTCCGCGTAGGACGCGGCGACCGGGTCGTGGGTCACCATCACCACCGTCTGCCCCAGCTCCCGCACCGAGTTGCGCAGGAAGCCCAGCACCTCGGCGCCCGAGCGGGAGTCGAGGTTGCCGGTCGGCTCGTCACCGAAGATGATCTCCGGCCGGGAGGCCAGCGCCCGGGCCACGGCGACCCGCTGCTGCTGCCCGCCGGACAGCTGCGCGGGCCGGTGCCCGAGCCGGCCCGACAGCCCCACCATCCCGATCACGGTCTCCAGCCACTCCTTGTCCGGCTTGCGGCCCGCGATGTCCATGGGGAGCGTGATGTTCTCCAGGGCGGTCAGGGTCGGCAGCAGGTTGAACGCCTGGAAGATGAACCCGATCTTGTCCCGCCGCAACCTGGTGAGCTGCCGGTCCTTGAGGGAGCCCAGTTCGGTCTCCCCGATGCGGACCGACCCCGAGGAGAAGGTGTCCAGCCCGGCCACACAGTGCATCAGCGTGGACTTGCCGGAGCCGGACGGCCCCATGATCGCGGTGAACTCGGCCTGCCGGAAGTCGACGGAGACCCGGTCCAGGGCGACCACCCGGGTCTCGCCCTGGCCGTAGGTCTTCGACAGCTCCACCGCGCGGGCTGCGACGGCGGTCGACCGGTCGGTGGGGGGTGCGGTGGTCACGGAGGCGCTCCTGTGAGGACGACGACGGGGAGGAATCCTGTGGAGTGGATCCGCGCACCATCGTTCCGGCGACCGGTCGCCGTGTAGTCAGCCGCTGTTCCCGTTCCGGGGACGACTTCGGTCGGATACCGGGGGCCCGCGTCATACCTGCGGATGACCCGCCGCCCTGACGACCCGCCGTCCTGGCGACCCGCGGTCCTGGCGACCCGCTGCCCCGACGACCCGCCGTCCTGGGAGGCCGGGCACGGCCGTGGTCGAGAACCGGTGGAGCGCCCTTGTTCGAACGGTGAAATTCCGTCATTCCGCATGCGCGGCGGACCGTCGCGCGCAAGGCTACTGGCAAGTGCGGATGGTCTGTTGGGAGTGCTGATGACCCCTCAGGCATCAATAAAATAAGACAACATCAGCCCACCCTCCCGCCGTCCGGGGGATGCGCCCCGATAGGCTCGATCCTCGACGCGGAGCCCATGGCCTGCCCGGATGGTGGAACGCAGACACGGCGAGCTTAAACCTCGCTGCCCCTTCGCGGGCGTGCCGGTTCGAGTCCGGCTCCGGGCACTTCCACTGCCGCGCGCGACCGGCGGCAACACCCCCGCGGGGCCGGCGCCCTCGTCCCGCCCGGCGGTGCTCGTCGGTGGCGAACGTCGCCCGGCACAGGTCGACGACATCGGACCGCAGGTACTGGACGACGGCGCTGCGGCCGTGCTGGCCTCCGTGGCGCTCGTCGATGCGGGTGTACATGTCGACCACGTCGCGGACGGCGGTGATCTCCGCCTCCCCTACCCGTGTGTGGCCGGCCTGGGACCGCTGCTCGTACTCGACGGCTTGGTCCATGCCCAGCGGCAGGACAGCCGCTGCGACGCTGTAGGCCGCTCCTGTGAGGAACTTCCGCCGGTGGATGTCCGCTTCCCCGATCCGCCTGAGCACGTCCACCGGATCGGCGCCCAGCAGCGGGCCCAGTTCCTCGACGGGCCGGTCCTGTCCGGGGTCGCACAACCCGAGATCGCTGGGCCGCAGAGTGCGGCCGAGCCTGCGCGAGAGCGCCTCGGCAACGTACGTCGCAGTCTGTGGCTTGGGGCGCAGGCCCTGTACCCAGTGGCCCACAGCTGCCCGGTTCGTGCGGAGTGACGCGCCGGTCTCGGCGGCCACCACGCGGACAGCAGCGGCGGCCAGTCCACACGTCAGATCGGCCTCACGCAGGGCCTCTTCCAGTGCGGTGTTGCGCGCACGCGAGTGATTCGCCATCTCACCCGCCCTCCCGAGCAGGGCGTTATACCCGTTAGACGCATCGGCGCCTGCCGGTCCTGGTGCACCGAGCGTATTCCCCGTTGTACTCGCCGTAGAAGCAAACCGCGTGAAACCGCTTGGGAGCGTCAGCATGGCGAGCACCACCACCCACGAGACTGAGACTCCGGAACGGCTACGGCCGTCCTGGTGCCCGGTCGCTTCCGCTACCGGGGACCCGGCCTGTTCCGGGGTGCTGCAGCGGGACGAGCGGGCCGCGCAGGACGCGCGCCGGACACCGGACACGGTGCTGGCCGTGTGGCACCTGGACCATCTGGCCCATGACGCCGGGCTGCTGGCCACGGAGCTGGTGAGCAACGCCCACCGGCACGCACGGGGCAGCGTCCTGCGCTTCACCGTGACCCGCACGGCTCGCTCCCGGGTACGGGTGGCCGTCACGGACAGGAGCCGGGAGACGCCCCGGGTCCTGGACGTCGACCCGCTGGCCGAGACGGGCCGGGGCCTGCGCCTGGTCGACGCGGTGTCCGCCGACTGGGGCATCACCACCTACAGGTGGGGCAAGAGCGTGTGGGCGGAGGTCACCGGATGACGGATGCCGCCGCCGACGAAGAAGCGAGGGCCCCGGGGGGTGCGGCAGAGGCGGTGGTGTGCTACAGCCGTCGTCCCAGGCGACTGGAACTTCCTCGGGGAGACGGCGAATGGAGCAGTGGAGGATCCGGGTGGTCCAGGGCGGGGCGGTCGATCTCGGCGATCACTGCGGACAGCAGGGGTCCGTGGAGAATCTCCGTGCCGAGTTCATGGCCGATGTGTTGAGAGATGACCTGCGAGCATGCCGCGATCGCATCCGCGCCGGCAGAGGTGAGGGCATGGATTTCAGGCGCGAAACCATGTCGGCTCCGACCTCGAACACTGGGTGGGTATCCAGGCTCGAACCATTCGTGAACTTTCCCGTCCACGACATAGTGGAACGTCTTCAATGCTTTCGCTGTCCGGAGAAGGATGATCGATTCGGTGCGCTCTGACAGGTCGCGCATGATTTTTGCTGTACAGCCGATCGGGTTGTCGAACTCCAGGCAGAAGGCCCATCGCCCCAGTGACCCGGCACGCAGTGCGGTGCCCAGGGCGGGCGCCGCGGGAGCTTCCCCTGCGGACAGCCGGCGAGCCTTGTCGAGATCGGCTCCGTAGACGGCAATCACCTGTTCCGGGGTTTTCCCCAGGAAAAACCCAAGCAGAACTGGTCCGAATTCTCCCGCCGCCAGGGGTTGGGCACCTGCTCTCCATGGGTCTCGTTCAGCCCTCCAGTCAGTCCCCGGGCGGAGCCCCGTGGATCGACTGGAGCGGCGGGCCTGCTACTCGACTGTGTCGACACCGGATTCATCCGCGAACCGGCGGGCGCCTTGAACTCCATGACGACTGGCGGGAAGTCTTACTATTACCTTACCGATCTCACCGGCAACGTCCTCGGCCTGGTCGAACCCGCCGTCGCGACCCTCAAGGACTGGCGCCTCCTGCGTAGGCCCCGGTGCGGCACCATCCGCATCACCAGCCTCGTCCAGGCCGTCCTCATCCTTCATCTCACCTGCTCAAACTGAGGTTGGAAAAGACTCGGTGCCGACGGGCCCGTTCTGGTCAAGGCCGACTTGACGCGCTCCCTGGCCTTTGGGGCGGGGAGCACGTCACCGTTCCACGGGTGCTCATCACGCGACTGCGGACAGTTCACGACGCAGGCGGAACCGTCGCCGGTGAGCCGGGCGGCGGTGAGCCGCGGATCGCCGTTGACCCGCGCGCCGAACAGGGACACTCCGCCGCCGGCCACCTGGTCGAGTCGCAGATCGCCGTCCACTCGCGGTCTGTCGGCCTGCGAGTGAGGCGTGCGGCAGTCCGCGAAGTCCGCTGCGCGCGGCGAGGCGTCGGCGAGTTCCACTGGCTCGTCGAAACGGCAACCGACCAGTGAGAAGGGTCGCGTTCCGCTCCGTGGTGCAGGGGATCGAGCACTGAGACCCTGGTGCTCTCTGTGAGCTCGACGGTCAAAGAGGCGCCTTGCCGGTGCAGGTCGCACGGGACGCCGTCTCGGGTTCACTTCCCCGGTGGCCGTCGGAGTCGTGTACCCACCGCCGGATGACGTGAGCAGATGGGGAGCAAACGTCAGGAGGGTGCTCAGATGAGCGAGGGGAGGACGATGGAGCAGGAAGTGTTCGCGTTTTCCGTGCGGGTTGTGTCCGGAGGCGGCTGCCGGGCTGCCTCGGAATCGTCGGGGAGCCCCGCGGGCCGGTCGGCCGGGTGACCGCCGGCCCACGCCATGCGCGGTGGACGTGCGGCAAGCGGTCGTCGGTGGAGAGGATGAGGCGAGTCGCCTCCGGCCTGTCTGCGATTCCGGCGCCTTGATCGGCTGCACCACCCGGCGGGACGCTGCCGTGAGAAGGGAAGTCCGACGGTGGAGCACCGCAGCTGAAGCCGCCCGGTCACGCGCGCGCCGGCCGGCCGCAGCCGTGGCACGGCTCCCGGTTCCGGTGCCGGTGGACGCAGCAGCAGGGCGGCGACCACCTCGGCGGGCACCTCCCGTGACCCGGCGTCCGGGCTGTGCGCCGTCCGGCCTTCGGGCGGGGTGGCGGCGAGACGGAGGAGTTCGCCGTCGCGTACTGCTCGCCACAGGCGCTGTGAGGCCGGACTCCACTGGGGCGGTGGTGTGGTCACCCTGCATTGCGGCACGGGGCCGTCAGGAGCGTGAGGCGAACGCCGGTGATCGCCGGCGGACTCAGGCGGCGTCTGCTCCGCACCGCCGGTCGAGCGGACCAACGGGCGGAAGCCGTCCGGCCGCGCGCCAGGATGCCGCTCCCGCCGGTTCCCGCTCTCGCGGGCTCAAGTCCAGGACTTCCCGCCCACCCGTTGACACCGGCCGCCCCCGGCCGGAAACTCACCCCAGTGAAAGGTGAAGAAAATTTCACCACACGAACAAGAGGCAACGGCGCCAACTGAGAGGAACGCCCGATGCGCACCACCGTCGGCATCATCGGAGCCGGCCCCGCGGGGCTCCTGCTCGCCCGGCTGCTGCACAACGCCGGGATCGGCTCGGTCGTCCTGGAGAGCCGGGACCGGGAGTACGTCGAGCGGCGGCAGCGGGCCGGGATCCTGGAGCAGGGCACGGTGGACGTGCTGCGCGCGGCCGGCGCGGGCGAGCGCATGGACCGCGAGGGGCTGCGGCACGACGGAATCGAACTGCGCTTCGGCAAGAAGCGGCACCGCGTCGACTTCCCGGCGCTGACCGGCGGGCGGTCCGTGACGGTCTATGCCCAGACCGAGGTCTGCAAGGACCTCATCGCCCTCCAGACCCAGGACGGCGGCCCGCTGCTGTTCGAGACGGAGGCGCTGGCCGTGGAGGGCGCGGAGGGCGACAGCCCGCGCGTGCGCTTCCGGCGCGACGGGGTCGAGTCCGTGCTGGAGTGCGAGTACGTCGTCGGGTGCGACGGGTTCTGGGGCGTCGCCCGCAAGGCGATACCCGCGGGGGTGGCGCGGACGTTCGAGCGTACGTATCCCTTCGGCTGGCTCGGTGTCCTCGCCGACGTCGCCCCCTCGCACGACGAGCTGGTCTACGCCCGCCACGACCGCGGGTTCGCCCTGCTGTCCATGCGCTCCCCGTCCGTCTCCCGCCTCTACCTCCAGGTTCCCGAGGGCACGGACGCCGGGGCGTGGGACGACGAGGAGATCTGGGACGAGCTGGAGCGGCGGTTCGAGACCGACGACGACTGGACGCTCCACCGGGGCCCCATCACCCAGAAGTCCGTCACGCCGATGCGGTCCTACGTCCACGAGCCCATGCGGCACGGGCGCCTCTTCCTGGCCGGCGACGCCGCCCACATCGTGCCGCCGACCGGCGCCAAGGGGCTGAACCTCGCCGTCGGCGACGTCGTCACCTTCGCGCGGGCCCTGGTCCACCGGCGCGAGACCGGCTCCGACGAACTGCTCGACGCCTACTCCGCCACCTGTCTGCGCCGTGTCTGGCAGGCCGAGCGGTTCTCCTACGACATGACCACGCTGCTGCACCCCGCCCCCGGCGCCACCGGTTTCGACGGCCGCCTCCAGCTGGCCCGGCTGGAGCGGATCGCCGCCTCCCGCGCCGCCGAGACCGACCTCGCGGAGGCGTACACCGGCTTCCCCTTCGTGTAGGGGGCCGGTGCAGGGGCAGGAGGGTGCGGTGAGGGAATCACCCGGGCGGACAGCGTGTTCTCTCGCAGGAGGAGGGAAAGATCCTCCCCAAGCACTAGGGTCATTCCTTTGCCGTTCCATTACTCTTGAGCCAAGGCCACGCAGGGTGGCCATGGAGGAGTGAAATGAGGAGCAGAAACCCGGTCTTCTCGCGACGGGGGTTCAGCCGCGACAACGGCTACGCGGGCTTCAACACCGCGCCGCAGGCCGGGGGACCCGCCGTCGCCACGCAGGCCAGCCCGTACGCCCAGCCGACCGGCAACCCGTACGCGCAGAACCCGTACGCCCAGCCGGACCTCGGCGCCCCGCAGGCGCCGGCCACCGCCGGCCGGATGACCATCGACGACGTCGTCCTGCGGACCGGCAGCACGCTCGGCGTGCTGATCGTCACCGCCGCGCTCTCCTGGGCCCTCCTGCCGGTCGACGACGCCAACATCGGCCGGTCCTACGGCATCGCCATCGGCGCCGCCCTGATCGGCATGGTCCTGGCGCTCGTCCAGTCCTTCAAGCGGACGCCCACCCCGGCGCTGATCCTGGCCTACGCGGCGTTCGAGGGCGTCTTCCTCGGCGTCGTCTCCAGCGTCGTCGACAACCGCATCGCCGACGGCGCCGCCATGCAGGCGGTCATCGGCACCATGGCGACCTTCGCCGCCGTGCTGGTGGCCTACAAGGCCGGCTGGATCCGCGTCAACCGCCGCTTCGTCGGCTTCGTGATGGCGGCCTCGCTCGGCTTCGTGCTGCTGATGATGGTCAACATGCTGTTCGCGGTCTTCGGCGGCGGTGACGGCCTCGGCTTCCGCAGCGGCGGCCTCGGCATCCTCTTCGGCGTCATCGGCGTCGTCCTCGGCGCCTGCTTCCTCGCCCTGGACTTCAAGCAGGTCGAGGACGGCATCGCCTACGGCGCTCCGCGCAACGAGGCCTGGTTCGCGGCCTTCGGCCTCACCCTGACGCTGGTGTGGCTGTACCTGGAGTTCCTGCGGCTGATCGCGATCTTCAACAGCAGCGACTGATCAACAGCAGCGGCTGACACACCGGTCGAGGACCGTGTGACGAAGGGCCCCGGGCGCGCGCCGCCCGGGGCCCTTCGGGTGTCCGGTCGCCCTCAGCGCAGCTTGCGCGCGGCCCTTCTCAGGTCGTACTCGTGGACGAGGGCCTTGGCGTGGCCGTAGGCGAGGTCGTACTCGTGCCTCAGCCAGCTGACCTTCTCCTCGAAGCGGAAGAGGGCCGGGCCCTCCTCGACGGTGCGCAGCCAGTCGGAGACCTCACGGCCGGTGCAGTGGGGGATGCGGGCGAGCAGATTGCGATGGGTCTCCTCGGAGAGGACATGGGGCATCGGCGCCTCCGGACGCAGGGGTGTGAGCCGGTCCTTCAGGTCACCGTGCCCGAGCGTTCGCCCGTTGGCAACAGTGCCGGACGGCGGCGTACGCTCACGCCGTGGTTGATACGACGCCTCTGACCGGTGCGCTGGAGCACTTCGCCGACCGCCTGCGGGCCGCCCCGCAGAGCAGACTGCAACGGGGAGCCGCCGCCGAGGCGCTGGAACTGGCCAGGGAGCTGTCCCGGCGGGCCCAGCTCGCCGAGGACCCCGCCGCCGAGCCCCGGGTGATGCCCGACGCAGGCATGTTCGCCGCCGCCGACCAGATCACCGTCGCCGGGCACGACCTGGCGGTCGTACTGCGGAGCGAGGCGGAGGTGGAGGAGGCGGTACGGCTCGTCACCCGGGCGCAGGAACGCGCCGGGGTGTGAGGGCGCGCGGGCCCCGCGCGCTCCGCCCGCGCTCCGCGGACGGCGGCGGCCGCGGGCGGTAGCCGCAGGCAGTGGCCGCGGACAGTGGCCGGACAGTGGCTAGAGGGACGCGATGACGCGGTCCGCCAGCACGTACACGCTCTCCTCGCCGCAGGCGAAGGTCAGCGCGTAGGCCCCCAAGACGCCGGAGCCGCCGAGCAGCACCGGGGCGTCGCCCGCGCGCAGCGCGGCGGCCAGGCGTTCCGCGGGCTCGCGGTGGCCCGGCGTCATGCACAGCGTCGTCCCGTCGGCGAAGACGTAGACGTCCAGGGTGCCCAGCGGGCCCGGGCGGACGTCCGCCAGTTCGACGCGGCCGGTGGCCAGCTCCTCCAGGACGGTGACGGTGCGCTCGTGGTCGTTCACCACGGGGGAGGGGTTCGGTACGAAGTCCGGGTGCGAGGGGTGACGGCGGCGGGCCGCGGCCAGCTCGGCGGAGTCGGGGTACGGCTCGTCGGCGTCCGCGCCCGGCTCCGTCACCGGTTCCAGACCCGCGAGGTCGGCCGGGTGGGGCAGGAACGGCTCGCCGTCGGCGAAGCCCAGCAGCAGCGGGGCGTCGGAGATGTCACGGCTCTCCTGCGCGGCCCAGAACGCGCGGGCCTCGGCCAGCTCCCGCTCCCGCTCCTCGGCCAGCGCCTCGGCGACGGCGGCGCGTATCTCGTCGGTGTCGGCCGTGGCGCGGGCGGCGGGCACCCGTCCGCGCGGGGCCGCGCCGTGGCTCTCGGTCAGCTCGGCGTGCAGGGCCGCGACCTGGCGGCGCAGCACCAGGACGCTGCGCAGGACCGCGACGCCCACGGCGCCGGTGGCTGCCGTGGTGAGCAGCAGGGCGATCGATGTGGCGCTCACTGACGTACTCCCGGTTCAAAGTCGACCCCCGACTTCCTACCTCAGCTTGATGGGAGGACTGATCCGCTGTCAGTGCGTAACGTCACGAAACGGACATGACTTTGAGCCCCGGCGGAACCGGTGGGACCGGTGGGTCCGGTCTGACCTGCGTAAATCGCCGGTGCGAGCGAGATAGGTCACATCCTGGGGGAGATTGGGTCACAAAACGGCCCAGAACCCTGGGTGTCCCAGAGCTCCGGGCCGAGAGTCACGGGGGGTCCCCCGGGGGCTACCGAACGTCAGCTCAGGCGCTCGATGACCATGGCCATCCCCTGGCCGCCGCCGACGCACATCGTCTCCAGGCCGAACTGCTTGTCGTGCCACTGGAGGGAGTTGATGAGCGTGCCGGTGATGCGGGCGCCGGTCATGCCGAAGGGGTGGCCGACGGCGATGGCGCCGCCGTTGACGTTCAGCTTCTCCAGCGGGATGCCGAGGTCCCGGTAGGAGGGGATGACCTGCGCGGCGAACGCCTCGTTGATCTCGACCAGGTCGATGTCGCCGACGGTGAGCCCGGCGCGGCCGAGGGCCTGCTTCGACGCCTCGACCGGGCCGAGGCCCATGATCTCCGGGGAGAGGCCGGAGACGCCCGTGGAGACGATCCGGGCCAGCGGGGTCAGGCCCAGCTCGCGGGCCTTGGTGTCGCTCATGATCACGAGGGCGGCGGCGCCGTCGTTGAGCGGGCAGCAGTTGCCGGCGGTGACCATGCCGTCGGGGCGGAAGACGGGCTTGAGGCCCGCGACGCCCTCCATCGTGACGCCGGCGCGGGGACCGTCGTCCTTGCTGACGACCGTGCCGTCGGGCAGCGTGACGGGGGTGATCTCGCGCTCCCAGAAGCCGTTCTTGACGGCCTCCTCGGCGAGGTTCTGGGAGCGGACGCCGAACTCGTCCATGTCCTGCCGGGTGACGCCCTTGGCGCGGGCCAGGTTCTCGGCGGTCTGGCCCATCGCGATGTACGGGTCGGGCAGCAGGCCGTCCTCGCGCGGGTCGTGCCAGGTGGACCCCTCGGAGGCGGCGACGGCGGCGGTGCGGGCCTCGGCCTCGGCGAACAGCGGGTTGTGCGTGTCGGGCAGTCCGTCGGAGCTGCCCTTGCCGAAGCGGGAGACCATCTCCACACCGGCCGAGATGAAGACGTCTCCCTCGCCGGCCTTGATGGCGTGCAGCGCCATGCGGCTGGTCTGGAGGGAGGAGGAGCAGTACCGGGTGACGGTGCAGCCCGGCAGGTGGTCCATCCCCAGCTGTACGGCGACGATCCGGCCCAGGTTGTGCCCCTGCTCGCCGCCGGGCAGGCCGCAGCCGAGCATCAGGTCGTCGATGTCCCGCGGGTCCAGCTCCGGCACCTTGGCGAGGGCGGCCTGGACGATCGTGGCGGCCAGGTCGTCGGGGCGCAGCTCCTTGAGGGAGCCCTTGCCGGCGCGGCCGATGGGGGAGCGGGCGGCGGAAACGATCACGGCTTCGGGCATCACGGCTCCATTGGCGTTCGCGTGCGGGCGGCTGACTGGACTGCATGACCGCCTGGAAAGTTACCCGTACGTAGAGGGTGGGTCACGGGGGCGGGAGTGTGACCCTGACCGCAATTTACTAAGCGCTTGCTTTTTTCGGTAGGGGGTGGGTGGGGATGGGGTGGGGCGGAGCGGGGCGGGGTGAGCGGGGGGTGGGGTGGAGTCGGGGCGCGGGCTGGGGGCGGGACCGGGACGTGGGTTGGGGTGTGGTTCGGGGCGGGGCCGGGACGTGGGTTGGGGTGCGGTCTGGGCCGGGGCCGAGGCCGGGACGCGGGCAGGACCGGGACGCGGGCAGGACCGGGACGCGGGCAGGACCGGGAGGCGGGCTGGGGTGCGGTACGGGACCGGGGCGCGGGCCGGGCCGGGCCGGCAGGGCCGGGACTGGGAGGCGGGCCGGGGCGCGGGCGGGGCCGGGACCAGGACGCGAGCTGGGGTGCGGGCCGGGCCGGGACCGGGAGGCGGGCTGGGGGGCGGTACGGGACCGGGGCGCGGGCCGGACCGGCAGGGCCGGGACCAGGACGCGAGCTGGGGTGCGGGCCGGGCCGGGACCGGGAGGCGGGCCGGGAGGCGGGCCGGGGTGCGGGTCGGCTCAGGTCGGCTGTGCCGTGTGGTCCGGCTCCGCCTCCGGAACCCTCCGCCGCCGGCGCCGCTTGAGCAGCGCCCACGGCCCGCGCGGCCCCGCCGGCATCGCCGCCGCGACCTCCGTGCCCGCCTCGTCGGCGGCCTCCGCCGCCGCCCGCGCCACCGGCAGGAAGCCCTCGCGGCGGAAGGCGTCGGGACGCTCCTCCTCGGCCGGCCACAGGCCGAGCGCCGCGCACACCGTCGGCAGCACCGCCATCGCGGCGGTGGCGTACCCGTCCGCGGAGGGGTGGTAGTGGTCGGGACCGAACATCTCCCGCGGGTTGCGCGCGAACTCCGGGCCCAGCAGGTCGCCCAGCGACACCGTGCGCCCGCCCTGCTCCACCACGCCGATGGTCTGCGCCGCCGCGAGCTGCCGCGAGGTCCGCCGGGCCAGCCAGCGCAGCGGCTGCCGCACCGGCTCGATCGTGCCCAGGTCGGGACAGGTGCCCACGACCACCTCCGCGCCGGCCGTGCGCAGCCGCCGTACCGCCCCCGCCAGATGGCGCACCGAGCGGGTGGCCGGCATCCGGTGGGTGACGTCGTTGGCCCCCACCATGATCACGCAGATGTCCGGCAGCCGCACCGGGTCCGCCAGCACCACCGCCACCTGCCGGTCCAGGTCGTCCGACCGCGCCCCCGGCAGTGCGACCGACCGCAGCTCCACCGGACGCTCGGCCACCGCCGCCAGCCCGGACGCCAGCAGCGCCCCCGGCGTCTGCCCGGCCCGGTGCACGCCCTGCCCGGCCGCCGTGGAGTCGCCCAGCATCACCAGACGCAGGGGCGGCTCACCGGCCGTGGGGAACGCCGCGCCGTACAGTCCCTCCGCGTTCGGCACCCGGGCGGGCGTGCCGGTGCCCACCCGCCGCCTGGCCAGGCGCACCTGCGCCAGCAGCAGGCCGACCGTCGCCGCGCCGGCCAGCCCGATCCCACCGCCGCCGTATGCCGCGCCGGCCGCGATCCGCCGGGCCACCCTCGCCCTCGACATGCTCGTCATGCGTCGCCGCCACCTCCTCACGAGCCGTACACCCCCTACTTGCCCTGTACGGACCGTCGCCCAATCTCGACGGCAGGTGAACGGCCGTCCCGGGGCCGCCGGGGACCGGCAGGCCATAGGCTGGCCGGCACGACCATCATCACCAGATTTTTGCGGCATCCGGAGACAACGGTGCAATTCCACGACTCGATGATCAGCCTCGTCGGCAACACCCCGCTGGTGCGGCTCAACAGCGTGACCAAGGGCCTCAGGGCCACCGTCCTGGCCAAGGTGGAGTACTTCAACCCGGGCGGCTCGGTGAAGGACCGCATCGCCCTGCGCATGATCGAGGCCGCCGAGCAGAGCGGCGAGCTGCGGCCGGGCGGCACGATCGTCGAGCCGACCAGCGGCAACACGGGCGTGGGCCTGGCCATCGTGGCCCAGCAGAAGGGCTACAAGTGCGTCTTCGTCTGCCCCGACAAGGTGTCGACGGACAAGATCAACGTCCTGCGCGCGTACGGCGCCGAGGTCGTCGTCTGCCCCACCGCCGTGGACCCGGAGCACCCCGACTCCTACTACAACGTCTCCGACCGGCTGGTCCGTGAGACGCCCGGGGCCTGGAAGCCCGACCAGTACTCCAACCCGCACAACCCGCTCTCCCACTACCACTCGACCGGTCCCGAGCTGTGGAAGCAGACCGAGGGCCGGATCACCCACTTCGTGACCGGCGTCGGCACCGGCGGCACCATCTCCGGCACCGGCCGCTACCTCAAGGACGCCAGCGACGGCCGGGTCAAGGTGATCGGCGCCGACCCCGAGGGCTCGGTCTACTCCGGCGGCTCGGGACGCCCGTACCTCGTCGAGGGCGTCGGCGAGGACTTCTGGCCGACCGCCTACGACCGCGAGGTCGCCGACGAGATCGTCGCCGTCTCCGACAAGGACTCCTTCCAGATGACCCGGCGCCTGGCCAAGGAGGAGGGCCTGCTGGTGGGCGGCTCCTGCGGCATGGCGGTGGTCGCCGCGCTGCGCGTCGCCGAGCGGCTGACCGAGGACGACGTGGTCGTCGTGCTCCTCCCGGACAGCGGACGCGGGTACCTGTCGAAGATCTTCAACGACGAGTGGATGGCCGACTACGGCTTCCTGGACGACTCCGGGCCCAGCGCCCGCGTCGGTGACGTCCTCGACCACAAGGAGGGCGGCTCCATCCCCTCCCTGGTCCACATGCACCCGGACGAGACGGTCGGCGAGGCCATCGAGGTGCTGCGCGAGTACGGCGTCTCCCAGATGCCGATCGTCAAGCCCGGCGCGGGGCATCCGGACGTGATGGCCGCCGAGGTGGTCGGCTCGGTGGTGGAACGCGAGCTGCTCGACGCCCTGTTCAGTCAGCGGGCCTCGCTCCAGGACCCGTTGGAGCGGCACATGTCGGCGCCGCTGCCGCAGGTCGGCTCCGGCGAGCCGGTCGAGGACCTGATGAGCGTGCTCGGCACGGCCGACGCGGCGATCGTCCTGGTCGAGGGCAAGCCGACCGGGGTGGTGAGCCGTCAGGACCTGCTGGCCTTCCTCGCCGGGCCGGGGAAGTAGCGGAAGAGTTCCGGTGAACGGCGGACGACGGCGGCGAACCCGCGGTGGATGCCGGGTAGTCAGGTCTTTCCGAATCGGTACGCGGGCGTCACGTTCGCGCAGCACACGCTTAACACAGGTCAGGCACATTGGTGGGTGTCGGCAGGGCGGTGGGGACACCACTCGGGCGTTCAGCACCGGGGGAGGCTTCCCGCCCCGGCCGGCACCGAACGGCGCCAAGGACCTCCGGAGCGGCTCCCGGACCTCCCTGGACGCCAGGACGCGGGCGCCCGGTCTCCGATCCGGCACCGTGTCCCTCGCGGGGACCGCCGTCGTCCCGCCCCCCGGCAACGGGGGTGCGGCGGTCCCCGCGCATGACGTTCCCCGCGCATGACGTTCTCCGCGCATGACGTTCCCCGCGTCCGCCTCGCGTCCGGCCGGTCGGCCGGACGCGAGGCGGGCCGTCAGTCGGTCTCGCGGGGGCCACGCCCGCGGAACAGTCCCGGGTTGGTCCGGGCGGCCTGTACGACGTTCACCCCGACGATGCCGGCCCAGGCGGTCAGCAGCCCCGGCAGGTCCGCGACGCCCCCGCCGATCGCGGAGAGGGGGACCGCCAGCACCAGCGAGACGATGCCGAAGCCGAACCGCTCCCCGAAGGAGTCGGTGGCCCTGGGGGCCCGCGCGTCCCGGGCCGACACCATCTGCTGCTCGGCGAACTGCCGGCGCACCCGCCGCTCGACCGCGCCGTCGATCCGCTGGTCGACCTTCTCCAGGAACGACTCCACCAGCGCGGAGTCGTAGTCCTCGCCCAGCTCCCTGCGGGCCCGCAGGGTCGCATCGAGTTCCTTCTTCAGGTCGGTGTCGCGCGCGTCCATTCCCGTCATGCCGACCACGCTACGGAGCGGGGATGCCCATCGCACTGGGGTTAGCCCCCGGGTTCGCGGTGGGGCCGCCGGGGGCGGGTGAGCACCGGCCCGGTGGAGCGGTCCGGCGGAGCGGTCCGGCGGAGCGGTTCGGCCGGGCGGAGCGCCTGCGGGGCTTCTCCAGGGCGTTCGGCCGGCTGGACACGGGGACGGGGGAACCGGACGTCCACGGCCGGGAGGACGGGGCCAGGGGCGCGTTCCGGGACGGGGCCGAGCCGCAGCCGGAGAACCGGGGTTCCGGCCGTCCGCCGCCGACGCGTGCGAGGACGCGGCGGGTGCCCCACTCCGCCTGACGCCGGCAGGCACCACGGACAGGCACGGCTGCCGCGCACCACCGTCCGGTCCCGCCCCGCGCGACCCCCGCCGCCGCGCACACGGTCTGTCAGACCGCGTCAGGAGGCCGTGTCCCTCCCCCATGTGCGCCGGCCGCCTTCGGGCACGCCGTTCGCGCGGGTCGTGACGGCCGCCCGACTGTAGGGGCGTATGCGGAGACAAGGGATACTGAATATCAGGACTGGACGAGCCGGCACTGTCTTCGGCCGGCCCGGCACCGGCGGGTGCGGTGGGCGCGGTGGGTGCGGCAGGCCGGTGACCGTGCCGGCGGGCGGGCCGGGGAGTGGGTGCGGGGTGCGGGGGCGGGTGCGAGGTGCGTGTAGCGTCCCGGGACGGAGATCCGGAGGGGAGCGCGTCATGGGTGTGACCGACAGTCCGGCCGCGCGGCTGCAGGCGCTGTTCGAGGGACACCGGCTGACGCCGACCCAGCGGCGCATCGCGCACAGCATGGTGCGGCGCGCCGCCGACGTGCCGTTCCTGTCCAGCGTGGAACTGGCCGAACTGGCCGGGGTCAGCCAGCCGTCCGTGACCCGCTTCGCCGTCGCCCTGGGCTTCGACGGCTACCCGGATCTGCGCCGTCACCTGCGCGAGGTCGCCCCCGCCGAGCCGGTGCCCCAGACCGGGACCGGCAACGAGTACCAGCAGGCCGTCGAGGCCGAGATCGAGAACCTGCGGCACCTCGCCGAGGTGCTGGCCGACCCCCGCCCCGTGCGGCGGGCCGGGCGTCTCCTCGCGGCGAGCCGTCCCCTCCTCGTCCTCGGTCTGCGGGCCGCCGCCGCCCAGGCACAGGGGTTCGCCTACTTCGCCGCCAAGGTCCACCCCGACGTCCGGCTGCTCGGCGAGGGCGGCTCGATGGTCCAGGACCGGATCGACGGCGCCGTACGGGCCGGGGCGAGCGCGCTGCTCTGCTTCGCGCTGCCGCGCCACCCCCGGGAGGTCGTCGACGCCCTGGCCCACGCCAAGGAGGCCGGGCTGACCGTCGTCACCGTCGCCGACTCCGCCTTCGCACCCGTCGCCAAGGTCTCCGACCTGCTGCTGCCCGCCGCCGTCGGCACCGGGCTCGCCTTCGACACCGCCTGCGCGCCGATGCTGCTGGGCCGGGTGCTGCTGGAGGCCATGTGCGACGACCTGCCGGACGCCCAGGCACGCCTGGAGGAGTTCGACGCCCACGCGGCGGCGCGAGGGCTGTTCGTGGACTGACGAGACCCCGGCGGAGCGCCGCACGCTCTCAGACTCGTCTCACCTTGCGCCGTTAACCTGCCGTCCTCGCACACCCCTCGGACGCTTGGCAGATGTGACGGGAGGCAGACGTGGCGCGCGGAGGACAAGGGCTGGCCCGGGTGGCCGTCGTCGTACGGGCGGGCGCGGCGCCCATGTGGTGGCTCGGCGCGGTCGCGGCGGGCATCGGCGTACTGGTGCCGGGACTGACCGGCCGTCGGATCGGTGTCCTGGCCGGAGCGGCGCTCTTCATCGTCGCCGCCCTCGTGGTGGCGTACGTCCGCCGCAAGCGGTACACCCGGCTGGCCGGTGCGGCGGCCCGCGCCGGGAAGCACGACGTCCTCCAGGACCGGGTGGTGACCTCGCGCAACTGGCGCCGGGGGCACCGCTGGTGGCTGCTGCTCGCCTTCCTCGCGGCGCTGGGCAGCGCGTTCGCCGTCCCGGCGGCCGGCGGGATGCTGCTGGCCGGCTGCGGGGCGGGCCTCTGGCTGAAGGCGGCGTGGCTCGGCCGCCGCGAGCGGGCCGGGGACGCGCTGCTGTGGGTGCGGGTCGACTGGCTCGACCGGAGGGCGGGCCGCCCCGCGGGCAAGGCGGTCAAGGCGTACCGGGGGACCGGGATCGCGGCGGGGGACGCCGCCCCGGGCGGGGCGCGGCGGAAGACGGCGGCGCTGGTGTGACACCGGGGCGGTGAGGGGGAGGCGGTGAGGGGGCGGTGCGTGGACGGGTGCGGGTGCGGGTGCGGGAGCGTCGTGGCCGGGCGCGCGCGGTTCCCCGCGCCCCTGAGGCGTCACCTGACCGGCGTCGCGCGGTTCCGGGTTCCTGAGGGTGTCCCACTTGGCCGGACCCGTGGGGTTCCGGTTTCCTGGGGCGTCTCACCTGGCCGGCCCTGTGGGGTTCCGGTTTCCTGAGGGTGTCTCACCTGGCCGGCGTCGCGCGGCTCCGGTTTCCTGGGGGCGTCTCACCTGGCCGGCCTTGCGCGGTTCCGGTTCCTGAGGGCGCCTCACCCGCTCGGCGCCGGAGACGTCAGGGCGTCCACGTGTGCTCCGCCTGCCTCGGTCACGATCTCCTCCAGCGACTGGGGCCGCCGTACCACTGCGAAGCGCACGTCCCCGGCGTCGTCCGCGGTGAACCCGAACACCCCCGGCCGCGCCAGCGAGTTGTACGCGTAGTGATGCGCGAAGCAGTACGCCCCCGTGTCCAGCACCGCCACGTGGTCCCCCTGCTCCAGCCGCGGCAACGCCCGCCCCGCCGCCAGCAGGTCCCCCGCGAAACAGGCGGGGCCGGCCACGTCCTGCACCACCGGCGGCCCCTCCTTGGGGCGGCCCGCCCCGTCGTACGCGGCGATCCGCAGCGGCCACGCCTTTGGCGCGTACACCGTCCGCGTCGCCACCTGCACCCCCGCGTGCGTCACGGCGACCGGCCGGCCCCCGGCGCTCTTGGCGTACTCGACCCGCGTCACCACCGTGCCGTGCTCGGCCAGCAGTGACCGTCCGAACTCCGTCACCAGCCCGTACCGCCCGTCGAACAGCCCCGGCACCGCCTCCCGCAGCGTCCGCGCGTACTGCCCGTAGGTCGGCGTCGTCGCCTCCGAGGCGAAGTTCACCGGCAGTCCGCCGCCGATGTCGACGGTGTCGACCCGTCGCCGTCCGCACCGCCGGTTGATCTCCTCGGCCAGCGCGTGCACGGCCGCCACCCCCTCGGCCATCCGGGCCGGCGCGATGCCCTGGGAGCCGGTGTGCACGTGCAGCCGGGTCAGCCAGGGCCGGTCCAGATACGCCCGCACCACCCACTCCCGCGCCCCCTCGTCCCGCAGCGCCACCCCGAACTTCGAGGTCGCCGTCGCGGTGGACAGCGCCTCGATGGAGCCGCCGCCGACCTGCGGATTCACCCGGAGGCCGAGGGGCGAGGCGGTCGGGGCCGACCGCAGCAGGCCGTCGAGCCGGTCCAGCTCCTGCGGGTTGTCCGCGTTGACGGCGATCCCCAGCGCCAGCGCCTCGCGCAACTCCTCGGGCGTCTTGGCCGGCGAGTCCAGCACCGTACGCTCCGCCGGCACCCCCGCCGCCCGCGCCAGCGCCAGCTCGCCGGGGCTCGCCACCTCCGCGCCGATGCCCTCGTCCCGCAGCAGCCGCACCACCGGCACCAGCGGCGCCGCCTTCACCGCGAAGGCGTGCAGCACGGGCGTACCGGGCGCGGTCACCGCCGTGAACGCCGCCCGCAGCGCCGCCGCCGACTCCCGGATGCCGGCGACGTCCAGCAGCGCCAGCAGGGGGGTGCCGGGCCCGAGCAGCCCCTGCTCCACGGCCGCCCGGACCGCCCGGTCCCGCCGCGCCGCCCGCCGCTCACCGGTGCCCTCGTCATCACTCATGCGGTCCAGCCAAACACCCGTGGGGCGCGGACGCGGACCCCACGACGTATTGACTAGTTATATTCAGGAAGTAAGCATGTGAATAGAAGTAGTGACATCCGTGGAGAGCCAGCCGGCCTCAGGAGGCAGCCATGTCAGGACCCCGTCCCGTCCGTGCGCCGCGCGGCACCCAGCCGAGCGCCCTGGGCTGGCAGCAGGAGGCCGCCCTGCGGATGCTGCAGAACAACCTCGACCCGGAGGTCGCCGAACACCCCGACCGGCTCGTCGTATACGGCGGCACGGGCAAGGCCGCCCGCGACTGGCGGTCCTTCGACGCGATGGTGCGGACGCTGCGGACCCTCGAGCAGGACGAGACGATGCTCGTCCAGTCCGGCCGCCCGGTCGGCGTCATGCGGACCCACGAGTGGGCCCCGCGCGTCCTCATCGCCAACTCCAACCTCGTCGGCGACTGGGCCAACTGGGAGGAGTTCCGCCGCCTGGAGGCGCTCGGCCTGACCATGTACGGGCAGATGACGGCCGGCTCCTGGATCTACATCGGCACCCAGGGCATCCTCCAGGGCACCTACGAGACCTTCGCCGCCGTCGCCGCCAAGAGGTTCGGCGGCACCCTCGCCGGGACCATCACCCTCACCGCCGGACTCGGCGGCATGGGCGGCGCCCAGCCCCTCGCCGTCACCATGAACGACGGCGTCGCGATCTGCGTCGACTGCGACCCGCGCGCCATCGACCGCCGTATCGGCCACCGCTACCTGGACGTCCGCGCCGACTCCCTCGACCACGCCCTCCACCTGGCCGTCGAGGCCCGCGACGCCCGCCGCCCGCTCTCCATCGGCCTCCTCGGCAACGCGGCCGAGGTCGTCCCCCGGCTCCTCGCCATGAGCGCGCCGGTCGACATCGTCACCGACCAGACCTCGGCCCACGACCCGCTGGCCTACCTGCCCGCCGGGATCGCCTTCGACGACATGGCGGACGCCGCCGCCAAGGACCCGGCGGGCTTCACCGCCCGCGCCCGCGCGTCCATGGCCCGGCACGTGGAGGCCATGGTCGGCTTCCAGGACGCCGGCGCCGAGGTGTTCGACTACGGCAACTCCCTCCGCGGCGAGGCCCGGCTCGCCGGGTACGACCGGGCCTTCGCCTTCCCCGGCTTCGTCCCCGCCTACATCCGCCCCCTCTTCTGCGCGGGCAAGGGCCCCTTCCGCTGGGCCGCCCTCTCCGGCGACCCGGCCGACATCGCCAGGACGGACCGGGCGGTCCTCGACCTCTTCCCCGAGAACGAGTCCCTCGCCCGCTGGATCAGGATGGCGGGGGAGCGGGTCCCCTTCCAGGGGCTGCCCGCCCGCATCTGCTGGCTCGGCTACGGCGAACGGGACAGGGCCGGTGAGCGGTTCAACGACATGGTGGCGAGCGGCGAGCTGACCGCGCCCGTCGTCATCGGCCGCGACCACCTGGACTGCGGCTCCGTCGCCTCCCCGTACCGGGAGACCGAGGCGATGCGCGACGGCTCCGACGCGATCGCCGACTGGCCGCTGCTCAACGCCATGGTCAACGTCGCCTCCGGGGCCTCCTGGGTGTCGGTCCACCACGGCGGCGGCGTCGGCATGGGGCGTTCGATCCACGCCGGGCAGGTGACGGTCGCCGACGGCACGCCGCTCGCCGGCGAGAAGATCCGCCGCGTGCTCACCAACGACCCCGCCATGGGCGTCATCCGGCACGTCGACGCCGGGTACGACATCGCGGAGTCGGTCGCCGAGGAACGCGGCGTCCGCGTCCCCATGCGCGAGGGCGACGACACGCGCGAGGGCGTCCCCATGCGCGAGGGCGACGACACGCGTGAAGGCGGCGACACGCGCGAGGGTGGCGACGCGTGAGCTTCCACAGCATGTGGGCCGAGCTGCTGCCGGTCGGCCGAGGCCCCGTCTCCGGCGGCTACCGGCGGTTCGCCTGGAGCGGCGCCGACGCCGACTGCCGGGCCTGGTTCCGGGAGCAGGCCCAGACGCGCGGCCTGTCCTACGAGACCGACCGCAACGGCAACCAGTGGGCCTGGCTCGGCGACCCGGCCGCCGGGGACGCCGTCGTCACCGGCTCCCACCTGGACTCCGTACCCGACGGCGGCGCCTTCGACGGCCCCCTGGGCGTGGTCTCCGCCTTCGCCGCGCTGGACGAACTGCGCCACCGGGGAGCGCGGTTCACCAGGCCGCTCGGCATCGTCAACTTCGGCGACGAGGAGGGCGCCCGCTTCGGCCTCGCCTGCGTCGGCTCCCGCCTCACCGCCGGAGCGCTCACCGTGGCCGAGGCCCACCGCCTCACCGACGCCGACGGCATCACCCTCCCGCAGGCCATGGAGGCCGCCGGCCACGACCCGGACGCCATCGGCCCGGACCCCGAGCGGCTCGCCCGCATCGGCGCCTTCGTCGAACTCCACGTCGAACAGGGCCGCGCCCTGGACCTGTCCGGCGACCCGGTCGGCGTCGCCTCCGCCATCTGGCCGCACGGACGCTGGCGGTTCGACTTCCGCGGCGAGGCCAACCACGCCGGCACCACCCGCCTCACCGACCGGCACGACCCGATGCTGCCGTACGCCGAGACCGTGCTCGCCGCCCGCCGGGAGGCCGCGCGCGCCGGTGCCGTCGCCACCTTCGGCAAGGTCGCCGTCGAACCGAACGGCGTCAACGCCGTGCCGTCCCTGGTGCGCGGCTGGCTGGACTCCCGGGCCGAGGGACAGGAGGTCCTGGACGCCGTGGTCGGCGGTGTCGAGCGGGCCGCCCGCGCCCACGCCGAGGCGCACGGCGTCGGCCTCACCGTCGCCCGGGAGTCCTTCACCCCCGTCGTCGAGTTCGACCACGTCCTGCGCGACGAACTCGTCCGCGTCCTCGGCACCGGGAGGGACCTGAGGGTGCCCGTCCTCGGCACGGGCGCCGGACACGACGCCGGAATCCTCTCCGCACGCGTCCCGGCCGCCATGCTGTTCGTGCGCAACCCCACCGGCGTCTCGCACTCCCCGGCCGAGTCCGCCACCGAGGACGACTGCGTGGCCGGGGTGCTCGCCCTCGCCGACGTACTGGAAGGACTCGCGTGCCCGTGACCGACCCCCGGCGGACGTACTGGCTCGAACACGCCTGGCTCGGCGGCCACGTCGAACCGGGCGTCGCCGTCGACGTGGCGGACGGCCGCGTCCGTGCCGTCCGCACCGGGGTCGGAACCCCGCCGCCCGGCGCCGAGATCCTGCGCGGACTGACCCTGCCGGGACTGGCCAACGCCCACAGCCACGCCTTCCACCGCGCCCTGCGCTCCACCGTCCAGGCGGGCTCCGGCACCTTCTGGACCTGGCGCGAGGTGATGTACTCCGTCGCCGACCGCCTCACCCCGGACACCTACCACGCCCTCGCCCGGGCCGTGTACGCCGAGATGGCCCTGGCCGGCGTCACCGCCGTCGGCGAGTTCCACTATGTGCACCACGCCCCCGGCGGCACGCCCTACGCCGACCCCAACGCCATGGGCGAGGCGCTGATCGAGGCAGCCGCCGACGCCGGCGTCCGCATCACCCTCCTCGACACCTGCTACCTCTCCGCCGGTTTCGGACGGCCGCCCACGGCCCACCAGCTCCGCTTCTCCGACGGGAGCGCGGAGGACTGGGCAGCACGCTGTTCAGTTCTCAAGGAACGGGATCACGCGCGGATCGGGGCCGCCGTGCACTCCGTACGGGCCGTGCCCGCCGGCCAGTTGGCGACCGTGGTCCGCTGGGCCGAGGAGCGGCGGGCCCCGCTCCACGTCCACCTGTCCGAGCAGACCGCCGAGAACGACGCCTGCCGGCGGGCGCACGGCCGCACCCCCGCCCGGCTCCTCGCCGACCACGGCGTCCTCGGGCCGCGCACCACCGGCGTCCACAACACGCACCTCACCGACGCCGACATCGCGCTGATCGGCTCCACCGGCACCGGCACCTGCATGTGCCCGACGACCGAACGGGACCTCGCGGACGGCATCGGACCCGCCGCCGCGCTCCAGAAGGCGGGCTCCCCGCTCTGCCTGGGCTCCGACAGCCACGCCGTCATCGACCTGTTCGAGGAGGCGCGCGCGATGGAGCTGAACGAACGGCTGCGCACCCGCACCCGGGGGCACTGGACGGCCACCGGCCTGCTGCGCGCCGCCACCACAGACGGTCACGCGGCGCTCGGCTGGGACGACGCCGGCACCATCGGGACCGGCGCCCGCGCCGACCTGACGACCGTCGCCCTGGACTCGGTCAGAACAGCGGGGCCGCCGCCCCGGCTCGGCGCCGAGACGGCCGTATTCGCCGCGACCGCGGCGGACGTACGGCACACGGTCGTCGGCGGACGGCACGTCGTGCGCGACGGGGTCCACACCCTCGTACCGGACGTGCCGCGAGCACTGGCGCGGGCCGTGGCAGACCTGCGCGCCTGACGACGCCCACCGCCACCGCAGGGGACATCATGAGCACCGACAGCACTGACAGCACCGACAGCACCGACAGCACCGACAGCACCGGCAGTACCGTCATCACCAACATCGCCACGCTGGTCACCAACGACCCCTCCCTCACGGACGGAAGCCCCCTGGGCCTGATCCGGGACGCGGCCGTCGTCATCGACGGCGACCGCGTCGCGTGGACCGGTGAATCCAGGAAAGCACCCGCCACTGACAACCGGGTCGACGCCGGTGGCCGGACCGTCCTGCCGGGCTTCGTGGACTCCCACTCCCACCTGCTCTTCGCGGGCGACCGCACCGAGGAGTTCAACGCCCGCATGTCCGGCCGCCCCTACCGAGCGGGCGGCATCCGCACCACGGTCGCCGCCACCCGTGCCGCGACCGACGCGGAACTGGAAGCCGGCCTCACCCGTTACCTCGCCGAGGCCCTGCGCCAGGGCACCACGACCCTGGAGACCAAGTCCGGGTACGGCCTGACCACCGCCGACGAGTCCCGCGCCCTGCGCGTCGCCGCCCGCCACACCGACGAGGTCACCTTCCTCGGCGCCCACATCGTCGCCCCCGAACTCGCCGACGACCCCGCCGCCTACGTCGACCTCGTCACCGGCGAGATGCTGGACGCCTGCGCCCCGTACGCCCGTTGGATCGACGTCTTCTGCGAGCGGGGCGCCTTCGACGGGGACCAGGCCCGCGCGGTCCTCACCGCGGGCAAGGCCAAGGGCCTGCACCCCCGCGTCCACGCCAACCAGCTCTCCCACGGCCCCGGCGTGCGGCTCGCCGTCGAACTCGACGCCGCCAGCGCCGACCACTGCACCCACCTCACCGACGCCGACGTGGACGCCCTCGCGCACAGCCGGACGGTCGCCACGCTGCTGCCCGGCGCCGAGTTCTCCACCCGCGCCGCCTGGCCCGACGCCCGGCGGCTGCTCGACGCCGGCGTCACGGTCGCCCTCTCCACGGACTGCAACCCCGGCTCGTCCTTCACGTCCTCCGTGCCGTTCTGCGTCGCCCTCGCCGTACGGGACATGGGGATGACCCCGGACGAGGCGGTGTGGTCGGCCACGGCGGGCGGCGCGGCGGCCCTGCGCCGGGACGACGTCGGGCGCCTCGCACCGGGGGCGTACGCCGACCTGGTCCTGCTGGACGCCCCGAGCCACGTCCACCTGGCGTACCGGCCCGGCGTACCGCTGGTCGCGGGGGTGTGGCGGCGAGGCGTGCGCGTCGTGTGACGGCGGGGCGTGCGCGCCGTGCGACGGCGGCGCGAGGGGCTGGACGACAGCACGAAGGAGCTGGACGACGGCGCGAAGGGTTGGACGACAGCCCGAAGGGGCGGTCCGCGTGGACCACCCCCCTCGCGACGGCACGGCCGTCACCCCGACCCCGGCCACGGCCGGGGTCACTCCTCGACCGTCAGCCCCTTGCGCAGTCTCACCAGCGTCCGGGAGAGCAGACGGGAGACGTGCATCTGGGAGATGCCCAGTTCCTCGCCGATCTCCGACTGGGTCATGCCCGCGACGAAGCGCAGGGAGAGGATCTTCCGGTCGCGCGGCGGCAGTTCGGCGATCATGGGCTTCAACGACTCGACGTACTCGATGCCTTCGAGGCCGTGGTCCTCGTAACCGATCCGGTCGGCGAGCGCGCCCTCGGCGTCGTCCTCCTCCGGCTGGGCGTCCAGCGAGGCGGCGGTGTACGCGTTCGACGCGGCCATGCCCTCGACGACCTCGTCGTTGGTGATGCCGAGGCGTTCGGCCAACTCCGCCACCGTCGGCGCGCGGTCGAGCCGCTGGGCCAGTTCGTCACCGGCCTTGGCCAGGTCCAGACGCAGTTCCTGCAGGCGGCGCGGGACGCGCACGGACCAGGAGGTGTCGCGGAAGAACCGCTTGATCTCGCCGATGATGGTCGGCATGGCGAACGTGGGGAACTCCACGCCCCGCGACAGTTCGAAGCGGTCGATCGCCTTGATCAGGCCGATCGTGCCGACCTGGACGATGTCCTCCATCGGCTCGCTGCGCGAGCGGAAGCGGGAGGCGGCGAACTTGACCAGCGCGAGGTTGAGCTCGACGAGCGTGTTGCGTACGTACGCGTGCTCGTGCGTGCCCTCCTCCAGCGTCTCCAGGCGCTCGAAGAGGTCCTTGGACAGGGCCCGGGCGTCCGCCGGGGCGACCTCGTCGTACGCGGGGATGTCCGGAAGCCCGGCGAGGGCGCCGCCGTGCTCGACGGCCCGCTCGAAGCGGTCGATGGGATCCAGATGTTCCGGAGGGAGTGCCGACGTCGCTGTCCGGGTACGCGATCCGTCGAGCCGGGGTGACATGATGTCCTCCATCGTTCTCGGCATGCGGCTGCCGAAGCCGAATACGTGCACTGCGGTGTGC
This sequence comes from Streptomyces sp. SYSU D01066-1, assembly GCF_054956795.1. Lineage (NCBI taxonomy): Bacteria > Bacillati > Actinomycetota > Actinomycetes > Kitasatosporales > Streptomycetaceae > Streptomyces > Streptomyces sp. SYSU D01066-1. Next base: position 54,544 of record NZ_JBUDHV010000004.1, on the reverse strand, counting down.
GGCGCCTCCAAAGCCGGCCGTGTCGGTTGCGTGTTCTTACTAGCCCTACCGGCTGTACCGAGCCCGCCGCAAGTGCTTTTTGTTCTTATATGTCCGTTTGTGTGCGGATGTTCGGGTGTTGAAGGGCGTGCGGAAGGCGTAGTGTTCGAGGGCGTCAGTAAGCAGCCTCGACGTCGGGAGAGAGAGACGGCATGGACCGCGGGACGGTCGGCAGCGCACAGTCTGGCCGGCTTCTGGTGGAGGTGCGGCAGGAAGGCCCCAGTGCCGTCGTGACCCCGGCGGGTGAGTTGGACCATCACACCGCCGATCTGTTGCGCGAGCCACTGGACGACTGCCTGGACAAGGGTTTCAGCAGGCTTGTCGTCGACTGCTCGCGCCTGGAGTTCTGCGACTCCACGGGACTCAACGTCCTGCTCGGCGCGCGGCTGAAGGCGGAGGCCGCGGGGGGTGGAGTACATCTGGTCGGCATGCGGCCCGTGGTGGCGAGGGTCTTCGAGATCACCGGTGCGGACGCCGTCTTCACCGTCCATGACACCCTTGAGACGGCCCTGGCGGACGAGAGCGGCTGACCCGCCGCCCGCGGACCCGGCGGGTCCCGCGCGTCCCCTGTGGCCGGTGGTTCCGCCCCGTCCTGTGTTTCCTGCCCGATACAGGGGTGTTCCGCCGGTCCGGTCGGGCAGGAGACATCCTGAACGGGTCGGCCGCCCGACCGACTGTGTACGACCTCGAATCATGAATTGGTGAATCGGTGAGGTGAAGCGCTGATGAGCACCACCCGGCCCTACTCGCCGGGCGACCGCGGTCCGGAGCCCAGCGGCGCTTCCGGCGCCTCCGGGGCGCCTGAGGGGGGTATGCCCGTGACCGGGGTGTCCGAAGGGCACGTGGGCGCGCCGACGGCCGCCGCCACCGGTGTCCAGTCCCGCAGGCTGAGTTTCGACGGCACGAGCGGTGTCGTACCGCTGGCCCGCGACTTCACCCGCCAGGCACTGTACGCGTGGGGCTGGCTGCCGGCCGACTCGGCCGACCAGCGGGCCGCCGCCGAGGACGTCCTGCTGGTCGTCTCCGAACTGGTCACCAACGCCTGTCTGCACGCCGAGGGCCCGGACGAGCTGTCGATCAGCCGCGACCGCAAGGTGATCCGGCTGGAGGTCTCCGACCGGGGCACGGGCCAGCCGGCGCCCCGCACACCGCACCGCGCCGGGCGCCCCGGCGGCCACGGCATGTTCATCGTGCAGCGGCTCTGTCTCGACTGGGGGGTCGTACGGTCCCCGGGCGTCGCCGGCAAGACCGTGTGGGCGGAGCTGGCGGCACCGGCGTAGACGGACGCGGAGGCCCCCCGGAAAGCCCCGGCGGGGTCGCCCCCGCGAAGCCCGAAGGGCCACCGCGCCCCCCAGGACACGGTGACCCTCCGGTGGAAGCCGGACCGGCGGGTCTCAGTGGACGTCGCCCATCAGCGTCCTGACGCGCTTGCGGTACATCCACACCGCCACGCCGGCGACCACGGCGAGGGTGGCCTCCGCGGCGACGATGCCCGTCCTGTTCAGGTCCACGCCGGCGATGGAGAGCAGACCCGTGGTCGCGTCACCGGCGGTGACCGCCAGGAACCAGACGCCCATCATCTGCGAGGCGTACTTCACCGGCGCCATCTTCGTCGTCACCGACAGGCCGACCGGGGAGAGCAGCAGCTCACCGCAGGTCTGGACGAAGTAGATCGCCACCAGCCACAGCGCGGCGGCCTTGTGCCCGCCGTCCGCGATCGCCAGCGGGGCGAGGAAGAGGAAGAAGGACGCGCCGATCAGCACCAGGCCGTACGAGAACTTGACGACCGTGCTCGGCTCCTTGCCGCGCCGGGCCAGCGCCAGCCACAGCGCCGCGAAGACCGGGGCCAGCGCCATGATGATGACCGGGTTGACCGACTGGTACCAGGAGACCGGGAAGGACCAGCCCAGGACGCTGTTCTCGGCGGAGGACTCGGCGAAGATCGACAGGGTCGAGCCGCCCTGGTCGTAGATCATCCAGAAGACGGCCGCGGCGACGAAGAACCAGATGTACGCGGACATCTTCGACTGCTCGGCGCGGTCCAGCTCCTTGTCGCGCTTGATGCGGGCCAGCACCATGATCGGGATGATCACGCCGAGCAGGGTCAGCGGGACCAGGATCCAGTTCAGCGTGTAGTGGCCGGAGAAGCCGACGATCGCGTAGAAGACGGCCGCGACGACGGCCCAGAACGCGGACTTGCGCAGCGTCGAGGTCTTCTCGGCGGCCGACAGCGGCTTGGGGACGACGCTGGAGTGCGCGTCGAGGTGGCGGCTGCCGATCAGGAACTGGGCGACACCGATCGCCATGCCCACCGCGGCCAGCGCGAAGCCCAGGTGCCAGTTGACGTTCTCACCGATGGTGCCGATGACCAGCGGCGCGACGAAGGCGCCGAGGTTGATGCCCATGTAGAAGACGGTGAAGCCACCGTCCCGGCGCGGATCGTCGGGGCCCTGGTAGAGGTGGCCGACCATCGTGGAGATGTTGGCCTTCAGCAGACCCGAGCCGATCGCGACCAGGCCGAGACCGGCGAAGAAGGTGCCGGAGGAGGGCAGCGCCAGGGTGAGGTGGCCGAGCATGATGACGCCGCCGGCGACGGCGACGGTCTTGCGCGGACCCCACACGCGGTCGCCGAACCAGCCGCCCGGCATCGTGAGCAGGTACACCAGCGAGAGGTACACCGAGTAGATCGCGGTGGCGGTGCCGGCGTTCATGCCCAGGCCGCCCGGGGCCACGAGGTACAGCGGGAGCAGAGCCCGCATGCCGTAGTAGGAGAAACGCTCCCACATCTCGGTCATGAAGAGGGTGGCCAGACCCCGGGGGTGGCCGAAGAAGGACTTCTCGGATCCGGGGGTGCCCGGGGTGACCGAGTCCTTCGTCAGGCTTGACGCCATGGTCGATCCTTGCTGGTCGGGACGGGCTCACGGAGGCGATGCGCGCCCGGTGGGGGGCGGGCCGGCACCGGCGGTCCGCCCGCCCACCCCACGCCCACGGGGAGTCCGCCCCGGATCACGGGGCGGCGGACGGTGACCACCGGGATCCACGCCTCGGCGCGCGGCTCTGCGCGGGGAGGCCCGGCCACGGGTCATTCCTTTCGAGGCCGGCGGACGACCGGCCCGCACACACGAAGAAGACCTTCGGCGTCAAGAGCCCGGGAGAGCCGGAGCCGCCGAAGGTCCCCGTGGTGCTACAGGCGTTTGTCCACCATAAGGCAAGGTACCGCCCGGTATGGAAGGACTTGAGACGCTTGTCACAGGGAGTGATGGAACCGGAATACTATATTCCGACGTCTTCGGGGAGATCGCCTCCCGTCGCGCCGGCCCGGGCACGTGTCCGGCATGTCCGGAGGTGTCTCGTCCGCGTGGTGCCGCGCACCCGATCTCACCTCGGGCGTTGCTCCGGGCGGACTACCATCGGGTCATGACCCGTGTACTGCTCGCCGAGGACGACGCGTCCATCTCGGAGCCGCTGGCCCGCGCACTGCGCCGGGAAGGGTACGAGGTCGAGGTGCGTGAGGACGGACCCACGGCGCTCGACGCCGGGATGCAGGGCGGTGTGGACCTGGTCGTGCTGGATCTGGGCCTGCCCGGCATGGACGGCCTGGAGGTCGCCCGCCGGCTGCGCTCCGAGGGCCACTCGGTGCCGATCCTCATCCTGACCGCGCGCGCCGACGAGGTGGACACCGTCGTCGGTCTGGACGCGGGCGCCGACGACTACGTCACCAAGCCCTTCCGCCTCGCCGAACTGCTCGCCCGGGTCCGGGCCCTGCTGCGCCGCGGCGCCGCCGAGCCCCAGCAGCCGCCCGCCACGCACGGCGTGCGCATCGACGTCGAGTCGCACCGCGCCTGGATGGGCGACGAGGAGCTGCAGCTCACCGCGAAGGAGTTCGACCTGCTGCGGGTGCTGGTGCGCGACGCCGGCCGGGTCGTCACCCGCGACCAGCTGATGCGCGAGGTCTGGGACACCACCTGGTGGTCGTCGACCAAGACCCTCGACATGCACATCTCCTGGCTCCGCAAGAAGCTGGGCGACGACGCGGCCAACCCCCGCTACATCGCCACGGTGCGGGGCGTGGGCTTCCGCTTCGAGAAGAACTGAGACCTCCTCCCCTCGTACCCGGGTCATGGATAAGAGGACATGCGCCGCCGACTGATCCAGTCCACGCTCTCCGTGGTGCTCGTCGTGATCGCCGTCTTCGGCGTCTCCCTGGTCATCGTCGAGACGCAGACGATCAGCAGCGCGGCCCAGGAGCGGGTGGACCTGGAGGCGGCCCGGCTGGCCAGCATCGTGGACAGCCGGCTGCTGGGCACCGGCAGCGTCGACGCCGAGGTCCTGCGCGGCCAGGTCGAGGGTGACCGGTACGCCGTGATCCGCGTTCCCGGCGAGCCGCTCATCGAGATCGGCGGCGAACCGGCCGGCGAGGTCATCCGGGGCGAGGCCACCGGCGAGGAGGGCGAGACGGTCGTGGTCCAGGAGCCGCGCTCCTCGGTGACCCGCGAGGTCGGCCGCACCCTGCTGATCATCGGGCTGGTGGCGCTGCTCGCGGTGATCGCCGCCGTCCTGCTCGCGGTCCGCCAGGCCAACCGCCTCGCCTCCCCGCTCACCGACCTCGCCGAGACCGCCGAACGCCTCGGCTCCGGCGACCCGCGCCCCCGCCACAAGCGGTACGGCGTGCCCGAGCTGGACCGGGTCGCCGACGTCCTGGACTCCTCCGCCGAGCGCATCGCCCGGATGCTCACCGCCGAGCGCCGGCTGGCCGCCGACGCCTCCCACCAGCTGCGTACGCCGTTGACCGCGCTGTCGATGCGCCTGGAGGAGATCACCCTCACCGACGAACCGGAGACGGTGAAGGAGGAGGCGACCATCGCGCTGGCCCAGGTCGAGCGGCTCACCGACGTGGTCGAGCGGCTGCTGACCAACTCCCGCGACCCGCGCAGCGGCTCCGCCGTCACCTTCGAGCTGGACGACGTCATCCAGCAGCAGATCGCCGAGTGGCGCCCCGCCTACCGCAGCGCGGGCCGGGCCATCGTCTCCTCCGGCAAGCGGCACCTGACGGCGGTGGGCACGCCGGGCGCGGTCGCCCAGGTGCTGGCCGCGCTGATCGAGAACTCGCTGATGCACGGCGGTGGCACGGTCGCGCTGCGCACCCGCGTCACCGGCAACCAGGCCGTGGTGGAGGTCACCGACGAGGGGCCGGGCGTCCCCGCCGACCTGGGCGCGCGGATCTTCGAGCGCGCCATCAGCGGACGGAACTCCACGGGCATCGGGCTGGCCGTCGCCCGCGACCTGGCGGAGGCGGACGGCGGGCGCCTGGAACTGCTCCAGTCCAAGCCGCCGGTCTTCGGGCTGTTCCTGTCCCGCACCCAGCCGCCGAAGACGGACGCGGCGGAGACGCACCGTACGGTGCGGTGAGCGGCGGCCGTGCGTCCCGTGAGCAGCGGGGCCGGCCCCGTACGTCTCCCATGAGCGGCGGTCGTACGGTCCTGCGGACGGTGGCCGTGCCGTGCGGTCCCGCGGACGGTGGCCGGTCCCAGCGGGAGCGGCCGGGAGCCGGAGCCGAAGTCGGTCCCAGCGGGAACGGCCCGGAGCCGGAGCCTGAGCCGGGCCCGGAGTCGGTCCCAGCGGGGGCGGCCCGGAGCCGGGACCGGAGCCGGAGCAGGTCTCAGCGGGAGCGGCCCGGAGCGGGCACCGTGGTCGGGTTCTCGTGCTCCAGGAACGATTCCGCGCGGGCGACGGCGCCCCGGGCGGGCAGGGCGCGGAAGACCCAGGACCGGTAGGACCAGAAGCGGAACAGCGTCGCCACACCGATGCCGACGAACTTGAAGACGTTGCTCTGCAACGGGCCGTCCCAGCCGAAGCCGTACGTCGCCGTGTAGAGCACGCCGTTCTCGATCACCAGGCCGATCGCGCTGAACAGCAGGAAGAGGGACATCTCCTTGGTCCGGCCGCTCTTGTCACGGTCCCGGTAGGTGAAGTAGCGGAAGCCCACGTAGTTGAAGACGATGGAGACGACGGTCGCCACGATGCTGGCCCGGACCACCTGGAGGCCGGTCGTGTGCCGCACCAGGTTGAAGACGAGCAGGTTGACCAGGACCCCCGCGCCGCCGACCGCGCCGAACTTCAGCACCTCCCGCAGGACGCCTTCGAGCCGCCGCCGCAGCGCGCCGCGGGCGGCCGGGGGCGCGGTGTGCGCCGAGGAACCATGTCCCATGGTCGTGCAGGCCCCCGCTCGGTCGGTTGGCGTCGACCCGGCCATGCTAACCACCCGGCCATGCTGATTTCCTGTGGACGACCGGGGAAGAGCCTGGCAGGACGGCTCTGGCCCGGCGGAACGGCCGGGAAGCGTCCTCCCTCCGGGCTGCCGATACGCTAGGGGGGTGACGTTCCCGGTAGTCGGCATGGTCGGCGGGGGCCAGCTCGCGCGTATGACGCACGAAGCGGGCATCCCGTTGGGCATCAGGTTCAAGCTCCTCAGTGACACTCCCCAGGACTCCGCGGCCCAGGTGGTGAACGATGTCGTCGTCGGCGACTATCGCGACCTGGACACGCTCCGTGAGTTCGCGCGCGGCTGTGACGTGATCACCTTCGATCACGAGCACGTGCCCACCGAGCACCTCCGGGCCCTGGAGGCGGACGGCATCGCCGTGCGTCCCGGCCCGGACGCGCTGGTGCACGCCCAGGACAAGGGCGTGATGCGGGCGAAGCTCACGGCGATCGGCGTGCCGTGCCCGCGGCACCGGATCGTGAGCGACCCGGCCGACGTGGCCGCGTTCGCCGCCGAGGGCGGGGGAGGTTTTCCGGTCGTCCTCAAGACGGTGCGCGGCGGGTACGACGGCAAGGGCGTGTGGGTCGTGGACTCCGAGGCGGAGGCCGCCGAGCCGTTCCGGGCGGGCGTGCCCGTCCTCGCCGAGGAGAAGGTCGACTTCGTCCGCGAGCTGGCCGCGAGCGTCGTACGGTCCCCGCACGGCCAGGCCGTCGCCTACCCGGTCGTCGAGTCGCGGCAGGTGAACGGCGTCTGCGACACCGTCATCGCCCCCGCCCCCGGCCTCGACGAGGACCTGGCGCTCAAGGCGGAGGAGATGGCGCTGTCGATCGCCAAGGAACTCGGCGTCGTCGGCCACCTCGCCGTCGAGCTGTTCCAGACCCGCGACGGCCGCGTCCTCGTCAACGAACTGGCGATGCGCCCGCACAACTCCGGCCACTGGTCCATGGACGGCGCGATCACCAGCCAGTTCGCCAACCACGTCCGCGCCGTCCTCGACCTCCCCCTCGGCGACCCGCGCCCGCGCGCGCCCTGGACGGTCATGGTCAACGTCCTCGGCGGCGACTACCCGGACATGTACTCCGCGTACCTGCACTGCATGGCCCGCGACCCCCAGCTGAAGATCCACATGTACGGCAAGGACGTGAAGCCCGGCCGCAAGGTGGGGCACGTCAACACCTACGGCGACGACCTGGACGACGTCCTGGAGCGCGCCCGGCACGCCGCCGGTTACCTGAGAGGCACGATCACCGAATGAGCCCCGCCGCCCGTCCCGTCGTAGGCGTCGTCATGGGGTCGGACTCCGACTGGCCCGTCATGGAGGCCGCCGCCAAGGCGCTCGACGAGTTCGAGATCGCCTACGAGGTCGACGTCGTCTCCGCGCACCGCATGCCCCGCGAGATGATCGCGTACGGCGAGGAGGCGGCCGGACGCGGACTGAAGGTGATCATCGCCGGGGCCGGCGGCGCCGCCCACCTGCCCGGCATGCTGGCCTCGGTCACCCCGCTGCCGGTCATCGGCGTCCCCGTCCCGCTGAAGTACCTCGACGGCATGGACTCGCTGCTGTCGATCGTGCAGATGCCCGCCGGCGTGCCCGTCGCCACGGTCTCCGTCGGCGGTGCCCGCAACGCCGGACTGCTGGCCGCCCGCGTCCTCGCCGCGCACGACGAGGAGCTGCTGGACCGGATGCGCGGGTTCCAGCAGGAGCTGAACGACCAGGCCACCGAGAAGGGCAAGCGGCTGCGCGCCAAGGCCGGGGGGTCGGCCTCCTTCGGTTTCGGGAAGTAACCGCCCATGACCCCACTGCACGAGGCACGCGAACTGCTGCGCGAGTTCCCCGTCGTCGACGGTCACAACGACCTGCCCTGGGCGCTGCGCGAACAGGTCCGCTACGACCTCGACGCCCGTGACATCGCCACCGACCAGTCCGCCCACCTGCACACCGACCTGGCCCGGCTGCGGGCCGGCGGGGTCGGCGCGCAGTACTGGTCGGTGTACGTCCGCTCCGACCTGCCCGGCGCGCTCACCGCGACGCTGGAGCAGATCGACTGCGTACGGCGGCTCATCGACCGCCACCCCGGTCAGATGCGGGCCGCGCTGACCGCCGCCGACATGGAGGCCGCGCGGGCCGAGGGCCGGATCGCGTCGCTGATGGGCGCGGAGGGCGGGCACTCGATCGACAACTCCCTCGCCGCGCTGCGCGGCCTGTACGCGCTCGGCGTGCGCTACCTGACCCTCACCCACAACGACAACGTGGCGTGGGCGGACTCCGCGACCGACGAGCCGCGCGTCGGCGGGCTGTCGGCCTTCGGCCGCGAGGTCGTGCGCGAGATGAACCGCGAGGGCATGCTGGTCGACCTCTCGCACGTGGCCGCGACGACCATGCGGGACGCGCTGGACACCTCCACGGCGCCCGTCATCTTCTCCCACTCCTCCGCGCGGGCCGTCTGCGACCACCCCCGCAACATCCCCGACGACGTCCTGGAACGCCTCCCCGCCAACGGCGGTGTGGCGATGGTGACGTTCGTGCCGAAGTTCGTGCTCCAGGCGGCCGTGGACTGGACGGCCGAGGCCGACGAGCACCTGCGCGCGCACGGCTTCCACCACCTGGACACCGGTCCGGAGGCGATGAAGGTCCACCGCGCCTTCGAGGAGAGCCGGCCGCGTCCGGTCGCCACCGTCGCCACGGTCGCCGACCACCTCGACCACATGCGCGAGGTCGCCGGCGTCGACCACCTCGGCATCGGCGGCGACTACGACGGCACGCCGTTCACCCCGGCCGGCCTCGACGACGTCTCCGGCTACCCCCGCCTGATCGCCGAGCTGCTGGAGCGCGGCTGGTCCAAGGCCGACCTGACCAAGCTGACCTGGAAGAACGCGGTACGGGTGCTGGGTGACGCGGAGGACGTGGCCCGTTCCCTCAAGGCCACCCGGGGACCGTCGAACGCCACACTGGACGCGCTCGACGGCTGAGCCCGGCCGCACGCGACGGCCGCGCCGGGGGCGCACCGGCCGGTGTACCCCCTGACGGCCCACCCACCAGGAAGCCCGTCACGCTCCGTGCGACGGTGTCGGTATCGCACGACGACCGTACGGAGCCCGCCATGGCAGACCTCCAGGACGACCTGCACCCGAGCACCGAGGCCGGCGAGCTGGACGACCTGCCCGCGCCCTTTCCCGCCCGCGTCCGCGCACCGGAGCCCTGCCCGCCCGCCCCGGACCCGGACGCCGCGCCGCTGGAGCGGGCGCGCGCCGTGCTCGCCGCGCACCCCGTCGCCGACGGGTACAGCGGACTGCCCTGGGCGCTCAGGCACCTGCCCTGGTACGACCTGGAGCTCGGCGAGACCGCCGTCGACACCGACGTGCCCCGGCTGCGCGAGGGGCGCGTCGGCGCGCTGTTCGCGTCCCTGCACCTGCCCGAGGCCCTCGCCGGCGACCGGGCCGTCGGCGCCACGCTGGACCAGCTGGACCTGGTCAAGACGGTCGTCCGGAACCACCCCGAGGGGCTGCGCCTGGCGTACGACGCGGGGGAGGCCATCGACGCCCGCAACTGCGGCCGGGTCGCCGTGCTGCCCGGGCCCGCCGGTGCCGCCGCCGTCGGCGACTCCCTCGGCATCCTGCGTTCGCTGCACCTGCTCGGCCTGCGCGTGCTCACGCTGGCCGGGGTCAGCTGGGCGAGCGAGGCCGGACTGACCCGGTTCGGCGAGGAGGTCGTGCGCGAGATGAACCGGCTCGGGATGATCATCGACCTCTCCGGGGCCTCCGCGCCGACGGTCCGCCGCATCTTCGCCGTCTCCAAGGTGCCCGCGCTGTGCACCCGGTCCGCCGCCCGCGCCCTGCGCCCGCACCCCGCCAACCTCCCCGACGACCTGCTGGCCGAGCTGGGCGCGGCCGGGGGCCTGTGCATGGTGCCGCTGACCGCCGAGCAGACCGGTCCGACCGTCCGCGACGTCGCCGACCACCTCGACCACGTCCGTGACCTCGCCGGCCCGCGGGGCGTCGGCCTGTCCGGTACGTACGACACCGGCACCGCCCATCCGCAGGAGCTGGGCGACCCCTCCTGCTACCCCCGGATCGTCGCCGAGCTGCTGCGGCGCGGCTGGGACGAGGCCGACGTGGCGCTGCTGGCCTGGGGCAACGTCCAGCGGGTGCTGCGCGACGCGGCGTTCGGCGCGCGGGCGTTCCAGGTGCGCCGCCAGCCGTCCACGGCGACGATCACCGACCTGGACGGCTGACGGCCCACGGCTGACGGCCCACGGCGGCCGGCCTGCGGCGGCCGGTCTACGGGTGCTCGATGCGGCACAGGCAGAAGGGGTGCCCCGCCGGGTCGGCGTACACCACGAAGTCCTTCTTCTCCCGGTCCTCCGCGTCGAGCACCCGGGCCCCCAGCGCCAGCACCTTCTCCTGCGCGGCGTCGATCTCCTCCCACGTCGACCCGCCGTCGAAGTCCAGGTGGAACTGCTGGGCGTCGCGGTCGGCGCGCGGCCACTGGGGCGGGGTCAGGTCCGGCACCCGCTGGAAGGAGAGGCGGGGGCCGCCCGGTACCGGGAGCACCACCCAGTCGGGGCTGTCCTCCTCGGGCGTACCGCCCGCGACCTGGGCGTAGAAGCGGGCCAGCGCACGGGGGTCGGGACAGTCGAGGACGACGGAACGGATACGTGCCACGGGTGCCATACGGGCGACCTCCTGGTCAACGGGCGCAGAGGCAGAACGGGTGCCCGGCCGGGTCCGCGTAAACCCGGAAGCTGCGGGTGCGGTCCTCCGCGTCCAGCGGCTTCGCGCCCAGCGTCAGCACGGCCCGCTCGGCCGCGTCGAGGTCGGGTACGTCCAGGTCCAGGTGGAACTGCTGCGAGTGGTCGGGCGAGGGCCAGCGCGGCGGTACGAACCCGGGAGCGGCCTGGAAGGCCAGCGTCTGCCCGCCGGGCAGCTTCAGGTCGATCCACTCGCCCTGGTCCTCCACGGTTCCGCCGAGCACCTCGGCGTAGAAACCCGCCAGGGCGCGGGGATCGGGACAGTCCAGGACGACGACGCCCAGTTCGGCGACAGCCATGACTTCCTCCTCGAAGCTGCGGGGTTGCCGACTGAAGCAGAGTAAGCGGCGACGGTTACCGGATGCACCCGATTAAGCAGTAACGTCGCGAGCATGACTGACAGATCCCCCGCGCCGGGGAGTCTGGCGCTGGTGGAGTCCCTGGTGAACACGCTCGACCTCACGACGGGCGCCGACTCGCTCGGCACACCGGAGGGCCGGGCGCGGTTCGGCCTCACGGAGGACGAGGCGCCGACGGCCGTGGAACTGCGCGAGTCGCTGCGCGTGACGCTGCTCGCCCACGCCGGCCAGCCGCCGCACCGCACGGTGACGCCGCTGGGCGAGCTGCTGGCCGAGGGCCCCCTGCTGGTGACGGTCGACGCCGCCGACGGCTCCGCCGGCCTCGCCCCGGCCCGGCCGGGGTCCCTGACCGCCCGGATCGCCGCCGCCGTCGCGGAGGCGCTGATCGCGGGGACCTGGACGCGGCTGAAGGCGTGCGAGGCCACCGACTGTCTCCGGGCGTACTACGACCGCAGCCCCGCCGGACGCGGACGCTGGTGCTCGATGCGGGTGTGCGGTGCGCGCGCGAAGATGCGGAGGTACCGCGCGAAGGGCGCGTGAGCGGGTGGGGAAGTGACGCGGAGGGGCGCGCGGGTCGCGCCTGCCGAGCGATCGCCGTGTGACTGTCTCGCGACCGTCGCGCCGCACGATCGCGGTGCGACCGCCGCGCGACCGCGCCTACGCCGTCGGCCGGCCCATCGCCCGGTACGTCCACCCGGCTCGCCGCCAGACCTCCGGGTCCAGGGCGTTGCGCCCGTCCAGGATCACCCGGGCGCCCGTCACCTCGCCCAGCGCCTCCGCGTCCAGCTCCCGGAACTCCCGCCACTCCGTCAGGTGCAGGACCACGTCGGCGCCGCGCACCGCCTCCGTCGCGGACTCGGCGTACCCGAGGGTCGGGAACAGCCGCCGGGCGTTGGCCATGCCCTTGGGGTCGTACACCGTGACCTGGCCGCCCTGGAGGTGGATCTGCCCGGCGACGTTGAGCGCGGGGGAGTCCCGTACGTCGTCGGAGTCGGGCTTGAAGGTGGCGCCGAGGACCGCGACCCGCTTGCCGAGGAACGGGCCGCCGCCCAGCGCCTGACGGGTCAGCTCCACCATCCGGCCGCGCTGGCGCATGTTGATGGAGTCGATCTCGCGCAGGAAGGTCAGCGCCTGGTCGGCGCCCAGCTCACCGGCGCGGGCCATGAACGCCCGGATGTCCTTGGGCAAACAGCCGCCGCCGAACCCGATCCCGGCCCGCAGGAACTTCTTCCCGATCCGGTCGTCGTACCCGATCGCCTCGGCCAGCTTGGCCACGTCCCCGTCGGCCGCCTCGCACACCTCGGCCATCGCGTTGATGAACGAGATCTTGGTGGCCAGGAAGGAGTTGGCGGAGGTCTTCACCAGCTCGGCGGTCGGGAAGTCGGTGACGACGAAGGGCGAGCCCTCGGCCACCGGCGTCGCGTACACCTCCCGCAGCAGCTTCTCCGCCCGCTCGCTGCGCACGCCGACCACGATCCGGTCCGGGTGCAGGGTGTCCTGGACGGCGAAGCCCTCGCGCAGGAACTCCGGGTTCCAGGCCAGCTCGGCGTCGCCGCCCGCCGGCGCGTGCTCGACGAGGTAGGCGGCCAGCCGGTCGGCCGACCCGACCGGCACCGTCGACTTGCCGACGACCAGCGCGGAGCCGCGCAGGTGCGGGGCGAGCGAGGCCAGCGCCGACTCGACGTAGCTCATGTCGCAGGCGTACTCGCCGTGCTTCTGCGGGGTGTTCACGCACAGGAAGTGCACGTCGCCGAAGGCCGCGACCTCCTCGAAGTCGGTGGTGAAGCGCAGCCGCCCGGTGGCCCCCTCGATCCCGGCGACGTGCTTGCGCAGCAGCTCCTCGAGGCCCGGCTCGTACATCGGGACCTCGCCGCGCCGCAGCGTCTCGATCTTCTCCGGCACCACGTCCAGACCGAGCACCTCGAAGCCCAGCTCGGCCATGGCCGCCGCGTGGGTCGCGCCGAGATAGCCGGTGCCGATCACGGTGATCTTGAGGGCCATGGGTGCTCCAGAGGTGTACGGCGGGCGTGCGGGAGCGAGCATAACCGGGGGCATGTCCCGCACCTCGGACGGGCAGCCTGCGGCTGTCGTCGAACTCACCTACCCACGGCCGCCGACGCGGTCCTAAAATCTGGGTTACTTAACAGTAGTTAGCGCCGTCATCACTTCGTCCTGGAGCGTGAGAGACCTTGGCCGGATCGGCTGACTTCAACCTGTACCGCCCGTCCGAGGAGCACGACATGCTCCGCGACGCCGTCCGCGCGCTGGCCGAGGCGAAGATCGCGCCGCACGCCGCCGCGGTGGACGAGGAGGCCCGCTTCCCGCGCGAGGCGCTGGCCGCCCTGACCGCGAACGACCTGCACGCGGTGCACGTCCCCGAGTCCTACGGCGGCGCGGGCGCCGACGCCCTCGCCACGGTGATCGTCATCGAGGAGGTGGCCCGCGTCTGCGCGAGCTCGTCCCTCATCCCCGCGGTGAACAAGCTCGGCTCCCTCCCGGTGATCCTCTCCGGCTCGGAGGAGCTGAAGAAGAAGTACCTGACCCCGCTCGCCAAGGGCGACGCGATGTTCTCGTACTGCCTCTCCGAGCCGGACGCGGGCTCGGACGCGGCCGGCATGAGGACGAAGGCGGTCCGCGACGGGGACTCCTACGTCCTCAACGGCGTGAAGCGCTGGATCACCAACGCCGGCGAGTCCGAGTACTACACGGTCATGGCGGTCACCGACCCGGCCAAGCGGTCCAAGGGCATCTCGGCCTTCGTCGTGGAGAAGTCGGACGAAGGCGTCTCCTTCGGCGCCCCGGAGAAGAAGCTCGGCATCAAGGGCTCGCCCACCCGCGAGGTCTACCTGGACAACGTCCGCATCCCCGCCGACCGCATGATCGGCGAGGAGGGCACCGGCTTCGCCACGGCGATGAGGACCCTGGACCACACCCGCATCACCATCGCCGCCCAGGCCCTCGGCATCGCCCAGGGCGCCCTGGACTACGCCAAGGGCTATGTCCGGGAACGCAAGCAGTTCGGCAAGCCGGTCGCCGACTTCCAGGGCATCCAGTTCATGCTCGCCGACATGGCGATGAAGATCGAGGCCGCCCGCCAGCTCACCTACGCCGCGGCGGCCAAGTCCGAGCGCGGCGACGCCGACCTCACCTTCCAGGGCGCGGCGGCCAAGTGCTTCGCCTCGGACGTGGCGATGGAGGTCACCACGGACGCGGTGCAGCTGCTGGGCGGCTACGGCTACACCCGCGACTACCCGGTGGAGCGCATGATGCGCGACGCCAAGATCACACAGATTTACGAAGGCACGAATCAGGTCCAGCGGATCGTCATGGCCAGGAACCTCCCCTAGGTCTGTCGTTCGGATCACGCCGCGGACGCGGGGCCTGGCACGCGCATCTGCGGCGTTGTCGTCGGTCGCCGACTCCCCCCGCTCGACCGCGCTCGCGCGGGGGGACCCCCACCGCGTCGACTCCCTCCTCCGCCTCGCAGCCGCACGCACCAGGCCCCGCTCACCGGCATGGACGAGTCCCGCCGATGTCCCGCGTCCTGATCCGAACGACAGACCCCAGTGACGCCCGGCGGGCACCCCGCGGCGGCGAGTCAGTCCGCGAACCCCTCCGCCGCCCTCCGCTCCCGCAGTTCCATGATCGCGCGGCGGCGGGCCAGGCGGTGGGCGCGGCGTATCCGGGCCTCCTGGTGGCGCCGCTTGTCGCGCTCGGTCTCCGGGATCACCGGAGGCACCGCGCGCGGCCTGCCGTCCGGGTCCACCGCGGTGAAGACGAGATAGGCGGAACCGACCTGGGTGGGCGGGGCGGACTCGTTCCAGCGCTCCGCCAGGACCCGCACCCCGATCTCCATCGACGTCCGGCCGGTCCAGTTGACCTGTGCCTTCACATGGACGAGGTCACCGACGCGGACCGGTTCGAGGAAGACCATCTCGTCCATGGAGGCGGTGACGGCGGGGCCGCCCGAGTGGCGGCCGGCGACGGCGCCCGCCGCGTCGTCCACCAGCTTCATGATCACGCCGCCGTGCACCGTGCCCAGCAGGTTGGTGTCGTTGTGGGTCATGATGTGGCTCAGGGTGGTGCGGGAGGCCGAGGTCGGCTTGCCCGGGATCTCCGGCGTCGCCGGCCGCTCGGCCGAGGCCTGGGGTGCCTGGTCTGTCATGACCTCCAGCTTATGCCGGGGCGACATGGGCGTAATTTGTGTCAGCTTGGCAACAGCGCTGCCCTGATTTTCCGACGACCCTTGTATGGGACACGGCCGGGACCTGCACACTGGTCCGCATGAGCGATTGGCCCGAGGGAAGGCCCGGCGACAACGGCGGCCGGTACGGACGCGGCAGCGCGAGCGCGCAGCCCGAGAGCGCCCGCGTGATGCGGCAGGTCCGGCGCGGCCAGTCGCCGCCCGGCCCGGGCCGTACGGCGCCGCCGTACGGCGCGGGGGTGCCGCAGCAGCCGACGTACGTCGACGGCGGCGGCGGACCCGGCGGATACGACAGCGGGTACAACACCGGCCAGGTCTACGGCACGCCCGGCGGCCACGGCCCGACCGGCCCCGGCGGCCCGGGACACCCCGCGCCGGACTGGCGCCGCCGGATCAAGTGGACCGCGGTCACGGTGGCGACCGTGCTGGTCGTCACCTGCGTCGGCACCTACTTCTGGGCCGACTCCAAGCTCAACCGCGAGGTCGACCTGTCCAAGGTCATCGACCGTCCGGACGCCGGCGAGGGCACCAACTACCTGATCGTCGGCTCCGACAGCCGCGAGGGCATGTCCGACGAGGAGAAGAAGGAACTGCACACCGGTTCCGCCGAGGGCAAGCGCACGGACTCGATGATGATCCTGCACACCGGCGACAACGGCTCCACGCTGGTGTCGCTGCCCCGTGACTCGGACGTCGAGATCCCCACCTTCAAGGGCTCCGAGTCGGGCAAGACCTACCAGGGCACCGGCCGGCACGTGAAGCTGAACGCCGCGTACGCCGAGGACGGCCCCGAGCTGCTGGTGCGCACCGTCGAGTACAACACCGGACTGCGCATCGACCACTACGTCGAGATCGGCTTCGGCGGTTTCGCCAACATCGTGGACGCGGTCGGCGGCGTCACCATCGACATCCCGCAGGACATCAAGGACACCAAGTCCGGCGCCGACTTCAAGAAGGGCGAGCAGACCCTGAACGGCGAGGAGGCCCTCGCCTTCGTCCGCACCCGGTACGCGCTGGCCGGCTCCGACCTGGACCGCACCAAGAACCAGCAGAAGTTCCTGTCGGCCCTGGCCGACCAGGTGGCCACCCCGTCCACCGTGCTCAACCCGTTCAAGCTCTACCCGACCATGGGCGCGGGCCTGGACTCCCTCGTCGTCGACAAGGACATGGGCCTGTTCGACCTGGCGGGCATGTTCTGGGCGATGAAGGGCGTCAGCGGCGGCGACGGCACCTCCATGAACATGCCGATCGCGGGGAACGCCTCGAACGGCAACCTCCAGTGGGACACCGCCAAGGTCAAGACGCTGGTCGAAGAGCTGAAGAACGACGAGAAGGTCACCGTCTCCGCCGACTGAGACCGGCCGCGGCCGGCCGGGCGCCCCCGGCCGGCCGCTCGTCTCAGGAACCGCCGCACACCACCTCGTCGCCGCGGACCACCGCGCCCGTGTCCCGCGCCGGCTTCGCCGGCCGCACCTCGTGGACCTTCTCGAAGTCGGCGCCCGCGATCACCCTCAGCGTGGCGCCCTGGCCCCCCACCGCCCGCAGTTCGGCCCCGGGCAGCGCCGCGGCCAGCGACTTCGCCGAGTCGTCCCAGCGCGGGTCGTAGACGACCACGGTCCGCCGCACGGCGGGCCCCGGCGCGTTGACCGGAACGCCCGTGGTGCGGAAACCGGCGTCCGCCAGCGCCCGGTCGACGCGCCTGCCGAGCCCGGCCGTGCGGGTGCCGTTGGCGACCTGCACCCGGATCCGCCCGGGGTCGACCGGCACCCGGGGCACCGGGGAGCGGGGCGCGCGCTCGGGCACGGCCAGCGGACGGTCCTCGCGCAGCGCCGCGAACAGCCGGCCGGCCGCGGCGTCGTCCCACTTCACGGTCGAGCCGACGCCCTTCACGGCGTACTCGGTCTCCTCGACGGGCACGGTCGTGAACTCGGACGAGGACGGCGAGAAGTTCCGCATCGCACGGCCCAGGGCCAGCAGTTCGGCGGCGCCGAAGCCGTTGTCGGCGCGGACCGAGCCCAGTACCGCCCGGGTCACGTCCCGCAACCTCATCGGGTTCAGCAGGATGCCGGAGGAGGTCGCCCGGTCGATGGTGGCCGCCATGAAACGCTGCTGGCGCCGCATCCGGCTCAGGTCGGACGCCCCGTCCAGGTGGCGGGAGCGGACGTACTGGAGGGCCTGTCCGCCCTTCAGGGTGTGGGTGCCGGCCGGCAGGTCCAGGCCGGTGTGGCTGTCCTTGAGCGGCCGCGCGGTGCAGATCCGTACGCCGCCGAGCACGTCGACCGTCTTCATGAAGCTGGTGAAGTCGACCTCCAGGTAGTGGTCGATCTTCACCCGGGTCATCGACTCCACCGTGCGCACGGTCAGGCGCGGGCCGCCCTCGGCGTACGCCGCGTTCAGCTTGAGCGGGTGCCCCGCGTGCCGCTTACCGGTGGTGTGGTCGGTGTGCGGCGGGATTCGGGCGTAGGAGTCGCGCGGCAGGCTGACCACGCTCGCCCGCTTCCGGTCCGCCGAGATGTGCACGATCATGATCGTGTCGGTGCAGTGGCAGGGCTCGCCGCCCAGCCGGAACCGGCGCCGCTCCTGTTCGGAGATCCGGTCCCGGCCGTCGGTGCCCACCAGCAGGACGTTCGTGCCGTGGCCGGCCCGCGGGCGGTTCTTCATGTCCTTGAAGGCGTCCACCCGGCCGATGTCGGACTCCAGCCCGGTCAGCACCGCGTGCCCGATCCCGGCCGAGGCGAGCACCACCATCGACAGCGCGGTCGACATCCGTACGGCCCAGCGCGGCCTCCTGCGCCGTACGGGCGCGCGCCGGACGGTGCGCGCCGCCGGCCGCTCCGGGGGCGCGGCCGGGACCCGGGGGGCGGGGGAGCGGGGCGGCGTGGACAAGGGAACACCTCCGCGAGGACAGGCCCTGTGTGCCGGGACGGTGTGCCGGACGTGGGATCCTGAGCACCGTAGGCCCATACGATCTGCGGACCGGGGCAGCGGGCCCCGCGGCGCGCACCCGTGTCCCCCGTTCGCGGTAACGTGAGCCCCGATGAACGCCAAGTCCGACGTGCGGCCCCCCGCCGTTTCCGTGATCATGCCCGTCCTCAACGAGGAACGTCATCTGCGCGGCGCCGTCCAGGCCATCCTCGCCCAGGAGTACCCCGGCGAGATGGAGGTCGTGATCGCCGTCGGTCCGTCCGCGGACCGTACGGAGGAGATCGCCGCAGAACTCGTCCGGGAGGACCCCCGCGTCCGTGTGGTCCCGAACCCGACCGGCCGCACGCCCGCCGCGCTGAACGCCGCGATCAAGGCGTCCCGGCACCCGGTCGTGGTCCGCGTCGACGGCCACGGCATGCTGTCGCCGGGCTACATCGCCACGGCGGTACGGCTCCTGGAGGAGACCGGCGCGCAGAACGTCGGCGGCATCATGCACGCCGAGGGCGAGAACGACTGGGAGCACGCCGTCGCCGCCGCCATGACCTCGAGGATCGGCGTCGGCAACGCGGCCTTCCACACCGGTGGCGAGGCGGCCCCGGCCGAGACCGTCTACCTCGGCGTCTTCCGCCGCGAGGCGCTGGAGCGGCAGGGCGGCTACAACGAGGAGTTCATCCGCGCCCAGGACTGGGAGCTGAACTTCCGCATCCGCGAGGCCGGCGGCCTGATCTGGTTCTCGCCCGAGCTGAAGGTCTCCTACCGGCCCCGGCCGAGCGTGAAGGCGCTGGCCAAGCAGTACAAGGACTACGGCCGCTGGCGGCACGTCGTCGCCCGCTACCACTCCGGCTCCATCAACCTGCGCTACCTCGCCCCGCCGGCCGCGGTGTGCGCGATAGCCGCCGGGATCGTGGTGGGCGCGGTGCTCACCCCGTGGGGCTTCGTGGTCCCCGGCGGCTACCTGGCGGCGATCGTCGCCGGGTCGCTGCCGGCCGGCAGGGGGCTGCCGCTCAAGGCCCGCCTCCAGATCCCGGTGGCCCTGGCGACCATGCACATGTCCTGGGGCTGGGGCTTTTTGACCAGCCCGAAGTCGCTGGCCCGCAAGGTGATCGCCGCGCGGCGGGCGCCGGTGCTGCCGGGCGCCGGCGCGGACACCGCCGGCGCCCGCTAGAAAAGCTGTCTTCGATCTCCCGTCGTCGCCCGCAGGGCGGCCCTGCGGCGTCAGGCGCGTCCTCTCTCGCCGTGCCGGGCGTGTCCCCGCGTACTGGGCGTACTCGGGGGCACGCCCACGCGCCGCGCTTTCCCAGCGGGGTCCGGAGCACGCGCCGGACGCCGCTCCTTCCGCCACGGATGCCCGTCAGGCCCCCCTGGGTCAGGACCAGGTGAACGCCGGGTTCACGTGCATGCAGGCCGACTCGTCGGCGCCGTTGAGGGCCTCGGCCGACTCCGGTGTGGTGTTGTCCTCCTTCGGCGCCTCGTAGTCCCCGTCGTCCCGCCAGTCGGCGCCGACGACGAGCGTCACGCCGGTGACGGAGGACGACTTCTTCACCGAACTGGACGGTATGCCGAGCGACTCGGCGACCCGCAGGGCGTCGCCCTCCAGGTCGGCGCTCGGGTACCGGACGACCGTGGTCTCCTCACCGGTGTACGCGCCCTGGTCGGCGACCGCCTTGTCGAAGCCGTCCGCCACCAGCGAGTCGGCCACCGCGCTCGCCCGCCCGCCGACCGCGCCCCGGGTCCCGGTGGCGGTGCCGTTGCGCACCTGTACGGCGATCTCGCCGTCGGCGGCGGCCGGGTCGTCCGGTGCCTGGGCCGCCGCCGTTTCCTCCGTCTTCTCCTTCGCGTCCTTGCCGTCCAGCGCGATGTCCTCCCGCACCAGCCGGAAGAGCTGCTCGGCGTCCTCGGTGGGCTCGACGCGTGAGCCCACGTACCGGTTGGGCATCGTCGTCATGGTGATCCGCTCCGGTTCGACCTTGCGCAGCTCGTTGCTGAGGTCGTAGAGCTTCTTGACGGTGTCCAGGCCCGAGTCGACGGTGAGTGCCGAGGTGGCCTCCTCGGCCAGCCTGCGCAGCTTGCCCGGGCTGCTCAGGGTGGCGTTCTCACGCAGTACGCGGACCATCGAGTTCATGTACATGTGCTGCGCCTTGGCGCGGGCCAGGTCGCTGCCGTCCTCGAAGCCGTACCGGGTGCGCAGCCACTGCAGGGCCTGTTCGCCCTTGATGGAGTGGGTGCCCTTCTCCAGCTTCAGACCGGAGCCGTGGCCCTCGCTGTCCCGGGAGTGGATGTTGGCGTCCACGCACACCGGTACGCCGCCGATGGCGTCCGCCATCGACACCACGCCGGCGAAGTCGACCATGACGAAGTGGTCGATGTGGATGCCGGTGAGCTCCTGCCAGGTGGCGACCGTGCATCCGGGGCCGCCGTGGCCGAGGCTCTGGTTGGTCATCGTCCGGCCGTCGCTCGCCGGGTAGACGGTCCCGTCGTCGGGGTCGGTGCACTTGGGGATCCGCACCAGGGTGTCGCGGGGCATGCTGACCACCGACATGTTGCTGCGGTCGGCGGAGAGGTGCACCAGCATCTGGACGTCCGCGAGCGGCGTCGAGCCGAACGTCTCCCTGGCGCCGCCGAGTTTCTGGTTCTCCTCGGTGTCCCGCGCGTCGGAGCCGATGACCAGGATGTTCAGCGGGGTCTGCCCGGCGGCGTTCGGCGTCGGCTCGGCGACCTTGCTGTCGCCGAGGTTCAGCTCGTCCTTCTTGATGTTGCCGTTGAGATGGCGGTAGTAGAGGTATCCGGCGCCGGCCGTCCCGCATATCACCACGGCGAGGGCGACCGCGGTCCAGCGGAGCGCGCGCCTGCGGCGGCGGCGCGGGCGGGGCACGCTGTCCTCCCCGTCGCCGGTGTCACCGGGTGCGCCGGTGACGGGTGCGCCGTTGTCCGTCTTCACTGCGTGTCCCTCCCCGCCCGCGGGCTGCGGCACCGCAGCGCCGCCGCCCGGTCCGCCCCGACCGCGCTCAACTGGCGCACGTCACCTGGTCGGCCGTGGTTTTGTTCTTCACCTGCGTCGAAGCGGACGAGGCGTTGAGCTTCACGCCGGCGCCCTTGAAGTCCTTGCCCAGGGTCAACGTCATCGTCGGCAGGCCCTGGGCGTTGGTGACGGACTCGCCGGGCTTCATGGCCGAGCCGGACAGGCCGAGGAGGTCGGCGAGGCGGCGGGCCTGGTCGGCCTGGTCGGGGTCGTACTCCAGCTGGGTCTTGCCGAGCTCCTGCTCCGCGTTGCCGCCGTTCTCGGACTTGGTGACGCCGGCCGTGCCCTGGAGCCAGTCGAGTTCGTACTGGGCGCTGCCGTCCGGGGCGCCGCCGTTGAGGACGCGGACGCGGACCTCGGAGGCGTCCGCCTTGGTGCCCTTGAGGCGGGCGGCGACGGCGGCCTTCTCCTCCTTCTCCTGCTGCTCGACCTCGGTGAGGGAGACGTCGTTCTTGATCAGGTCGAAGAGCTGGGGGGCCTCCGACTGCCGTATCACCACCGTGGCCTTGACGGTCTCCGCGGGGTTGTCGTCGACCGGCACCGTCGTGAACGAGATGTTCTTCGTCGGCACCTTCTTCAGCTCCAGGGCGATGTCCTTGAGCGTGCCGACGTTGCCGATGGCGCTGTCGACGGTGAGCGCCTCGGTCGCGGCCTCGGCCAGCTTCAGCAGCTTCGTGGGGCTGGTGAGGGTGTCACCGGAGGACATCTTGCGCATCAGCGAGCCGAGGAACTGCTGCTGTACCCCGATCCGGTCCAGATCGCCCTGGTTGCCGAAGGCGTGCCGGGTGCGGACGAAGGCAAGGGCCTGCTCGCCCTCGACCTTGGACTTGCCGGCCTTCAGCTTGAGCTTGGACTCCTTGTCGTCGACGGCGTGGCTCACGCACACCTCCACGCCGTCGACCGCGGTGGTCAGCGTCTTGACCGCGTTGAAGTCCGCCATCATGAAATGGTCGGGCTTGATGCCGGTCACCGCCTCGACGGTCCGCATCGTGCAGCCCGGGTCGCGGCCGTCCTGCCCCAGGCTGTTGTTGAAGCGCTGGTTGGTGGTGCCGGGGATGACCTTCTCGGTGCCGTCCTCCAGCGTGGTCGGACAGTCCGGGATGTCGACGATCAGGTCGCGGGGGATGCTCAGCGCGGTGGCGTTGGAGCGGTCCTTGGCGACGTGCAGCAGGATGTTGGTGTCGGCGTGCCCGACGCTGCCGGCGTCGCCGTAGCCCTCGTTGCCCTCGCCGGTGCGCTTGTCGGTGCCGATGATGAGGATGTTGAACGCCTCGTTCTTGCGGAAGCTGCTCGCGCCCGCGTCGCCGACGTCCGTCGTGGAGACGTTTCCCTCGAGGTGCCGCAAGTAGAAGTAGCCGCCGGTGCCGGCCGCGAGGATCACGAAGGCCATCGTGCCCCCGGTCCACAGCAGGACCTTGCCGGCCTTGCCCTTCTTCTTCTCCGGGCGGCGTCCGCGCCGGCCGGGCGGCGTCTCCTCGGGGCCGGTACCCCGTCCTCGCTGGGGCGGGACGTCCCGGCCGGGGCCGGGAGCGGTCCGGGGGCCGGGCACACCGGAGGGCACGCCCGGGGGCGCGGGGGTGCGGGGGTTCTGCTGCCGGGGCCAGGACGGCTTCGGCTGCTGCGGTGCGGACTGCGGCAGCCGCAGTTCGTATTCGCCGGTCTGCGGGTTGCGTACCCACTGGTCTGCGGGGTCCACGTCGTCCGCTCGCCCACGGCCTTGCGCGTCCACGGTTGTCCGAATCCTCCGTCGGGAGCCACGCGGCACCTTGCCCGGAAGGTGCGCGGTCAGAATCAGCAAGCGCGCGACGCCGGGCGGGCCTCACGGCAGTGGGCACAGTGAGCGCTGTGAATGCTCACATTATCCGCCTCGTCCGGCGTCGAACGACTACGGGTGTCTCTCGGCATCCAGGTGGTTCAGGGACACCCTCCCCGCGCGTGCGCACCGCTCAGCGACATTCCGGTCTCCGCCCGTGTGAGATGTCCACCATGAGGTGGACGAACGGCGGCCCCGATGGGTTGTACGCCGGAGCCGCCCTGTCAGACGTGAGACGTGGCCGCCGGGTTCACTCGGCGCACTTCACCTCGTCGGCCGTGGACTTGTCGACGTCCACCGACGTGTTCGACGAGGCGTTGAGCTTGACCCCGGCGCCCTTGAAGTCCTTGCCGAGGGTCAGGGTCATGGTGGGCAGGCCCTGGGCGTTGGTGACGGACTCGCCGGGCTTCATGGCCGAGCCGGACAGGCCGAGGAGGTCGGCGAGGCGGCGGGCCTGGTCGGCCTGGTCGGGGTCGTACTCCAGCTGGGTCTTGCTGAGCTCCTTCTCGGCGTTGCCGCCGTTCTCGGACTTGGTGACGCCGGCCTCGGTCTGCAGCCAGGTCAGCTCCTCCTGGGCGCTGCCGCTCGGGGCGCCGCCGTTGAGGACGCGGACGCGGACCTCGGAGGCGTCCGCCTTGGTGCCCTTGAGGCGGGCGGCGACGGCGGCGGCCTCCTCCTTCTTCTGCTGCTTGACCTCCGTGAACGAGACGTCGTTCTGGATCATCTGGAAGACCTCGGCGGCCGTCGACTCCTTCAGTACGACCGTCGTCTTGACCGTCTCCGCCGGGTTGTCGACGACCGGCACCGTGGTGAACGTCAGGTTCTTGATGTTGAGCTTGCCCAGCTCCAGACCGAGGTCCTTCAGCTTGCTGATGCTGTCGAGCTGGGAGTCGACGGTGAGCGCCTCGGTGCCCGCCTCGGCCAGCTTCAGCATCTTCGAGGGGCTGGTGAGGGTGTCGTTGGACTTCAGCTTGCGCATCAGCGCGCTGAGGAACTGCTGCTGGATCGCGATCCGGCTCAGGTCACCACCGAAGCCGACCGAGTGCCGGGTGCGCACGAAGGCGAGGGCCTGCTCGCCCTGGATGGTGTGGGTGCCGGCCGACAGCTTCAGGTGCGAGTCGGGGTCGTCGATGTCCTTGTTCAAGCACACCTCGACCCCGCCGACCGCGGTGGTCAGCGTCTTGACCGCGTTGAAGTCGGCGACCATGAAGTTGTCGGGCTGCACCCCGGTCAGCTCGGTCACCGTGCGCACGGTGCAGCTGGGCGTACGGCCGTCCTGGCCCAGGCTGGTGTTGAAGCGGACGTCGGTGGTGCCGGGGATGACCTTGGTCGTGCCGTCCTCCTGCTCGGTCGGGCAGTCGGGGACGTCGACGATCAGGTCGCGGGGGATGCTCAGCGCGGTGGCGTTGGAGCGGTCCTTGGCGACGTGCAGCAGGATCGTGGTGTCGGCGTGGCCGACGCTGCCCGAGTCGCCGTAGCTCTCGTTGCCCTCGCCGGTGCGCTTGTCGGTGCCGATCAGCAGGATGTTGATCGCCTTGTCCTTCTGGAAGCCACCGGTGCTCGCGCCGTCGTCGGAGACGGCCTTGATGTTGCCGTTGAGGTGCTCCAGGTAGAGGTACCCGGCCGAGGCGGTGCCGAGGATCACGAAAGCCATCGTGCCGCCGGTCCACAGCAGGACCCTGCGGCCCTTGCCCTTCTTCTCCGGGCGGCGTCCGCGCCGGCCGGGCGGCGGCTCCTCGGGGGCG
Organism: Streptomyces sp. SYSU D01066-1; assembly: GCF_054956795.1. Classification (NCBI taxonomy): domain Bacteria; kingdom Bacillati; phylum Actinomycetota; class Actinomycetes; order Kitasatosporales; family Streptomycetaceae; genus Streptomyces; species Streptomyces sp. SYSU D01066-1. Next base: position 29,430 of record NZ_JBUDHV010000004.1, on the reverse strand, counting down.
CCGCGCCGCCGCCGCTGGGGCGGGATGTCCCGGGGCGGGGCCGGTGCGGCCCGGTTCCCGCGCGGGGCGTCCGCCACGCCGGTCCCGTCCGCGCCCGCGCCGTCGGCGGCGGTTCCCCGCCGGGCGGATCTGCGGGGGCCCGGCACCGACGGCTGCGGTGCGGAAGGGGCCAGTCGCAGTTCGTATTCGCCAGTGCGCGGGTTCAGTACCCACTGGTCTGCGGGATCGATGTCGTCCGCCCGCCCACGGCCTTGCGAGTCCACGGTTGTCCGAATCCTCCGTCGGGGCCACGTGGCGCCTTTCCCCTCCAGGCGCTCGGGTCTCTCGGTCGTTCAGGGCCCGACCGAGAACGAACTCGCGGTAGGGCACACCGGATCGCTCACACTAACCGCCCCGTTCGGGGTACGGCGACGCTGGTGACGTATTCCACCACGTTTATAACTGGCAATCCGCACATTCTCGCGAACCGGTGCCCAACACTGTGCGCATCCTTGGAGCCCGCTTTACCCGCAGGAGTCCTCGGCGGCCGTGTTCCCCGGGAACGCCGGCGTGGGCGAAACGCCGTCCGGGGGCTCTTGGGGCCGCTTTCCGGCGGACGGTCCGGCGCCGTGCCCGTACGCCCTGTGGCCGCTGGAATCCAGGCCGCCGGAACCGGGCCGGCCGCCCCGGCGGCCCTCGGCCGCCGCGGTGACCGTGACCGGCTCGTCCGTCCGCAGCCGGGTGAAGAGTTCCCGCGCCGCGGGCTGCACGAGCCGGTCGCGGTCGGGGTCCGGCGGCCACGACTCCCGTGGCACGGTGAGGAATCGCACCCGTTTCGCGGGGATGTCGCGCAGCCCGCGCGCGAGTTCGTACAGCCCGCGCGGACTCGCCAGGCCGGGGTCGGTCGTCAGCGCGGACGTGGCCGCGTCCAGCACGGGATACAGCTTCACCGGATTCAGCAGAATCCGATTGCTCCGCACCTTGTCGACCAGTGCCCCGAGGAAACGCTGCTGCCGTTCCATCCGGCCGGTGTCGCTGCCGTCGCCGAGCGACTTGCGGGCGCGGACGTAACCGAGCGCCTGCTCCCCGTCCAGCGTCACCCGGCCCGCGGGCAGCCGCAGCCCGGCCGCCTTGTCGGAGACCGGCTCGGGCAGGCACATCTCGACGCCGTCGACGGCGTCGACCATCTCCTTGAAACCGTGGAAGTCGACGACCACGTGGTGGTCGATCCGGATGCGCGTCAGCTTCTCCACCGTCCGGATCGAGCAGGCCGAACCTCCCACCTCGTAGGCGTGGTTGAACTGCGCGAAGGCCGGCGCGGACCGGGACCCGTCCGGGCGGCGGCAGCCGGGCACCCGCACCATCAGGTCGCGCGGCAGGGAGACGCCGGTGGCGCTGCGCCGGTCCGCCGACAGGTGCAGCAGCACCACGGTGTCCGACCGCTCGGTGCCGGAATCCCGCCCGTAGCGGGAGTTGTCCTCGCCCGCCCGGGAGTCCGAGCCGATCAGCAGGATGTTCCGCGCCCCGCGCACCAGCGAGGCGGGGCGCTCCTTCTCGTACCGGGCCAGTTCGGCGGCGGCGGCCTCGTCGGGCGTGATGTTGCCGTCCAGCCTGGTGTAGAGCGTCCAGCCGGTGCCCGCGGCGCCGGTCAGGACGACGGCCGCGGCCAGCCCCGACCACCTCAGCCACCGCCGCCGACGGCGCCGCCGCGGCCCGCCCCCGGTCGCGGACGTCCCCGGCCCGGGGGCGCGGCCCCCGGGGCCCCTTGCGGTGCCGGTCACCTCTGGCCACCCCTCCTGCCGTACGCGCGTCTGGCGGGCTTGCGGGTCTGCGGGCCCGCGCGCCTCCTGCTCCTACGACCATGGCCCGGACACGGGACGGGAGGGAGGTGGGGATGCGCCGAACGGGGGGCGGGGAGGGACGGTGGCGGGGCAGTGGGGGACGGCGGTGGGGCGGTGGCGGGCCGGTGGCGGGGGCCCGGCCGGCTCAGCGGGCCGTGGCCGTGACCCGCTCGCTCTCGATGCGCTGGTCCAGGGCGTCGGCGGCCAGCCGGTCCAGGTTGCGGCACAGCACCACGGAGCCGCCCGTGGCGAGCGGCCCGTACAGCCCGGCGTTCAGCCCCTCCCAGGTGTCGTACGGCAGCCCGGACAGCAGGCGTGCCCCCGGCCCCGTCAGCCCCAGTCCCGTCGCCTCCGCGCGGGCCCGCTCCACCACCTCGGCCCCGCTGAACTCCCGCCCCGCCACGATCAGCGCGGGCGCCTCGGGGTCCACCGGCGCGTACGGCACGAACCGGTCGCCCTGCCCCGGCACCTCCACCGCGTAGTCGGCGAAGCCCTGCGGCGGCTCGGGGAACCGTCCGCCCAGCGGCCGCAGGGCGAGCGCGATCCGCGCCCCCCGGCACGCGCGCGCCGCCGCCAGTGCCTCGGCGTCAGGACCGCTGACGACGAGGTCCGCCGCGGCCGGGTCGCCGGCCATGTCGGCGACCACGCCGACCGACGCGCACGCCAGCAGCCACACGGCCGTCTGCCAGTGCGCGGGCAGCAGCAGCGCGACCCGGTCGCCGGGCTCCGCCGACAGTTCGTCCTGGAGCAGGTTGGCGGTCTTGGCCACCCAATTGGCGAAGGTGGCCACGGACAGTTCGACGCGTTCGCCCGTGGCGTCGTCGTAGAAGGTCACCAGGGGGCGTCCCGGGTCCGCGGCGAGCGCGGAACTCAGCAGGTCGGCGGGGGTGCGGTCGGTCGCGTTCACTCGCGCAAGCGTACGCGGGACAGCGGCGGGGGACATATCGCGCGGCCACCGGTTCGGGCGAACGTGCCCTGGAGGCGGACGAGTTCCGAGAAGTTCCGAATGGACAGGTTTGTACGGCCGTGTTCAGGATCAGGGGCATGCATGGATTCCTCGCTTCCTCGATCGGTGTCACCTGCGCGGCGGCCCTCGCCCTGCCCCTCGTCCCGCCCGCCGCGGCGGGCACGTCCGCCCCCGCCCCCGCCCCCGGATCCGCCTCGGCCGCCGCGCGGACGGTGCGCGCCGAGGCGTCCGTGTCCGGCAGCACGCAGTCGCTGCCGCTCGGAACCCTGGCCCGGGACCGTTCCGCCGATCCCACGGATCCTGCCGATCCCACGGATCCCGGGGATCCTGGGGATCCCACGGATCCTGGGGATCCCACGGATCCGGCGGACCCCACGGACCCCGCCGATCCCGCCGAACAGGGCGTAACCCCCCGTACCGTACGGCCCTTCTCGCTGGTCGGAGTCGTCTGGGACGACCCCGGCCGCGAACTGCACGGCAGTGTCCGGGTGCGGGTCCGTGACACCGCCACCGGCACCTGGTCGGGCTGGCAGGACCTGGCCGCCCACAACGCCGACCACGGTGCCGACCCGGACACCCCCGAGCGCACCTCGGGCCGGGTGCGGGGCGCCACCGAGCCCCTGTGGGTGGGGGACTCGGACGGGGTGGAGCTGCGCGTGCGGGCGGACGACGGCTGGGAGTTCGCGCTTCCGCGGGGGCTGCGCCTGGAACTCGTCGACCCTGGCGGGGAAGAGGAGGACGCGTCGGGGTACAGCCCGCTCGCCGCCGACCAGGCCGCCGCGCCCGCCAAGGGCAAGCCCTACGTCGGCCCCCGCCCCGGGATCGTGACGCGGCGCGGGTGGGGCGCGGACGAGGGACTGCGGGAGAAGGGCTTCAAGTACACGAAGAAGGTCAAGGCGGCCTTCGTGCACCACTCGGCCACCGGCAACAACTACACCTGCGCGCAGGCCCCGTCGGTCATCCGCGGTATCTACCGCTACCACGTCAAGAGCATGGGCTGGCGGGACATCGGCTACAACTTCCTCATCGACAAGTGCGGGAAGATCTACGAGGGCCGGGCGGGCGGCGCGGCCAAGCCGGTCCTCGGCGCGCACACCCTCGGCTTCAACTCCGACAGCATGGGGGTCGCCGTACTCGGCACGTACAGCACGAAGAAGCCCACCGCGGCGGCGGTCCGGGCGGTGGCCCGGCTGAGCGCGTGGAAGCTCGGCCTGTACGGCATGAATCCCCTCGGCAAGACATACCTGAAGTCCGGTGGTGGCAATCTCTACCGAAAAGGCGAGAACGTACGACTCAGTGTGATCTCCGGGCACCGCGACGGCTTCAACACGAGCTGTCCGGGTGCGCAGCTGTACAAGGAACTCGGCACGGCCCGCTCGGCCGCGGCCAAGTACCAGGGCCGTTGAGCGGCGGGGCAAGGACGGATCCACCGGTCTGCATACACTGGCCGGCCGAAAGGAAGTTCGGCCGGTCCCGGCAGGAAGCAGAGACGACAGGTGACAGAAGCGATCCTCCTGGTCGGCGGCAAGGGCACACGGCTGCGCCCGCTCACGGTGCACACGCCGAAGCCGATGGTCAGGGCAGCGGGGGTGCCGTTCCTCACGCACCAGTTGGCGCGGGCGAAGGCGGCGGGGGTCGAGCACATCGTGCTCGCGACGAGCTATCTGGCGGAGGTGTTCGAGCCGTACTTCGGGGACGGCTCGTCGCTGGGGCTGCACATCGAGTACGTGACGGAGAAGGAGCCGCTCGGCACCGGCGGGGCGATCCGCAACGTGGCCTCGCGGCTGCGGTCGGGGCCCGACGAGCCGGTGCTGGTCTTCAACGGCGACATCCTGACGGGGCTGGACATCAGGGCGCTGGTGGACACCCACGAGGCGACGGGCGCGGACGTCTCCCTGCACCTGACGAGGGTGACGGACCCGCGGGCCTACGGACTCGTCCCGACGGACGGCGCGGGCCGCGTCCTGGCCTTCCTGGAGAAGCCGCAGACGCCGGAGGAGATCGTCACCGACCAGATCAACGCGGGGGCGTACGTCTTCCGCCGGTCGGTCATCGACACGATCCCGGCGGGGCGGCCGGTGTCGGTGGAGCGCGAGACGTTCCCGGAACTGCTGGCGACGGGGGCGCACCTGCAGGGGATGGTCGACTCCACGTACTGGCTGGACCTCGGCACCCCGGCCGCGTTCGTACGGGGGTCGGCCGACCTGGTCCTGGGCCGCGCCCCGTCCCCGGCCGTGCCGGGCCGCTGCGGCGACCGGCTCGTCCTGCCGACGGCGAGGGTGGCGCCGGACGCCAAGCTGTCGGGCGGGACGGTGGTGGGCGAGGGGGCGTTCGTCGCGGAGGGGACGCGGATATTCGGCAGCACGATCCTGCCGGGCGCGGTGATCGAGCCGGGCGCGGTCGTCACGGACTCGCTCATCGGCAACGGGGCCCGGGTCGGGAGACGGTCGGTGGTCACCGGGACGGTGATCGGGGACGGTGCGGTGATCGGCGCGGACAACGAGCTGAGGGAGGGCGTCCGGGTGTGGTGCGACGCGCGGATCCCGGCGGGGGCGGTGCGGTTCTCGTCCGATCAGTAGGGGGTGCCCGCGGCGCCTGTGCGGGTGCGGTGGGGGTGCGCGTAGCGCCCAGGGCGTGCTTCGGGGTCGGGGCCGGGGCGGGGGTGTCCGTCCTCGGAACGGCGCGGAATCGGTCTGCCGCGGGGGTGGAGCGGGTCGACGCGCCGACCGCCGCGGGCGGACACCCCCCACCCCGGCCCCTTGCCGCCGTACGCGGGTGCGGGCACGTCCCCATGCCGCCGGCGCGGCATCGGGGGATCCGCTCACTCGCGCGGGCGGCACAGGCCGCGTGACCACGGGCAGTCGTACCGCCTGGGGCGGCACGGGCGGGCGCGGCGGCAACCGGTCAGCGCCGGGTCGCGCCACCCACCCACGCCGACCACGACGCCGGGCATCACATCAGCACCGTTCACACGCCGTACGGCACCGGTCAGAACCGCTCGAACCCCCGCGGAGCCGCCCGCGGCCCCCGCCGCTCCGGCACCCGACCGCTCAACAGGATCAACCGCGCCGCCCGGTGCCGCTGCCCGGCATAGGGCTCCAGCAGCCGCAGCATCTCCTCGTCGTCCGCGTCCCGGTCCCCGGCCAGCGCGAACCCCACGATCCCCGGCAGATGCAGGTCCCCGACCGTCACCGCGTCCGGCGCCCCGTGACTGCGCTGCACGACCTCCGCCGAGGTCCACGGCCCCACCCCCGGTACGGCCTCCAGCCGCGCCCGCGCCGCCGCCGGTTCCATCCCGGCCGCCTCCTCCAGCCGCGCGGCGACCCGCACGGCCCGCAGGACCGTGGACGCCCGCTTGTCGTCGACCCCGGCCCTGTGCCACTCCCAGGACGGGATCAGCGCCCACGTCCGCGGCGCCGGCATCACGTACAGGCCGGCGGGCACCGGCCCCGGCGCCGGCTCGCCGAACGCCCGTACCAGCAGCCGCCACGCCCGGTACGCCTCCGCCGCCGTCACCTTCTGCTCCAGCACCGACGGGATCAGCGACTCCAGCACCAGCCCGGTCCGCCCCAGCCGCAGTCCCGGCCGCCGGTGCCGCGTCACCGCCAGCAACCGGTGCCTGGGCACGAACGCGGACGGGTCGTCGTCGGCCCCCAGCAACCCCGGCAGCCGGTCCAGCAGCCACTCCGCGCCCGGCCCCCACGCCTCGCCCCGTACCGCACCGCCGCGCGCGGCGACCCGCAGCGTCCCGGGCCCGGCCGGCGTCCGGCCGGACCGCCAGACCGCGCCGTCCGGCGTCGCCCGGAAGGTCGGGTCCCCGGGGCCGCGCCGCAGCGGGCCGAGGACCAGGCCGAGGTCGAGCGGCCCGTCGGGCACCCAGACGCGGACCTTCCCCGGCACCGGAGCCGGCCCCGGCACGCTCCCGCCGGGCACGGCGCCCTGCCCGCCGTACGCCGGCGTACGCGCGGGGCGGGGAGCGAAGCGTCCGGCCACGGATGGTGTCCCTGGGGATGGCGGGGAGGGGTCCCTACGAGGGTAGGCGCTCCGGTCAGCGGACCTCGATGAAGTCCCCGGGCGCCCGCTCCGGCCGCGGGCGGGGCTCCCGCGCCGGGTGGCCCACCGCGACGGCCCCCATCGGGTCCCAGCCGGCCGGCAGGTCCAGGACCTCCCGTACGACCTCGCGGCAGAACATCGTCGAGGACACCCACGCCGAGCCGAGCCGCTCCCCGGCCAGCGCGATCAGGAAGTTCTGCACCCCGGCCCCGGCCGCGACCACGAACATCTCCCGCTCCGCCCCGTCCCGCCGCGCGTCCCCGTACGTGTGCGAGCCGTCCATGACCAGGCAGGGGACGACGAGGCAGGGGGCGTCGCGCAGGACGTCACCGCGGCGGACCCGCCTGGCGATGGACTCCTGCGACCTGCCGTCGCGGCGGAGGTCCGCGATCCAGGCGTCCCGCATGGCGTCCAGCAGGCGGGTGCGGGACTCCGCCGACTCCAGGAGGACGAAGCGCCAGGGCGTGGTGTGGTGCGGGGCCGGAGCCGTGACCGCCGCGGCCACCGCGCGGCGGACCGCGCCGGGGTCGACGGGCTCGTCCGTGAACGTCCGTACGGTACGCCGCTGGGTGACCGCCTGCCGTACGGCTTCGGAGGTGCCCAGGCGGAACATGTCGTCGCGGGCGCCGCGGACCAGGGCGCGGGCGCCCTCGCCGTCGTCCTCGGTCAGGGTGTGCGGCAGGCCGCGGACCACGGCGACCGGCAGTCCGGCGGCCTTGCCCTTGACGAGGTCGCCCGCGGCGGCCAGCTCGTCGGCGGTGGCGACGACGGTGGCGCCGAGCGCGTTGCCGTGGGTGTCGGTGCCGCCGCGCAGGTCGTCGAGGACGCGGACGCCGGCCGCGCCGATCGCCAGGTCGGTGAGCCCGGAGCGCCAGGGACGGCCGAAGGTGTCGGTGACGACCACGCCGACCCGCACGCCGAGGGCCTCGCGCAGCCCGTCGCGGAGGGCGCGGGCGGAGGCGTCCGGGTCCTCGGGGAGCAGGAGGACGGTGCCGGCCGGGGTGTTGGAGGCGTCGACGCCCGCCGCGGCCATGACCAGGCCCTGGCGGTTCTCGACGATGCGCAGCGCGCCGCGCCGGGCGACCACCCGCACCGTCTCCGCGTCGATGGCCGCCTCCCGGTCGGCGGCCTTCAGCACCCGGCCCTCGGCCTTGGAGACGATCTTGGAGGTGACCAGGAGCACGTCCCCGTCGGCCAGGCCCGGCTCGGCCGCGGCGATCAGCTTCGCCAGGTCGTCGCCGGGCCGCACCTCCGGCAGTCCGGGCACGGCCCAGACCCGGTAGCCGCTCCCCCCGCTCAAGCCGCCCGCACCTCCTCGGCCAGCGCCAGCGCCTCCCGCGCCATCCGCGCGGTGGCGTCGAGGCCGGTCATCATCAGCGGAACGGCCCTGCAGAGGATGCCGGCCGCCTCCACACGGGTGACCGCGCCGGCGTCGACGGTGTCGACCAGCCAGCCGTCGAGCAGGCCCGAGCCGTAGTGCTCGGCGACCGCGGCGGCGGTGGACTCCACGCCGACCGCGGCGAGGACCTTGTCGGCCATGCCGCGCACCGGCGCGTCGCCGACGATGGGGGAGAGGCCGACCACCGGCACGCCCGCCTCGGCGATCGCCTCCCGGATGCCGGGCACGGCGAGGATCGTGCCGATGGAGACGACCGGGTTGGAGGGCGGGAAGAGGATCAGGTCGGCGTCGGCGATCGCTTCGAGCACACCGGGGGCGGGCTTGGCCTGTTCCGCGCCGACCGGGACGACCGCCTCCGCCGGGACCGAGGCGCGCAGCCGCACCCAGTACTCCTGGAAGTGGATCGCCCTGCGCTCGCCGTCGACCTCCACGGCGACGTGCGTCTCCACCCGGTCGTCGGTCATCGGCAGGAGGCGCACGCCGGGCTGCCAGCGGTCGCAGAGCGCCTCGGTCACCGCGCTGAGCGGATAACCCGCGGTGATCATCTGGGTCCGCACGATGTGCGTGGCGAAGTCGCGGTCGCCCAGGCCGAACCACTCGGGCCCGACGCCGTACGCCGCCAGCTCCTCCTTGAGGTGGAAGGTCTCGTCGGCCCGTCCCCAGCCCTGCTCCTCGTTGATGCCGCCGCCGAGCGTGTACATCACCGTGTCGAGGTCCGGGCAGACCTTCAGCCCGAAGAGGTGGATGTCGTCGCCGGTGTTGCCGATGACCGTGATCTCCGCGTCCTGCGCGGCCCGCTTCAGGCCGCGCAGGAACCGGGCACCGCCGATGCCGCCTGCCAGAACCACAATGCGCATGCGCCCAGTCTCGCAGGCGGGTACGACAGTGCGTCAGGCGGTCGCCGGGGCGGGGGTGCAGCGCGCCGAGTACGCCGAGTACACGGTCATGTCGGTCAGGCCCGGGTGGTAGACGTGCAGGCTGACCGCCGGCTCCAGGGACTCGTTGACCACCTCGTGCACGTAGCCCGGCGCGAACACCCGCTGCCCACCCGGCCGCAACGCGCGCGTGCCGCGCCGGCTGTGCTCGGTGAGCGTGCCGTCCAGGACGGTCAGCACCCCGCAGGACGGGCCGTGGTCGTGCCGTCCGCTGCCCTGGCCGGGCACCCAGGACAGCAGCCACACCTCGTAGCCGGGGCCGGTGCGCAGCCGGTGGTACCAGCGGGAGAGGGCGTCGTAGCGGACGAGGTGCTCCCACTGGGCGCGGTCCGCGGCGATGGAGCGGGCCAGGCCGGCGAACTCGGCCACCGTGGCCGGGTGCTCGCGCGGTGGCTGCAGGAGGTGCGGTACTTCGAGGATGTCGCCGGCGATCTGCAGGTCGCTGTCGCTGTTCATGGGTGGGGTGGTTCCTCGGCGGAAGAGTGCGGGGAGGACGGAGGCGCCCTGGTGGGGCGGGAGGAGACGGGCGGGTCGAGTGGACCCGGAAGGCGGCCGGAGCGGGCGTGGCTCAACAGCCGGAACAGCGACAGCTACAGCGAGCGCGGGCAGCACCGTGGGACCCGGCGGGGCGGGTCGAGGTGAGTGCCGAATTCGCGAGCATGCCCACAAGGACAGCGGCTCACACCTGCACTGTCAACTCGCCGCCCGAAATGTGGGACATGGTTCACCTCATCCGGTTCACCTGAAAGATGACAGGTTTGCTCGTCCGACTTCCGGGACACATGGCGCACAAGCCGGGCGCACAACCCCCGTTGCCGTCCCGTGATCCGAATGTGATCAAGGCCGCTTCGGTGGGTGCGCAGGAACGAGATCGAACGGCGGGGCGTCCTCCCCTGTGGCCGGGGTGGCGACCTCGCGGTCCCTGTCGGTGTGCGGAGCTTTATGCCGATTTGAACACTTTCCGCTCGGCCTTGGTTCCGCAGAGTGAATAAGGGGCCCAATAGCAGATCTCGGCTTGACTCGCCCGGAGCAGCACACTTGTAATTTCACTCGTGTCGTTCGGCCGGAATCGGTAACGGCCACATCACGGGGACGCGAAGACAGACGAGGGGCGCACATGACCGAGCTGGTGCAGCAACTGCTGGTCGACGACGCGGACGAGGAACTCGGCTGGCAGGAGCGCGCGCTGTGCGCCCAGACCGACCCCGAGTCCTTCTTCCCCGAGAAGGGCGGCTCCACCCGGGAGGCCAAGAAGGTCTGCCTCGCCTGCGAGGTGCGCTCCGAGTGCCTCGAGTACGCCCTGGCGAACGACGAGCGGTTCGGCATCTGGGGCGGTCTGTCCGAGCGGGAGCGCCGCCGGCTGAAGAAGGCGGCGGTCTGACCGCGCCGGTCCCCGCGGGGCAGGGCGCGCTCGGGGACTTACGGTACGAACGGCCCGTCGCGGGTGGGTTGTCCACAGGCGGCGGGCCGTCCTCATGGCCAGCCGATAGTGTGGGCGCTCGTCCGAGACGCCTCGCCCTCCCACCGGGCGCCGGCGTCCACCGCAGTCCACCGAACCGGGGCCCGTACCTCGATGTCCGTGCACAGCCACACGGCAGCAGATCACGACACCGCTGCCTCACCTGAGTTCCCGCGTCATGTGGTGACCGCGGTCCTCGTCTCCCACGACGGCGCCCGCTGGCTGCCCGACGCGCTGTCCGGCCTGCTCGGCCAGGAACGGCCCGTCCAGTACGCCGTCGCCGCCGACACCGGAAGCGCGGACGCCTCCGCCGAGCTGGTCGCCGAGGCGCTCGGCGACGACCGGGTCCTGCACCTCGCCCGGCGCACCGGCTTCGGCCAGGCCGTCGAGGAGGCCGCCCGCACCGCGCCCGTCCTCACCCCGGACGACCTGCCGTACCTGAAGCGGCCCAGCGGCTGGGACCCCGTCACGCGCACCTGGCGCGACGACGCCTACGACCTGCCGGACCTCCCCCACGGGGAGCCCGTGCACTGGCTGTGGCTGCTGCACGACGACTGCGCCCCCGAACCCGACGCCCTCGCCCAGCTGCTGCGCGTCGTGGACAACGAGTACGGACTCGGCCGCGAGGACGTCGCCGTCGTCGGCCCCAAACTCCGCGGCTGGTACGACCGGCGGCAGCTGCTGGAGGTCGGCGTCTCCATCGCCAACTCCGGCCGCCGCTGGACCGGTCTGGACCGGCGCGAGCAGGACCAGGGACAGCACGACCACGTCCGCGGCGTGCTGTCGGTGTCCACCGCGGGCATGCTGGTGCGCCGCGACGTCTTCGAGGCGCTCGGCGGCTTCGACCGGCGGCTGCCCCTGATGCGCGACGACGTCGACCTGTGCTGGCGCGCCCACGCCGCCGGACACCGCGTCCTGGTCGCACCCGACGCGGTCGTACGGCACGCCGAGGCGGCCTCCCGCGAGCGCCGCGCCGTCGACTGCGCGGGACGCGCCACCGCCTCCCCGCACAAGGTCGACAAGGCCGGCGCCGTCCACACCCTGCTCGTCAACACCCGCACCGCCGCCCTGCCCTGGACGCTGTTCCGCATCGTCCTCGGCACGCTGCTGCGCACCCTCGCCTACCTCGTCGGCAAGGTGCCCGGACAGGCCCTCGACGAGGTCAGCGGCCTGCTGAGCGTGGTGCTGCGCCCCGAGCGCATCCTCGCCGGACGGCGCGTCAGAGGCCGCCCGCGGATCGACAAGGACGAACTGCGCGCCCTGTTCCCGCCGCCCGGCGCCACCGTCCGGGCCACCGTCGAACAGGCCGCGGCCAGCTTCACCGACCGCTCCGACGCCGAGGTGACCTCGGGCGCCGGGCGGCACGGCGGCGCCGTCGAGTCCGGACCCGGCGGCGACGACGCCGACTTCCTGGAGATCGAGCAGTTCGCCCGCCTCAAGCGCATCGCCCGCAAGCCCGGCCCGGTGCTCTTCCTGGTACTGCTGCTGATCTCGCTGGCCGCCTGCCGCGCCCTGCTGGGCAGTGGCGCGCTGGCCGGCGGCGCGCTGCTGCCCGCACCGGACGGCGCCGGCGAACTCTGGTCGCGCTACACCGACTCCTGGCACGCGGTCGGCGCGGGCGGCACCGCCTCCGCACCGCCCTACCTGGCGATCGTCGCCCTGCTCGCCTCCGTGCTGCTGGGCTCCACCGGGCTCGCCGTCACCCTCCTGCTGGTCTGCTCGGTCCCGCTGGCCGGCCTCACCGCGTACTTCGCCTCCCGCCCGCTGGTCACCTCCCGGCTGCTGCGCGCCTGGGCGGCCGTGGTCTACGCCTTCCTGCCCGCCGCCACCGGCGCCCTGGCCGGCGGCCGGATCGGCACCGCCGTCCTCGCCGTGCTGCTGCCGCTGATCGCCCGCGCGGGCGTCGCGGCGGCCGGCCTGACCCGCCCCGGCGGCGGACGCGGCAGCTGGCGGGCCACCTGGGCCTACGCCCTGCTGCTGACCGTCACCACCGCCTTCACCCCGGTGGTGTGGCCGGCGGCGCTGGTCCTCGGCCTCGGGGTGCTGGCCCTGCGCCGCGGCGAGATCACCGCCTACGGCCCGCGTCTCCTCGCCCAGCTCGGCACGCCGCTGCTGCTGCTCGCCCCCTGGTCGCTGTCGCTGCTCCCGTTCGGGTTCTTCCAGGAGGCCGGCCTGGAGTACGGCTCCTCGGCCGCCTCCGCGCTCGACCTGCTCGGCGCGAGCCCCGGCGGCCCCGGCACGGCCGGCGGAGTGCTGCTGCTGGGCATCGTGCTGGCCGCGCTGGCCGCCCTGCTGCGCTCCGAGCGGCAGCTGGGCATCCGGACGGCCTGGTCGGCCGCCCTGACCGGCCTCGTCCTCGCCGTCCTGTCCAACGGCTCCGCCTGGGCCGGCCCGGCCACCCTCGTCTACGGCATCGCCCTGCTGTCCGCCGCCGCCCTCGGCGCGGACGGGGCACGCGCGCGGGTCGCCGAGCAGAGCTTCGGCTGGCGCCAGCCGGTCGCCGTGCTGATCGCCCTGGCCTCGGCCGTCGGACCGCTGATCACCGCCGCGACCTGGGTGATCGGCGGCGCCGACGGCCCGCTGGAGCGGCGCGACCCGGTACAGGTGCCCGCGTTCGTCGCCGAGGAGAGCGGCGGCCGCGACCAGGCCCGCACCCTCGTCCTCGACAGCGACTCCACCGCCCACGTGCGCTACACCCTGGTGCGCGGCTCCGGCGCCCGCCTCGGCGACGCCGAACTGGCCGCCGCCGGCTCGGACAGCGGCCTCGGCAAGGTCGTCGCCAACCTCGTCGCCGGGTCCGGCGCCGACCAGGCCGACCAGCTCGGCGGCTACGCCGTGCGCTACGTCCTCGTGCGCAAGGGAGCGCCCCGGGAGGTCACCCGCGTCCTGGACACCACCCCCGGCCTGAGCCGGCTCAGCCAGCAGGACGGCAGCGGCCTGTGGCGGGTCGACCAGGAGGTCGCGCGGGCCACCGTCGTCACCGGGTCCAAGACGCCCGAGCCGGTCGCCGCCGGACCGGTCGAGATCCACACCACGATCGAGTCCGGCGCCGAAGGCCGCGTCCTGCGCCTCGCCGACACCGCCGACACCGGCTGGAGCGCCACCCTGGACGGCGAGCCGCTGACCCGCACCACGGTCGACGGCTGGGCCCAGGGTTTCGAACTCCCCGCGGCCGGCGGCGAGCTGGACGTCACCTACGACGAGCCGCTCACCCGCACCGCCTGGCTGTGGGCCCAGGGCCTGCTCGCCGTCGTCCTCGTCGTCCTCGCCCTGCCCGGGCGGCGCCGCGACGTCGACGACGACCTGCCCGACGAGCCGGCCGTCCCGGCGGAGGCCGTCACCGGCGAGGGCCGCCGGGCCCGCCGCCTGCGGGCGCAGGCGGAGGCGGAGGCGGAGGAGGAACAGCCGGTTCCCGGGGCCGAGGAGACCCCGGCGGCCGTTCCCCGGCAGCAGTCCTACGACGACTGGCAGGCGGACGCGGGCGGCGGCACGTACGACGCCTACGGCGCTCCGCAGCACCATGAGCAGTACGCGGAGCAGTACGCGGCCGACGCCGCCGACGCCTACGAGCAGGTGCCGCGGACCCACTCGGCGGACGCGTACCAGGAGGCGCCGTACCCGCAGGAGCAGTACCAGGGCGGCCAGTACGACCCGTACGCCTACGGCGGCCAGGGCGGTGCGGAGAGCTACGACCAGGGGTACGGCGGCCAGGGACCCGGCCAGGAGTACGGGCGGGACCACGGGCAGGACTTCGACCAGACCTACGGCCAGGCCTACGGCCAGGGCCAGGGGGGCCACGAGGCGCCGTACGACCCGGCGCGGCCCCCGCATCCGCACGGCACGGGCAGTGAGCGTCCCGACGGGAGTCAGCAGTGAAGCGCACCACCCTGTCCCTCATCGCCGGTACGGCCGCGCTCGCCGCCGTCACCGGGTTCGCGGTGGTCTCCACCCCGGGGGCCACCGGCGCCGGCCCGGTGGGGTCGGCCGCCCTGCTGCCCGTCGAGCGCACCGCCCTGACCTGCCCGGCACCCAGCACCTCCGACCTCGCCGAGACGACGTACACGTCCTTCACACCCGTCACCGAGGGCGCCGAGGGCGACGGCGAGGCGCTGCTGACGGCGGCCGGGGCGCAGGCCGGCGAACAGGACGCCGAGGCCGTACTGAAGCCGAAGGAGCCCGGCACGCCGGCCACCACCGACGTCTCCGGCGGTGACGCGCCCGCCCTGATCGGCACGGCGGAGGGCGAGTTCGCGCCGGGCTGGACCGTGCAGCAGACCACGGAGGTCGCCGCCGGCACCGGACGCGGACTCCTCGGCCTCACCTGCGCCCAGGCGGACACGGAGTTCTGGTTCCCCGGCGCCAGCACGGACCCCGGCCGCACCGACTACGTGCAGCTGACCAACCCCGACGACTCGGCCGCCGTGGTCGACATCGAGCTGTACGGCGAGGACGGCGCCGTGGAGTCGACGGCGGGCGAGGGCATCACCGTCAAGCCGCACGCCACGGAGTCGGTCCTGCTGTCCACGCTCAGCGAGGAGGCGGAGTCCGACCTCACCGTGCACGTCGGCGTCCGCAGCGGCCGGGTCGGCGCCGCCGTGCAGGCCCTGCACGACAAGCTGGGCGGCGACTGGCTCGCCGCCTCCACCGACCCGGCGGGCAGCCTGGTCCTGCCGGGCATCCCCCAGGACGCCGAGGACGTACGGCTGGTGGTGTTCACGCCCGGGGACACCGACGCCGACCTCCAGGTCGAGCTCGCCTCCCCGACGGGGCTGATCACCCCCGCCGGATTCGAGACGGTACGGGTGAAGGCGGGCGTGACGACCGCCGTCGACCTCGCGGACGTGACCCGGGGCGAGGCCGGTTCGCTGGTGCTGACCCCCACCGGCCGGTCGGTGCCCGTCGTCGCGGCGGTTCGCGTGGTGCGGGGCGAGAACTCCGGCCAGGAGACCGCCTTCATCCCCGCCACGAGCCCGGTCGGGACGCGCGCGACCGCGGTGGACAACCGCGCCAAGGGCACGACGCTCTCCGTCACGGCCCCCAAGAGCGCCGCGAAGATCAAGGTCATGGCGTCGGCGGGCAGCGAGGGCGGCACCCGGGCGACGAAGACGTACACCATCGAGGGCGGCACGACCCAGGACGTCGAGATCCCGGTCCCCGAGGGCCTGAAGGGCACGTACGCCCTGACGGTCGAGCCGGTGTCGGGCGGCCCGGTGTACGCGGCCCGCACACTGACGGCGACGGAGGGCGGCGTCTCGGCCTTCACCACACAGACCCTCCCGGACGACCGGGGGACGGTGTCGGTGCCGGAGGCGGAGGAGGACCTGTCGGTCCTCCAGGAGTGACGGCGGCCGGGGCCGGTCAGTCCTCGCCGTAGCGCGGGTCGACCGTCTCCGGCGTCAGCCCCAGCAGGTCGGCGACCTGCTCGACCACGACCTCGTGCACCAGCATGGCCCGCTCGTCCCGTCCCTTGGCACGGATCTCGACCGGCCGCCGGTACACCACCACCCGCGCCCGCCGGCCGTCCCGCGCGGGCACCGTGCCGCCCAGCGGCACGGCCTCGTCGCTCCACGCCTCACCGCTCTGGTCCGGCCGCGGGACCTCCAGGACGAGGAAGTCGATGTCGGCGAGTTGCGGCCACCGCCGTTCCAGCCGTTCGACGGAGTCCTCCACCAGATCCCTGAACACGTCACCGCGGCTCGCGGCGAGCGGTACCTGCGGGGGCGCGATCGGGCCGCGCATGCCCCGGCCGTGGCGGTCACGGCGGCGGGGGCCCAGGGCGGCGTCGCGGGGCGTCACGGGGTTGTCCATCACTGGGGAAGCGTAGTCCTCGCGGGACCCGGACGGCGGGCTCCACACCGGACACGGGACCGCCGGCGGCACGTCGGGAGGCGACGGTTCAAGCCAAGGTCGGGGCTCGATTCCGTATCTCTCCGGTATCGCCCGGGGGCCGGGAGAGCGGGGCGATTGGTGTGGTTTGTGTGGGATCATGGCCTGTTTCCGGCCCGCCCGGCATCGCGGCGCGCGGTGTCCGCGCAGGTCAGCGAAGTGAGCCCGGACGGGTGTGTGGCGTGTCTCACAGCGCGACACGGTGGAGTGACCCGGTGGGGAGTCGTCGCGGCCCGCTCAAGAGTGCGGTACCGTCCAACATCGTGAGCCCTGTACGTCGCTGTTCGCGCACCGCTTGCGGCCGTCCCGCCGTAGCGACGCTGACGTACGTCTACGCCGACTCGACCGCCGTCCTCGGCCCGCTCGCCACCTACGCCGAACCGCACTGCTACGACCTGTGCGCCGAGCACTCCGAGCGCCTCACCGCCCCGCGCGGCTGGGAGGTCGTCCGGCTCCTCGACGGCTCCGCCCCGGCCCGCCCCAGCGGCGACGACCTGGAGGCGCTGGCGAACGCGGTGCGCGAGGCGGCCCGGCCCCAGGAGCGGGCCGCGGGGGCCGGCGGGGCGCGGTCGGCCGACCCGATGGAGGTCGCCCGGCGCGGGCACCTGAGGGTCCTGCGGTCACCGGACAACTGAGCCGCCCGGCTCCGGACTCGTCGCCGCACGGTCATTGACGCGGCCTTGTCGCGGACACGACCATTCCGTCTCAGTGGTTCAGCGGCGAGAAGCACCTCTCGCGCGGCGGAACCGGGGAGGCGCCCGTGTACGTCCAGGAACTCGACCCCGTCGCCGGCTCGCTCGGCCTGTCCGCCCTGGTCGCGGCGGCACCCCTGGTCCTCGTCCTCGTCCTGCTCGGCGGCGTGCGGCTGAAGGCCCACCTGGCGGGGCTGACGGGCCTCCTGGCGGCCGTCCTGGTCGCCCGGCTCGCCTACGGCATGCCGCTCGGGCAGACCCTCTCCAGCGGCGTCCAGGGCGCCGTCTTCGGCCTCTTCCCCATCCTGTGGATCGTGGTCAACGCCCTGTGGGTGTACCGCATGACCGTCCGCACCCGGCACTTCGACATCCTCCGGCGCTCCTTCGGCCGCCTCTCCGACGACCCGCGCGTCCAGGCGCTCGTCGTCGCCTTCTGCTTCGGCGCCCTCCTGGAGGCGCTCGCCGGGTTCGGGGCGCCGGTCGCCATCTGCTCGGTCATGCTCGTGGCGCTCGGGTTCGACCCCGTCCGCGCGGCGGTGGTGTCACTGGTCGCCAACACCGCGCCGGTCGCCTTCGGGGCGATGGGCACCCCGGTGGTCACCCTCGCCCAGGTGACCGGGCTGCCGCTGGACGACGTCGCCTCCGTGGTGGGCCGCCAGACCCCGCTGCTGGCCCTTCTCGTCCCCCTGGTGCTCGTCTTCCTGGTGGATGGCCGGCGCGGCCTGCGCGAGACCTGGGTGCCCGCGCTGGTCTGCGGGACCGCCTTCGCCGTCGCCCAGTTCGCCGCCTCCAACTACGTCTCCGCCCAGCTCGCCGACATCGGCGCCGCCCTCGCCGGGGCGGGCGCCCTGGTCGCCGTGCCGCGGGCGCGGCGGCCCGCCGCCGAACCCGTACGGACCTCGGTCCTGACCGGCGTACGCAGCGAGGAACTCGACGAACAGGACCCCGCGCGGGAGGTCGTCCGCGCCTACGCCCCCTACGCGCTGATCGTCGTCGTCTTCTCGGTCGCGCAGATCCCGGCGGTCAAGGACCGGCTGGCCGGGGCCACCCGGACCTACGACTGGCCCTTCCTGGACGTCGCCGGGCCGGACGGGGAGCGGGTCGGCGGCAACGTCTTCACCTGGCCGGTCGTCTCCACCGGCGGCACGCTGGTGCTGTTCGCGGGAGTGGCCACGGCGTTCGTCATCGGCGTGCACGCGCGCGTGGCGGTCAAGGAGTGGCTCGCCACCGTCCACGAACTGCGCTTCGCCGTCCTCACCGTGACCTCCGTGCTGGCCCTCGCCTACGTCATGAACCTCTCCGGACAGGCCGCCACCATCGGCCACTTCGTCGCGGCGGCCGGTGCCGGACTCGCCTTCCTCTCCCCGGTCCTGGGCTGGTTCGGCGTCGCCGTCTCCGGCTCCGACACCTCCGCCAACGCCCTCTTCGGCGCCCTCCAGGTCACCGCCGCGCGGGAGTCGGGCCTGTCACCGGAACTGCTCGCCGCCGCCAACAGCTCCGGCGGCGTCCTCGGCAAGATGGTCTCCCCGCAGAACCTCACCATCGCCTGCGCCGCGGTCGGCCTGGCCGGCCGCGAGGGCGACCTGCTGCGCAAGGTGCTGCCCTGGAGCCTCGGCCTGCTGCTGGTGATGTGCCTGATCGTGGTCGGCCAGTCCGCACCGGTGCTGGGGTGGATGCTGCCGTGAACCATCGCTGATCTCGCACGCAGCGCTGTTCTGATCACCGTCGGCACGGAAAAGACGGTGGCGTTCGACCGGATCTCTTCTTGCGCCGCTTACGACGAGAACTGGCCCGCCTCCGTCATCCGGGACTGCGAGAACCCCTCCCTCTACGCCGACCCGGCCGCGGCCGGCGCCCCCTGAGGGAGCCGTCCGGCGCTGACCTGCTCGTCAGCCCGCGGCGCCGATGAGCGGGTACGGGTCAGCCAGCCTCGCGTATGGCGTCGGAGGCGAGGAGCCGCGACACGTAGTCAGCGGTGTCTTCCCAGCGGTCCACCTCCACGCAGGCGATCCCCATGGCCTTGACCGGATAGTCATTGCCCCCCTCTTCGAGACGATCCCCGATGAACAGGATGTCGTTCTCGACGAGACGCAGATGTTCCATGAGCTTCCTCATGCCGTACGCCTTGTCGATGCCGAGCCGGGTCACGTCGACGGAGGTCGAGCCCCCGGACCGCACCTCCAGATCCGTGAGTCGCCGGGCGACGTGGTCACGCAGGAGCGTCTTCTTGGAGCCGTCGGGGTCCCAGGCGTACTTCTCCTCCACGGGGGCGGACTGGCCCAGAGCGGAGAAGGTGATCTGGCTTCCGCGGTCCTCGATGATGTCCCCCCACGTCTTCGACTCCCACAGTCCGAGCTCCTTGGCGCTCCGCGTCAGCGCCTCGATGACCCGGAGCTTCTCCTGCGGGGTGAAGTCCTCGGAATACACCTGCCGCCATTCCACCCCGTCCCACCGGTAGTAACGGGTGCCGCACGTGGGCATGAGGTGGAGACGCTCGCGTGCGGAAGCGGTGATCCGGAGGTGACGCAGGACCTGGGCTTCGAACTGCTCGAAGCGTCCCCCGGAGATGATGCACACCTCGGTCTTCTCCAGCAATCGCGCCAGAAGACCCGCCATCTCTGCGTCGATCCGCGACTTGGAAACGGTGAGCGTGTCGTCCAAGTCGAATGCCACGACACGAGCGAGCTTCTCGGCTTTGTTCTCCACGGCTGCTGCCTTCTCTTTCCTGTGTCTCGTTCTGCTGTCTCGGCGGGCCTGCTGGTCGGGGAAGGCCAAGTCGGGGGAAGGCCCAGGGGAACACGGCCCCTGGCGTCACGAGGGCAGCGGCCGACAGCAAGCTTCCAGCAGTATGCAGGCGATGCCGAGGCGCATCGGGGCAGCGGGCCCCCGGCCACGGGACGACGCGTCGGGACCGGCCCGCGCCGGACTCCGCGGGAACCGCTGCCGCGCCGTGCGGGCCCGGCGCCGTCGGCCGGTCCCACCGGCCGGTCCCACCGACCGTTCACACCGGCCGTTCACACCGGTCACGGCCTGACCCGCTCGGCCGCCGTACCGCCGTGCCGGACGGTACCCTGACCAGCACATCCGCACAGACCCCTCCGCCCCGAAGGGAACCCCCATGCCGCTAGAAGCCGGCCTCCTGGAGATCCTCGCCTGCCCGGCCTGCCACGCCCCCCTCAAGGAACAGGACGCGGAACTGATCTGCACCGGCCAGGACTGCGGCCTGGCCTACCCGGTGCGCGACGGCATCCCCGTCCTCCTCGTCGACGAGGCCCGCCGCCCCGCCGAGTAACCGCGCCCCGCCCGGCACGGGCCCCGCCCCGCCCGGCACGGGCCCGCACCTGACGCCCCGGCGATCGGAGACCGCCCGCCATGCTCGACGAAACGCTGCTCGACAACCCCGAAGGCCTCACCGCCGCCGACCGCCGGGGCCTGCTCCGCGGCGCCGCCGAAGCCGGCGCCCGCGTCCGCACCGCCGCCCGGCTGGCCGCCGAGACCGGCGTCGGCGACCTCAAGCCCGACGGCCGCCCCCGTGCCGTCCTCATCGCGGGCCCCGGTGCCGCCGCCACCCACGCCGCCGACCTCCTCGGCACGCTCGCCGGCCCCGGCAGCCCCGTCACCCGCCTCGCCCCCAGCGGCGTGGCCCCCGCCGCGGGCGCCCTGCGCTGGGACCTGCCCGGCTGGGCCGGCTCCGTGGACCTGCTGCTCATCGCCACCCCCGACGGCACCGAACCCGGCCTGTCCCTGCTGGCCGAAGCCGCCTACCGGCGCGGCTGCACGGTCGTCGCCGTGGCCCCGTCCGGCTCCCCGCTCAGCGAGACGGTCGCCGGTTCCCACGGCATGTTCCTCCCGATGGCCACGGCCCCCTACGACCACGAGGAACCCCTCGCCGGTTCCGCCCCCGGCGTCCTGTGGGCCCTGCTCACCCCCCTCCTCGCCCTCCTGGACCGCATCGGCCTGCTCACCGCCCCGCCCGACGCCCTGGAGAAGGTCGCCGACCGCCTCGACCAGGTCGCCGAACGCTGCGGACCCGCCATCGCGACGTACGGCAACCCGGCCAAGACCCTCGCGGCCGAACTGGCCGACGCCCTCCCCGTCGTATGGACCGAGGGCACCTCCGCCGGCCCCGCCGGCCGCCGTTTCGCCGCCGCGCTCGCCGAACTCTCCGGCACCCCGGCCGTCGTGGCCGAACTCCCCGAGGCCCTCGCCGCCCACAGCGTCCTGCTGGCCGGGCCGCTCGCCGCGGGCGCCGACCCCGACGACTTCTTCCGCGACCGCGTGGAGGAGCCGTCCGCCCTGCACGCCCGCGTCGTCCTGCTGCGCGACCGCCCCCTCGGCGGCCTCACCGCCGCCCCCGCCGCCCGCGACCTGGCCCTCGGCCACGACACGCCGATCAGCGAACTGGAACCTGAGGCCGGCGGCGAACTGGAGACCCTCGCCGAACTGATCGCCATCACGGATTTCGCCGCCGTTTACCTGGCGCTCGCTTCCGGCGCCTGATCTCGTAGGCGAACCGTCCGCCGGAGCACCGCGCGGACCCGTTGGAGCAAGAAGCCGGCAGAGAGAGCCCACGTAACGCCATGGACCGCCTCGACAACACCGTCCGCCCCTACGCCTGGGGCTCCACCACCGCGATCCCCGCCCTGCTCGGCACCGAGCCGACCGGCGAGCCCCAGGCCGAGATGTGGATGGGCGCCCACCCGGGCGCCCCCTCCCGCACCGGCCGCGGCACCCTCGACGAGGTCATCGCGGCAGCCCCCGAGCGCGAACTGGGCCCCGCCTCCGTCGCCCGGTTCGGCCCCCGGCTGCCCTTCCTCCTCAAGATCCTCGCCGCCGGCGCCCCGCTCTCCCTCCAGGTCCACCCCGACCTCGACCAGGCCCGCCACGGCTACCAGGACGAGGAGCGCCGCGGCATCCCCCTCGACGCCCCCCACCGCAACTACAAGGACGCCAACCACAAGCCCGAACTGATCTGCGCCCTCACCGAGTTCGACGGCCTGTGCGGCTTCCGCGCCCCCGAGGAGGCCGCCGCCCTCCTCGACGGCCTCGGCGTGCCCTCCCTCAAGCCGTACGCCGACCTGCTGCGCGCCCACCCCGAGGACGCCGCCCTGCGCGAGGTCCTCACCGCCGTCCTCACGGCCGACCCCGCCGAAACGGCCCGCACGGTCACCGAGACCGCCGCCGCCTGCGCCCGCCTCGGCGGCGCGTACGCTCCTTACGCCGGCATCGCCCACCACTACCCGGGCGACCCCGGCGTCCTCGCCGCCCTGCTCCTCAACCACGTCCGCCTCCAGCCCGGCGAGGCCCTCTACCTCGGCGCCGGCGTCCCGCACGCCTACCTGAACGGCCTCGGCGTCGAGATCATGGCCAACTCCGACAACGTCCTGCGCTGCGGCCTGACCCCCAAGCACGTCGACGTCCCCGAACTCCTGCGCGTCGTCCGCTTCCAGCCCGCCGACCCCGGCGTCCTGCGCCCCGAGGCGTCCCCCGACGGCGAAGAGGCCTACGACACGCCCATCGACGAGTTCCGCCTCTCCCGCCACGTCCTCGCCGAGGGCGCCCACGCCCACGACCTGACCCGCCCCGCCCCCCAGATCCTCCTGTGCACGGCGGGCACCGTACGCGCGGGCGACCACGAACTGACCCCCGGCGCGTCCGTCTTCGTCCCGGCGGGTGAGAAAGCCGAAGTGTCGGGTACCGGGACGGTCTTCCGGGCCACCGTCCGGGTGTGACGCGGACACGGCAGCCCGGTCGGCGCACCGCCGCCCGGCCGGGCTGCAACAATGGCCCACCGCAAAGGACGGGCAAAGCCGGGCACCGGCCGAGCCCCGGGCGGCACGCGCGGGCAGAGGGCACGCGCGGGCAGACGAAGGCGAAGGGACAACGCGACACATGAGCGCGTCAGGCGGGACCAAGGCGATCGTGGCGGCGCTGGGCGCCAATCTGGCCATCGCGGCATCGAAATTCGTGGCGTTCCTCTTCAGCGGCTCGTCGTCGATGCTCGCCGAGTCGGTGCACTCGCTCGCGGACTCCGGCAACCAGGCGCTGCTCCTGCTCGGCGGCAAGCGCGCCCAGCGCGCGGCCACCCCGCAGCACCCCTTCGGCTACGGCCGCGAACGCTACATCTACGCCTTCCTCGTCTCCATCGTGCTGTTCTCGGTCGGCGGCATGTTCGCCCTCTACGAGGGCTACGAGAAGATCAAGCACCCGCACGAGCTGGAGCACTGGTACTGGCCGGTGGGCGTCCTGGTCTTCGCGATCATCGCCGAGGGCATCTCCTTCCGGACGGCCATCAAGGAGTCCAACACCCTGCGCGGCAAGCAGTCCTGGACCGAGTTCATCCGCCGTGCCAAGGCGCCCGAGCTGCCAGTCGTCCTCCTGGAGGACTTCGGCGCGCTCGTCGGCCTCGTCCTCGCCCTCGGCGGCGTCGGCCTCGCCCTGCTCACCGGCAACGGCGTCTGGGACGGCATCGGCACCCTGTGCATCGGCGTCCTGCTCATCCTGATCGCGCTCGTCCTGGCCGCCGAGACCAAGTCCCTGCTGCTCGGCGAGTCCGCCGGCACCGAGGCGGTCGAGAAGATCGAGGCCGCGATCGTCGCCGGCGACACCGTCACCGGCATCATCCACATGCGCACCCTCCACCTCGGCCCCGAGGAACTCCTCGTCGCCGCCAAGATCGCCGTCCGCCACGACGGCACGGCCACCGAGATCGCCTCCGCCATCGACTCCGCCGAGGCCCGCATCCGGGAGGCCGTCCCGATCGCCCGCGTGATCTACCTGGAGCCGGACATCTACAGCGAGGCCGAAGCGGCCAAGGGCGCCGACCGCGAAGCCACCCCCGGCGGCCCGGCCACCTCACCCACCGGCCACTGACCCGCCCGCACCTCCCCGCGGCCCGCCGGCACCCCGGCGGGCCGCTTCGCGTGATCGGCCGGATGCGTGCGCAGGCGGACTGGGGACGGCGGGGGCCACCGGTGTAGCTTGGGACGGAGCCAGACGTCGCTGCTGATGGCGGTCGGGCGGCCCGGACCCGGGCCGGCCGAGGGAGAGAGGGCCTCCGACGGACTGCGCTGCGCGCACGCGGGCATGACTGTGCCCTCCCCAGGGCACCCCTGTGTCCGCCGCCGCGCAGATCAGCCGTAACCACCTCGCCCCGATCCCGAGGAGCAGCTCGTCATGACGACTGTCGACAACCGGCAGGACTTCAAGGTCGCCGACCTCTCCCTGGCCGCCTTCGGCCGCAAGGAGATCACCCTCGCCGAGCACGAGATGCCCGGCCTCATGGCCATCCGCAAGGAGTACGCCGAGGCTCAGCCCCTCGCCGGCGCCCGCGTCACCGGCTCCCTGCACATGACCGTGCAGACCGCCGTCCTCATCGAGACCCTGGTCGCCCTCGGCGCCCGGGTCCGCTGGGCCTCCTGCAACATCTTCTCCACCCAGGACCACGCCGCCGCCGCCGTCGCCGTCGGCCCGAACGGCACCCCGGACAACCCCCAGGGCGTCCCGGTCTTCGCCTGGAAGGGCGAGACCCTCCAGGAGTACTGGTGGTGCACGGAGCAGGCGCTGACCTGGCCGGACAGCCCCACCGGCGGCCCGAACATGATCCTGGACGACGGCGGCGACGCCACCCTCCTCGTCCACAAGGGCGTCGAGTACGAGAAGGACGGAAAGGTCCCCTCGCCCGACACCGCCGAGTCCGACGAGCACCGCGTCATCCTCGAACTCCTCAACCGCACCATCACCGACGGCTCGCAGAAGTGGACCCAGCTGGCCTCCGAGATCCGCGGCGTCACCGAGGAGACCACGACCGGCGTGCACCGGCTGTACGAGATGCAGCGCGACGGCACCCTCCTGTTCCCGGCGATCAACGTCAACGACGCGGTCACCAAGTCGAAGTTCGACAACAAGTACGGCTGCCGTCACTCCCTGATCGACGGCATCAACCGCGCCACCGACGTCCTCATCGGCGGCAAGACCGCGGTCGTCTGCGGCTACGGCGACGTGGGCAAGGGCTGTGCGGAGTCGCTGCGCGGCCAGGGCGCCCGCGTCATCGTCACCGAGATCGACCCGATCTGCGCCCTCCAGGCGGCGATGGACGGCTACCAGGTCACCACGCTGGACGAGGTGATCGACAAGGCCGACATCTTCATCACCACGACCGGCAACAAGGACATCATCATGGCCTCGGACATGGCCAAGATGAAGCACCAGGCCATCGTCGGCAACATCGGCCACTTCGACAACGAGATCGACATGGCCGGTCTCGCGAAGATCCCGGGCATCGTCAAGGACGAGGTCAAGCCCCAGGTCCACACCTGGACCTTCCCCGACGGCAAGGTCATCATCGTGCTCTCCGAGGGCCGCCTGCTGAACCTGGGCAACGCCACCGGCCACCCGTCGTTCGTGATGTCCAACTCGTTCGCGGACCAGACGCTGGCCCAGATCGAGCTGTTCACCAAGCCGGACGAGTACCCGACCGGTGTGTACGTGCTGCCCAAGCACCTCGACGAGAAGGTCGCCCGGCTCCACCTCGACGCCCTCGGCGTCAAGCTGACCACGCTCCGACCGGAGCAGGCCGAGTACATCGGCGTGAAGGTCGAGGGCCCGTTCAAGCCGGACCACTACCGCTACTGAGCCGCCCTCCCGCTCGGCACGAGCGTGCGTGAGCGTGTCCGTGCACGGACACGCTCACCGCGGCAGTTCCTCCGGGGCAGGCCCCCGCACCCCCGTGCCGGGGGCCTGCCCCGTCGGCGGACCGGCAGCGCCGGCCCAGCCCGTCACGATCCAGGACCCCCATGCCCCGCGGCCGTTATTCGCTCCACGATCCGCACGATCACACCCCCCTCGCGGAAGAACACTTCCAGTGCGCCCCCGGCCCTTCCGGCTGGCGCTACGTCTCCCAGTCGGTCACGCCCACCGGGGACCACAGCGGCTCCGTCGACCTCACCCTCGACGGACTGGGCCGCCCCATCCGCCTCGAACTCCACGCCGCCGACTGGCAGGTCCGCGGCGCCGCCCTCGACGGCGTCACCTGGGTCCGCTCCGACGCCACCGGGACCCATGCCACCGAAGGCAACGCGCGCGCCCACGCCTTCACCGGCACCTCCCCGGCCTTCCTCGTCGCCACGGCCCGTCTCCTGCGCCTCACCCCCTCCCCGTCAGCGACCCGCGTACGCCTGGTGGCCCTCACGGAACCGGTCCTCGCCCCCCGCACCGTGGACCAGTCCTGGGCCTTGCTGAGAAGAGAAGCACACGCCACTGACAGTGGCCCCCTCACCGTGGAGGAATACCAGGTCACGGCCTTGGACACGGGCGAACAGCACATCGTGCACCTCACCGGCGACGTCGTCCTGGCCGCCCCCGGCATCGAACTCGAGGACCTCGAGTCACCGCCGTCCGTCTTCCCCTGAGAGGCCACCGCCGACCGGCCCCGCCCCACGGCGGCGGCACACCCACTGCCGCTGCCCGCCTCCCTACGAGGGCGGCACGAAACCGGTGCGCGGACGCTCCTCCGCCGGCACCCCCTCCGACGCCACCGGACGCTGCCCGGTACCCGAAGGCTCCGCAGGCCGGCCGTACGGCTCCGCGGTCCCGTGCGGCGGCGCCGAAGGCCGGGTCGCGGACGGCCCGTACCCACCGGCGGCCCCGGCCGCCGCACCGGCGCCCGTCGCGGACGGCCGAGCCTGCCCGCCAGGGCCCGGGACGCCTGCCGCACCGCTCCCGAAGGCCCGCCGCGCCTCCCGGTCCTGCCGCTCCCGCACCACAGCCGCCAGATAGGCGGCCGCCGGCACGTCCTGCGGCACGGGCACCCCGGTACGGGCCGCGAGATCACCGGCAAGCCGTCCCGCCATGTCCTGCCCCACCCGCGGATCCAGCTGGTGCATCCGCGTCAGGTACTGCCGGACGGCCAGCCACAGATGGTCCGGCACGGCCGACAGGTCCAGCCCGGAGAAGCGCCCCGCCAGCCAGGGCGGAGGCGGCGGCACGAAACCCCCGGGCGCGACCGGCACCCGCTCCCGCACGACCAGCGTGCCCGCGAACACATCCCCGATCCGCCGCCCCCGCGCCGACACCAGCGAGGCGACACAGGCCGCGACCCCGAAGGTCATCAGAATCTCGACCACGCCGATGAGACCGCGTACCAGCGCGTGCCGGAACCGGATCGGCCCGCCGTCGTCCCGCACCACCCGCAGCCCGCACGCCATCTTGCCCAGCGACCGCCCATGGCTGAGCGTCTCGACCGCCACGGGCGCACCCACCAGCAACAGGACGAAAGCCGCGATCGACAGCGCCGTCTGCGCCGCCTCGTCCAGGGACGCGGTGGCAGCGACCAGCCCGACCGTCACCGCCACGTAGACGGCCACGGCCGCCGCCAGGTCGAGCAGCACCGCCAACGCCCTGCTGGGCAGTTTCGCGGGGCGCAGTTCCAACGCCACCGCCTCGCCGGTCACCAGCTCACTCACGCCTGCCGCCCTTCCCCTGACCTGCCCCCGACACCGCCAGTCTGCCAAGCTGGGCACGCATCGCACCGCAGTACGACAAGCTGATCCGCGACGAGCCCCGACGAGAGCCGAGGAGCAGGCACACCGATGGACCTCGACGTCTTCGTCTCCGCCCACCGAGCGGAGTGGGACCGGCTCGACGCCCTGCTCAAGCGCCGGCGCCGCCTCACCGGCGCGGAGACCGACGAACTCGTCACCCTCTACCAGCGCACGGCCACCCACCTCTCACTGATCCAGTCCAGCGCCCCGGACCCCCAGCTGACCGGCCGGCTCAGCCAACTCGTGGCACGCGCGCGTGCCACCGTGACGGGCACCCGACGCGCGTCCTGGCGCGACGTCACGCGCTTCCTCACCCACGGTTTCCCGGCCGCCGTCTACACGGCACGTCACTGGTGGGTCCCCACCGCTCTCCTCTCCAGCGCCGTGGCAGCCCTCCTGGGCTGGTGGATCGGCACGCATCCCGAGGTCCAGGCCACCATCGCGGCCCCGAGCGAACTGCGCGAGCTCACCCGCCCGGGCGGCCAGTACGAGGCGTACTACTCCACCCACCCGGCGACCTCCTTCGCCGCCCAGGTCTGGACGAACAACGCCTGGGCCGCGGCCCTCTGCCTGATCCTGGGCGTCTTCCTGGGCCTCCCGGTCATCTGGATCCTCTTCCAGAACATGCTCAACCTCGGTGTCGGCTTCGGCCTGATGTCCTCGGCCGGCCGCCTCGACACCTTCCTCGGTCTCGTCCTCCCGCACGGTCTGCTCGAACTGACCGCCGTCTTCGTCGCCGCGGGCACCGGTCTGCGCCTGGGCTGGACCCTCATCGACCCCGGTCCGCGCACTCGCCGCACCGCCCTCGCCGAAGAGGGCCGCGCGGCCATCGGCATGGCGATCGGCCTGGCCCTGGTCCTGTTCGTCTCCGGAGCCATCGAAGGCTTCGTCACCCCGTCCGGCCTGCCCACCTGGGCCCGCCTGACCATCGGAGTCCTGGCAGAACTGGCCTTCCTCGCCTACGTCTACGTCCTCGGGGGCCGAGCCGCTCGCGCCGGAGCGACCGGTGACATCGATGCCGCCGAGCGCAGCGCCACCGTGCCGACGGCCGCCTGATGTGCACGTGCACCTGGTGAGCTGCTAGTCTCCTCTTCGCCCCGCAAGAGCTGTTGACACGGCAGGAGCGGGGAGGTAGATTCAAACAGTTGCCTGCAGGAGGCCCTGCCCCGAGGCGACGGTGAGTGTCTATCAGCTTCTCGATTCCTGTGAGAGTCGAAGAAGCCACTCCCGATGAATCGGAAACAGAGCGCCGGCCAAACCGGCCGAGAACTTCTGATAAAGTCGGAACCGCCGGAAAGGGAAACGCGGAAGCGGGAACCTGGAAAGCACCGAGGAAATCGGATCGGAAAAGGATCTGATAGAGTCGGAGACGCAAGACCGAAGGGAAGCGCCCGGAGGAAAGCCTGAGAGAGTCTCTCGGGTGAGTACGAAGGAAGCGTCCGTTCCTTGAGAACTCAACAGCGTGCCAAAAGTCAACGCCAGATATGTTGATACCCCGTCCGTCACGTTCGTGACGGTCGAGGTTCCTTTGAAGAAAATACAGCGAGGACGCTGTGGACCGTCGGATCATTCCTCCGGCGGTTCCGCTCCCGTGAGCTGTTGAAGCATTCACGGAGAGTTTGATCCTGGCTCAGGACGAACGCTGGCGGCGTGCTTAACACATGCAAGTCGAACGATG